>JBAWBE010000289.1:0-25886 GCA_049589635.1 Terriglobales bacterium
GGTCAAAAAAGTGGTGGACAGCGATTAGAAGTTTAGTCATCGGGCGATCGTAGGATTGACCATCAAACTATTGGGCGCTTGAATCATCCGCTTGGGCGACACCTCCGCCGCAGTTCCGGCCGTACTCCGCGGTTCAAGATTTTCGCAGCAAGCGCAAATCCGCCCCAGTCATCTCCGACGGCTCGGTCAGGCCTAGCATCCCGAGGATGGTCGGCGAAATATCGCGCAGCGAGCCATTTGGCTTCAAAGTGTACTGCTTCGCGTCTTCTGCGATCACGATAAACGGTACAGGATTAGTAGTGTGCGCGGTGTGCGGCCCTCCAGTTGCCGGATCGATCATCATCTCGGCATTGCCGTGATCGGCGGTGATCAGCATCGCTCCGCCGCGAGCGCGCACGGCCTTCTCGATCTCGCCGAGGCACGCGTCCACGGTTTCGACTGCTCTTATCGTTGGCTCAATCTTGCCCGAATGCCCAACCATATCGGCATTGGCAAAGTTCACGATGATCACATCAAACGCGCCGTCATTCGCAGCTTTGACAACAGCCTCGGCAATTCCGGCTGCGCTCATCTCCGGCTTCAGGTCGTAAGTGGCGACCTTCGGCGATTGGATCATCACCCGATCCTCGCCAGGGAATGGCTGCTCGACTCCACCATTAAAGAAGTAGGTGACGTGCGCGTACTTCTCCGTCTCGGCCACGCGCAGATTGCGCATGTTCATTCCGCCCATCACGTTCGCCAGAATATTCGCCATCGACTCGGGAGGAGTCACGATCGGCAGGCTGAAGTTTTTATCGTACCGCGTCATGCAAACGAACTTGAGATTCTTCGGCACGCGGTCCCGCGGAATCGTCGCGTCAAGGTCCGCTGCTTCCGGCAGATCGCTTCCGCCATGCTCATTCAAACCGCTGTTGCGGCATAGCGCTCGAGTGATCTCGCGCACGCGGTCCGCGCGAAAGTTGAAACAGATGCAGGAATCGTCGTCGCCGATTGTGCCCAAACCATTGGCCGACGCCGCGCCGCTCGCGTCCCTATCATGATTAGTGCAAACAAATGGCATGACGAACTCGTCAGTGACGCCTCGGTTGTAGGATTCTTTCATCCCCTGCACTGGGTCCGCATATGTTCCGCCTTCGCCCTTGCCGAAGACCATCGCGTCATAAGCCTTCGCGATGCGCTCCCAGCGCCGGTCCCGGTCCATGGCGTAATAGCGGCCATTCACGGTCGCGATCTTGCCGCAGTTGTATTCCCGCATCTTGTGCAGGAGTTGTTCGAGATATCCGGCGCCATTGGTCGGCAGTGTGTCGCGGCCGTCCATGAAGGCGTGCACGAAGACGCCCTCGACTCCCTGCTGCTTCGCCATTTTCAACAGTGCGTAGAGATGCTCTTGCCGGGAGTGTACCCCGCCGTCGGAGACGAGTCCGAAGAGATGCAGCTTGCGGCCGCCGACGCGCGCGTGCTTCATCGCGTCGACGAGCACGGGATGCGAGAAGAATTCGCCGTTCTGGATCATCAGGTCGATGCGGGTGATGTCCATGTGCACGATGCGGCCGGCGCCGATGTTCAGATGGCCGACTTCACTGTTGCCCATCTGGCCTTCGGGCAATCCAACAAATGGTCCGCTGGTATGAATGAGCGTGTTCGGATACTCGCGCAGCAGTCGATCATAAGTCGGCTTGCGGGCGAGCGCGATGGCGTTGGCTTTGGTTTCGGCGCGATATCCCCAGCCGTCGAGGATGGTGAGGACTAGAGGTTTAGGACGCAAAGGGTCTCCTGGCTTTTTAGCTACTCGTCACTAGCTTCTGGCTTCTATCTAAGTCAAATTCTCTGGCTGCGGATTTACACTGACTCCCGCGGATTATGGCCAACGGAACTTCAGCAGATAGACAGAATCTCTACCCGCACCCGCACATGTCATACTATTGCAGAAATCATTTCCGAGGAATAAGCCATGATCAATGAACTCCTTCTCTCCGAATTCGATGAAGAAATTAAGAAAACGCGCACCATGCTGGAACGCGTTCCGGAAGACAAGAAAGATTTTGCGCCGCATCCCAAATCCATGCGATTGGACAAACTCGCGCCCCACGTCGCGCAGTTGACGGGTTTCGGGCTAACAGTCTTGACTACTCCCGAACTTGATTTTTCGACAACCAAATTCCCTCCGGTGCCCTTTGAGTCGGCGGCGCAACTCGTTAAAACTTTCGATGCCGGAGCAGCTCAAACTCGCGCCGCGCTGAAAAGCACTCCGGATGAAGCCTGGACGCAGCCCTGGAAGCTGAGTTTCGGGGACAAGACGATTTTTGCGGGATCCCGCTTCATGGCATACCGGCAAATGTTCCTCAACCACCTCGTGCATCACCGCGCGCAGCTCGGAGTGTATTTGCGATTGAATGAAGCGCCGGTGCCCGCGACGTACGGCCCTTCGGCGGACGACAGGATGGGATTTTAATTTTACGATCTACCAGATAACTTTGACGGGATAACGCGAGAAAAACGGATCACTTGTGACAATCGGCAGGTTCTCTTCCAATGCCTGCGCGATGAGCATCCGGTCAAATGGATCGCGATGGTGCAAAGCGAGGCCTTCGAACGCTAGTAAATGGCTCAATTCGATGGGCAAAGTTTCGATCCGATTGTCAGCCATTTTGCGGATCACGTATGGACCCGAGGGTTCGGGAAGGCTCAGCTTTCGCAATTGCACCTTGATCAGGATTTCCCAGATGCTGGCGGTGCTCAAAACCAGGTCACTAGGGCCGACGAATACATCACGCGCCTTTTGCGACATTCGCCGGTCGCCAGCAATTCCCCACAAAAAAGTGTGGGTGTCGAGGATCGCTTTCATTTCGTGGAACGACCTTCCGGGAACAGGTCACCCTCATGAAACAGTCGCTCAATCTCTGGATCGGGTTCGTCGATGTTATCAGGGACGATGAATTCTCCCTTGGCACTACCGAAAACTCGGGTCTTCGGTTGATCAACCGCAACCAGTCTCGCTACCGGCTTCCCGGCTTTGGCAATGACCACCTCTTCCCCTAGAGCAACCCGTTCCAATAGCTTGGAAAGGTGAGTCTTGGCTTCATGAATGTTAACTTCCATACCACTACTATAGACTAAGTCCTTAGCTAAGTCAATGCCGGGAGATGCTCCGCGAGACTCGTACCAGCACTAGCGCTACCGCTACGAGCAGGCAGCAGCCGAGCGTACTCTGCCATTCCTTTGCCACTCGTTGACTGGAAGTGATGACATAGGCGATCAACACAAACACAAGGACGAGTCCCGATAGTCCGAGTAGCACGGAATCCTGAGCCCAGCCGCGCGTTCTCCGCCGAAAAATTGCTCTCCATAGAAACAGCGCTGAAAAGACAACAATGGATCCAAGCGCCAAAGCAACAGCGAGCCAGACGAAGACCAGCCAGCGATTTGCATCCATGGAATGCTCAACTCCCATCCAGGTAGGATCAGCCCTTATAGTTCAGCGTCCCAATCCCCAAAAACCGCGCCCCATCGCCCAACTGTTCTTCAATCCGCAGCAACTGGTTGTACTTCGCGATGCGATCCGTCCGCGAAGCAGACCCAGTCTTGATCTGTCCAGCACCTGTCGCAACCGCAAGATCGGCAATGAACGCATCTTCACTCTCTCCTGACCGATGCGAAATCACCGACGTATATCCATTGCGTCGCGCAAGGTCGATTGCGTCCAGCGTCTCGCTGACCGTGCCAATCTGGTTGAGTTTGATGAGAATGGAATTGGCAATTCCCTCGTCGATCCCCCGACTGAAGATTTCAATGTTCGTCACAAAGATATCGTCGCCCACCAGCTGAATCTTTCCGCCAAGTTCCTTCGTCAGCGCGGCCCAGCCTTCCCAGTCATTTTCTGATAGCCCATCTTCCAGCGAAACGATCGGATAGTCGTTCGCCCACTTCGCCCAGAAGCGCACCATGTCGTCGGAGCTCTTCGCCGATTTGTCCGACTTCTTGAACACATACTTCCCGTCCTGATAAAACTCGCTGGCCGCCGGATCGAGCGCAATGGCGATCTCTTCGCCGGGTTTGTAGCCGGCCTGCTGGATCGCCTCCAGTACAACTTCAATCGCCTCGACATTCGATTTGACCGACGGCGCAAATCCGCCTTCGTCGCCGACGGCCGTGTTATAGCCGCGCTTTTTCAGCACGCCCTTCAGCGTGTGAAAAACTTCTACGCCCCATCGCAAGGCTTCAGAAAATGAAGGCGCACCGACCGGCATGACCATGAATTCCTGGAAGTCAACGTTGTTATCGGCATGTGCGCCGCCATTCAAAATATTCATCATCGGAGTGGGCAGAACGTTCGCCGCTGCGCCTCCGAGATAGCGATAGAGCGGCAGATCGAAGGAGTTGGCCGCGGCGCGCGCCGCTGCCATGGAGACCGCCAGAATCGCATTCGCGCCCAGCCTGCCCTTATTCGGAGTGCCGTCGAGTTCGATCATCTTCGCGTCGAGGCCGCGCTGGTCGGCCGCGTCGAAACCGGCTACAGCGTCCGCGATTTCACCATTCACATTCTCGACGGCCTTCAGAACGCCCTTGCCGAAGTATTGCGTTTGGTCGCCGTCACGCAGTTCGACCGCTTCGTGCTCACCCGTGGATGCGCCGCTTGGCACAATCGCGGAGGCGCTGGCGCCGCCATCGAGAAATATTTCCGCTTCCACCGTGGGGTTGCCGCGCGAGTCAAGCACCTGACGTCCGCGGATTTCGGCAATGCTGCTATTTGACATAGTGCGTCCTTTATTCCTCTTGAAATTAAAGAAGACATTAACGAACGCGATTCAAGCACATCATCGCCGTTCGTAATTCTTTAGATAGTGGTTCTTTCATCTGAGGCACGGAGTTGCCGCGTCTCCATTTGCAAAGCGAAATTATATCGGACGTTGAAAAACTCAGTCCGCGCGCTTTGACATGCGCACTCTGACATCCCCAAAGAATCGCTGCTGGAAATCCTTTGCGTTCGCCAAGGATCGGTGTAATCTTCGTAATCTTTGGTCTTCAGTCTTCCAATTTCTAATCTCGCATCGGAGAAAATGACCCTGTGTGCTTTTCAGCAACCGCGAACTTTGTAGGCAGCGGAGTTCTGGCCGCCGCCGGGGTTGTTACATTGACCAGAGTGAAACACCGTCGCGAATTGCTTTTCGCGAGCCTGCCCACGCTGTTTGCCATCCATCAATTCATTGAGGGCTTCGTGTGGCTGGGACTGGACGGCATTCTCTCGCCCGCAGTGACGCACGATATGGGCGCGGCGTTTATGCTCTACGCGCAGGGACTGCTCCCTCTGCTGCTCCCGCTCAGCGTCTATCAGTTCGAAGTCGACCGCAAGAGCCGCCAGCGCATGCTGCCGTTCGTCGTGCTCGGCGGTGCGACGACGCTTTATATTTTGTGGGCGCTGACCGCATTTCCGACCGAGGTCTACGTCCGCGAAAATACAATCGTGTACATCAATCAGGCGACCAACAACTTGGCGGTTGCGGTGTTCTATGTGATTGCAACCTGCGGCTCGCTGTTTTTTTCGAAGATCAGGATGATGGTGGTCTTCGGCACGGCGAACCTGGTGATTCTGCTGGTGGTGATGGAGGTGAGGCGCTACGCGTTCACCTCATTGTGGTGCGCCTACGCGGCGATTGTGAGCGTCATCATCCTCGCCTACTTCTCGAAGAGCATGGAAATGCGGCCGTTCAAGTACGCATAACCGACAGGGCTGAGCTTCGATGCGCTGAGGTTCGATGGGCAGCGCTTACGCCCGGCCCCATGAACCCGCAATTCAAGCAGTTGCGCACATCCCTTCCGTGCAAATTCGGATCATTGCCCCTCCCCGTGACCTCGTTGGTACATCCCGTACCACGCCCGTTATTGTTCCTGAATTTCACCTCGCTTAAAGTCGACCTAGGATCCGATTTCGACCGGAGATTTCAATATGGCGAACGTGAAAGACCGCACTGAAACTCTTGCGATCGGATCGAAGGCTCCGGACTTTTCGCTCTCCGCCGCGAATCGCGAGGGCGTGTTCAGTCTCGGCGGTTTGCTCGCGCAGGGTCCGCTCATCCTCGAGTTTCTGCGCGGGACATGGTGACCGAACTGCGTGAAGCGCATGGCTCAGTTCGAGCCGGAGAAATCGGTGATTGAAGGGATGGGAGCGCAGCTTGCATTCGTGGCCGCCGAAATGCGTGATGGCGTATGGAAGCCGGGAACGTTTCTAGCGAAGCACCCGATCTCGTGGCCGTTTTTGCTGGATGAGGATCGCGCCGTGACGAAAGCCTATGGGCTGCACAACGCGCTTTCGTTGGATGCTCTAAACATCGCGCACCCGGCAACGCTGGTGATCGATGCGGAAGGCGTGGTGCGCTACATCTATCGCGGCGCGGGGCAGCACGACCGCGCGCCAGTGAGTGAAGTGTTGCAGGCGGTTGAGAAAGTCAAGAAGAGAAAGTCAGATTCTGGATTGCAGTGAACGCTGCGGGCGCGGCGCCCGCGCTACAAAAATCGGGTTGCGGGCGTCGCGTTACAGGAATCGCGTTCGGAAGTCGGGCCACAAAGACCTGAAATCGGGCACAAAAACTTTAGGAGGCTGCGTGAGGAAATTTTTCGTTCTCGTTAGTTTGCTTCTGATGGCAACCTTGGCCGCGGCACAGACTTCCCTGCCCACCGGCACCGCCGTCAAAATGAAACTTGACACCACTCTCGCAACGTTCAGCTCCAAGGCGGGCGATCCGTTTTCGGCGCGCGTTACGGAACCGGTCCTTATGGATGGCAAGACGGTGATTCCGATTGGCGCCACCATCGAAGGCCGCGTGACCAAGTCGACCGAACCGCGCCGCATCGCGGGCAAGCCGACCATCGCGATCTTTCCGGAGAATCTGATTCTGCCCAACGGCGAGCGCTTCATGCTCAACGCCACGCTCGTCGATACTGATCGCGGCCACGGCACCGACGTAAATACAGAAGGCCAATACAAAGGCGCGGGCCACGACGGAAGAGACTTGACCGAAATCGGGATGGGCACCGGCGGCGGAATGCTGATCGGCGGTTTGATCGGCGGCGCGAAGGGCTTGGTCATTGGCGGAGCCGTCGCCGCGACGGTCACGGTGAGTCATTGGCTGGGCAAACATCGGTCGGCGAGCCTGCCGGCGGGCACAGAACTGGTGATGGAGTTGAATCGCCCGATGGTGATGACGAGCGCGGTGGCGGGACAGTAGCGAGATCGCTATTCGCTATTCGTCGTTCGCTCTTCGCAAAACCGTGGAGGTGTGCCGACTTGCGAACAGTGAACGACGAACAGCGTTCCTCATCCCCCAATCGCCAGTAAATCTTCTTCCGCCAGCAACTCCAGTTCAATCCATCCTTCTACGGGGAGCGCGTCAGCCGGGAGACGATTCTTCCACAAACTGAAGCGCAGCCGTAAGCGCGTCGTGAGAGTTTCAGAGCTTTTCGATCCGCGAACTTTTTCGAGATCGAGCGGAGCTGCGAGCAGCCACGTCAGCGGCAGACGAAATTCAAAGTTGCGCATCAGCGCGACTCGAGCAGCGCTATTGGCAGATGAGTCGTTTGCGCCTGAGCCATCCGAGCCATCTGCGCGCTCTCTGTTATTACTCCAGGCGTTATTGTTCGCAGAGCTGGCAAGTTCGCCTTCGTCCGGCTGCGCAACTTTCCACGACTGAATGCGCTGCTGGTTCACGGCCACATCCAACCGCAACTCGCGGCGCGCGTTCGCGGCGTGATTCGCCCAAGACTCCACGTTCACCACAAGATCGAACGCATCCTCCGGAACCTTGCCGGCAAAATCGAGCCTTCCATAGACAAACTTTTCGTCGATCCCGGCATAGACGCCATCCATCAAAAATTGCTTGCCGTGCATCGATCCGGAACGTCTGTCCGCGGTGTGCCGCGCCGCACCCATCCACTCGAAGTAGCGCACCATGTCTCCTGTGATGTGCGGATGAATGTAGGCGCTCTGCGGAGTGATCTCCGGTCGCGTCGCGCCACCCGTGATCGGCTGCGACAAGTAGTCGGGCGGAACGCCGCCCAGCGCCTGATACACATTCGACAGGTGCTTGCGATAGAGTTCGTCGAAATCGCGGTCGTTGGCCGAATGATGCTCGGGGCCATACCACCAGTTCCAGTCGCTGCCCTCGGCGATGAGAATTTCTTCCCATGCGAGCTTGCGTTGCGCATCGCTCGCGCCCGCGGCATTCTGCGCGTAGAACTCGCGCGCCGCATATAAATAATCCCAAGCCTTGTTGTCTTCGGGCGCACCGATCCAGACATTGAAATTTGCGTTGATCCACGACCCCGGCACCAGCGACTTGAGTTGCGGCTTATTTTTGTGGCGCGCAATCGCCCCCGTCACCGTCACGGCTTCAACGCCAGGCTCGCTTTGCAGCGCGTCGTAGAACCTTCGCAAGAATTCTCGTCCAGACCGCGGATAGTATTCCCAGGCATTTTCGCCATCCAGAATGATGGGCACCATCGCGTCATGCCCGCTGCGCAGAACGGGCTGCGCCGACTCTTTGATTTTGTGTATCAGGCTGTTCGCGGCATCCTGCGGCGGCATTCCCGAGTACACAAAACCGATCAGGTCGGAGAGCGTGTGGTCGCGGAAGATCATATTCATTTCCGCGCCGGGGTTTTCGTAGCGATAAATCGTGTAGAGGCGGTGCGCCTGATCCGCATTCAAAAACCCGTTGGCGTCGCGCGAAAACAACGTTCCCAAGCTGCGCCCTAGCACGCCTTCATCCGTCGCCATCCACTTGACCCCCAGGTTGTGCGCGATGCCGAGCACTTCTTCGGAAACGCTGCCCTCGGATGGCCACACGCCCTGCGGACGAATTTTGAACACCTGTTCGTGCAGATCGAGGCCGCGCAGCAGCTGTTCGCGGGCGTCCTCGGTATGCCGGTAGCGATTGCGCGGCAAAGGCAGCCCGGGCGTCGAAACCGCGCCCTGGTCCGTGTCACACACCAGCGGCAAAATGGGATGATAAAAAGGCGAGGTCGAAATTTCGATCGAGCCTTTGCGCGCCGCATCGGCATGCGCCGGGAGAACACGTGCCAGCAGCTCGCGCTCCCGCGCAATTACGAAGCGCTGATCTTCCGGCGAATAGTTCTGGCCCTTGCGGATCAGTTCCGCAATGTCTTTCTCGTCGAGAAAGAACTCGTCAAACCAGCCAATCTGCGAGAGCACCTGGAGGTCGGTGTAATCCTGCGGCAGAAAATATTTCTCTGCCGTTTCCGGAAGGCTTCCGGCGCCGCGAAATTTTTCAACTAGCTGGCGGTAGCGTGGATAGCGCCCGATCACATTCACGGGATGCGCCTGAAAAAGATACATTAACGCGAATCGCCGCTCTTCGAGCGAAAGATCTTTGGCCGGACGGCTGGCCACCTCCAGAAACGGATCGCGCGCCTCGCCCGAAACATAATCCTCGATTTGGCGGATCAGCGAAGGCACCAGATTAAAAGTCTGATGAACCTCGGGAAACTCATCCAGCAGTTTCACCATGCCGTAGTAATCTTTCAGCGCGTGCAGGCGCGTCCAGGGGAGACGATACTGTCCGGTCACCAGATCTTTGTAAAAAGGTTGATGCTGATGCCATAGGATCACCACTCGCAGTTGCGCCATGGACTACAGTTTTCCCTTCACTCTTTCTCTTGAGATCATCGTCAAAAATTCAGTATGGCATAAGCCGCAGGCGTTATTCCGTAGCAATTCGGCTACACTGAATCGGGCTACTACAATAAAGCTATGCCGCCGAAATCGACATCTCCGGGCCAAACCGGCTCCCGTCAAACTACCGCCGACACAGCGCTCGTGCGCTATGACGTCTCCCTGTTGACGCCCGAAGATTTCTATCTCTTCAATGAAGGGAGCCACTATCGCATCTACGACAAACTGGGGGCTCATCAGATCGAGTCGGCAGGAACGCAGGGCACTGTCTTCGGCGTCTGGGCCCCCAATGCACACAGCGTTTCAGTAATCGGCAGCTTCAATGGATGGAATCCGGCTTCGCATCAATTGCGTCCGCGTGGCTCCTCTGGAATCTGGGAAGGCTTCATCCCCTCCGCCACCAAAGGCGCACTCTACAAATTTCATATCGTGTCCACGCAACTTGGATACGAGAGCGACCGCGCCGACCCGATTGCTATTCTCGACGAAAAGCCGCCGCTGACTGCATCGGTGGTCTGGAATCTCAACTACACCTGGAATGACGCGGCGTTTCTGGAAAAGCGCGGCGCCGAAAATTCGACGCACGCGCCCATTTCGATCTACGAAGTCCATCTCGGCTCCTGGATGCGCGTCCCCGAAGAGGGAAACCGTTCGCTCACTTATCGCGAGATCGCGCCTCGTCTGGCTGATCACGTCAACAAACTTGGCTTCACGCATGTCGAGTTGCTTCCGATCATGGAGCATCCTTTCTACGGTTCCTGGGGATATCAGACGACCGGATATTTCGCGCCCACCGCGCGCTACGGCACGCCGCAGGATTTCATGTATCTGGTCGACTACCTGCACCAGCACAACATCAGCGTGATTCTCGACTGGGTCCCGTCGCACTTCCCTTCCGATGGCCACGGCCTGGCCTTCTTCGACGGCACGCATCTGTTCGAGCACTCCGACGCGCGCCAGGGATTTCATCCCGACTGGAAGACTTTCATCTTCAACTACGGACGCGCCGAGGTGCGCAGCTTTCTCCTGTCCAGCGCCATGTTCTGGCTCGACAAATATCACGCCGACGGCCTGCGCGTAGATGCCGTCGCGTCCATGCTGTATCTCGACTACTCGCGCAAAGAAGGCGAATGGATTCCGAACCGCTTCGGCGGCCGCGAGAACCTCGAAGCTATCGACTTCCTGCGCCGCTTCAACCTCGAAGCCTACGGCGAGCATCCCGATATTCAGACCTACGCGGAAGAGTCTACTTCATACCCCATGGTGTCGCGCCCCACGCATCTCGGCGGGCTCGGCTTCGGGTTCAAATGGGATATGGGCTGGATGCATGACACGCTGCAATATTTCGAGCAGGATCCGATTCATCGCCAATACCATCACAACAAACTCACTTTCCGGATGATTTACTCCTTCCACGAAAATTTCGTGCTACCCCTTAGTCACGACGAGGTCGTGCACGGCAAAGGCTCTCTGATCGGCAAGATGCCGGGTGACGAATGGCAGAAGTTCGCCAACCTGCGACTGCTCTATGGGTACATGTTCGCGCAGCCCGGCAAAAAATTGCTTTTCATGGGTGACGAGTTTGGCCAGGTCAGCGAGTGGGGGCACGACCGCAGTCTCGACTGGAACGTGCTGCAATATCCAGTACACAGCGGACTGATGGCCTGGGTCGAGCAGCTCAATCGCCTCTATTCAAGCCAGCAAGCAATGCACTGGTTCGACAATGATCCCAGCGGCTTCGAATGGGTCGACTGCAATGACGCACCCATGAGCGTCGTATCTTTGTTGCGCAAGGGACAATCGAATGACGACTGCATTCTCGTCGCCTGTAATTTCACACCCGTGCCTCGGATTGGCTACTTGGTGGGCGTTCCCTCGGGCGGCTATTGGAAAGAACTCCTCAACAGCGACGCGAAAGAATACGGCGGCAGCGGATTTGGCAACATGGGCGGAACGGAGGCACTGTCGTTCTCGACGCACGGGCGGCCGTTTACGTTGCGGTTGACCTTACCGCCGCTGGCGGCGCTGTTTCTGAAACGAAGCTAGCAGTTCACCACAACATCACCGAGCCACGAAGAATTTATTCTTGTTTTCTCTATGTCTTTGTGTCTCAGGTGTGTGAATTAAGGCTGGTCCAGTTTGACGCTGAATTCCTGACCGGCAACCGGCGCGAGAAACGGTATGACGTATCCCTTCGCCGCAGCCTTCCCGGCTGTCCGCGCGTCGATTCTAAGGTCGTACTTGAAGGCGCCGCGCTGAAACGCCTCATCCGTCAAACAGAAGACGACCGCTTCGTCTTTGGAACTGTGCAAGGAACTCTGCTCCGGAGCAAGGTTCTTGACGACGAGAAGGATTCTTCCACCTTCTTCTTTCTCTTCTCTTTTCGCTTCTCTCGCATTCTCAGCTTCGCCTTTTTCTTTTTCCCTCTTCTCCGCAATCTCGCGTTTTTCCTCGGACTCGTCCTTATCGCGCGACCTGCACTCGCTGCCATCCAACTCGAATCCGGGAATTAACTGGCGGGCCCGTTGCAGATTTGTCGCCGGAAAGTTGCCGGCGTGCCACGCATCGTCGGGAATATCCCCCGGACCGTCGAGAGTCGGAAAGGTAATCAGAGTCTCGCCGGCTTTCAGTTCGCGACCGTTATTCTTTATGAAGAAATCGCCGACCGCAACGGGAAATGCAACCACCTTCGCGCCCTCGGCGATGAACAATGGCCGCGACCCAGCCTCGGTGGGTTCTGGAACGCTGACGTAGGCTGTATCGGAAGTCTCAGCCACAATGGTCGCCGGGCGATCTTCGAAGGCGGCGAACGTCTTGCTGCTGTCGCCACTGAAAGGACCGCTCACGGCGCACAGTCCATCCTTCATGCAGAGCGCAGCCGCATAAAACGAGAGATGTGCGTGCGACTTCTCGGCCACGCGCAGACTTGCCGAATCCGACGGACTGGCAGAATCAAGAGACAAGTTCAGGGTCTTCGAGAAGGCACCGCCGGCATTGCCAGCCTCCCGAAAAGTCACGTTCATTTCCGATCCGCGCTGTGGAACTATAAAAGCAATCGGTCCATCGGCGGGCCTCGGCTCTTCGCCTGAGGTCTCGATCACCCAGCCTGATAAGCGCGCCGCCGGTCCGGAGGATTCGAACGGCACGGCAACTCGAGTCACCGTAACTTCCGGCATCTCCGCATATCGATCCGGATTCTCAACCATGCGTCCCGACACCCGTTCGCCGGGATGGACATGGGCGGGCAAAACAACTCCAAATTCTTTCCCCACTCCAGCAGACGAATCGCCGGTTGCAGAAATCTTCGCGGCTTTTCGCACTGCATCCCGCGCCGCATCCAGATGTTTCATCACCTCGTCGTACGTGAATTTCTTCGGCTCTTCGTTTCCCCCGCTTCCTTCTTCGCCCGAAGGACACGCGACATCCTTATAGTTTCCGGACGCCGCATTCCATTCGAAGCAGCGATATGCTCCCGACCAAGGCTCGTGTGTCAATTTGTGGCCGGCGATCTGTTTGCCTGATTCATCGAATATCTGCACGACTTCGCTCGTAAAATTCGCGCTCTCGTCGTAAGTATGGCGCGCCACCTTGCGGAACTGTCCGTTCGGCCAATAGGTGGTGTCCGTCTGCTGAGGAACTTGATAGCCCGGCAAGTACTCGTAATCGACTTTCTGCTGGAGTTTGCCGTCGGTGCCGATGGTACGCATTTCCATCGCTTTGCCAGCCGCGTTGTAATCGGTTTCGATGGTTCCAGCGAGTCCGTTTTTTTCGACGACGGTGTGCTGGGCGAACACGGTGGCCGCATAAGCGATCAGAGCCAGACAGACGAGCGCCCGAGCCAGGCTCAAAAGCATTGCGTGACTCTTTCCCGGCGAGCCCTGATTCCTTGCGCTGAGCTTGAAAAACTTACTTTGATCCATGCAGGAATTCGGAGTGTATCACGAGTATTATTCGTCGCTTCTTACCGTTGGCTGTGCCGATTCATTGGCTGCGGCGCTTCGATCGCAGTAACCAACTCGCTAACACCCAAGTACCGTCTGTTCCAAACCGGGCTTGCAAGGAAAATACGATGCATAATAGTTGCAACTCTACGTCATTAACTACGTAGTCAATAGTTGTATTCTCACATCAAGTGTGATTAACTTCCGAAAGTTCGCTTCTCCCGCGGGACTGAACACTCAAAAAGGATCCAAAATAAATTATGAATAACAAGCGCTCCATCGCGATGTTGTGTCTAGCGTCGGCCGCGCTGCTTTTGTGCAGCTTTCCGCTAGCTGCCCAGGACGCAGTCAACCATCCAACTGCATTTGGAATTTCGGCGCCTCTCGGAGAGCTCTCCAAGCTGCCGCAGCCGCTGTCTTTCGGGTTCCACGAAGCTAATCCCGTCCGGCGCGTTGCCAAGCGTCCTGGGGAGTCGGTTGTAGATCAGGTCGAACAAAATTATTTCAACGGCCCGCAAGCCAGTTACACCATCGGAGCTGATTTCCTCGGCGTAGGCAACGGCTACCCGAACTACAGCGTTCCCGACGCTCCTCCCGACACGACGATGGCAGTTGGTGACACCCAAATCGTCCAGTGGGTCAACACTTCGTACATCGTTTGTTCCAAGACCTCTCCTTACACTTGCGGCGCAGCCGTTGAGGGCAATGCGCTCTGGGCCAGCCTCAAGGGGGATCCGTTGTGCGCGCAGCAGAACGATGGCGACATCATCGCGCAGTGGGACGTAACCGCCCATCGCTGGCTGCTGACGCAGAACGTATTCGCCTCTCCTTATGCCGTCTGCGTCGCCATTTCGACGAGCAATGACGCGAACGGCACTTACTATCTCTATGAGTTCGCGATCCCCGGCAATGGATTTCCCGACTATCCCAAGTGGGGCATTTGGCCGACGAACTACGGACAGTCGCAGAATAACTTTGGTCCGAATGGCAGCGGCTTCATGGGTCCTCTGGCCTGCGTCTACAATCGGACGAAGCTTCTGGCCGGCGATCCCACGGCTGAACAAATTTGCCACCAGTACACCAGCAGCGAAGACAGCTTGCTGCCCGCCGATCAAGACTCCGCCACCAATCCTCCGACTGGCCAGGATCAATTCTTTATTGGCAGCGTAGGCGACGTGGATACCTCCCACCTCTCTCTGTACTCGGCTCACATTAACAACCCCGCCAACTGGTCGCAGGGCGCGACCTTTACGGGCGATGGCAACTCGCAGTTGCTTCCAATCGCCACCTTCACACCTGCATGCAATGGGCAATACGGCGGCGATTGCGTTCCACAAAAGAGTATTACCGACAAAAACGACTCGCTCGGCGATCGCCTCATGTACCGTTTCGCGTACTGGAACGACGGCAGCTCGGGCACGCAGCACTGGATGGTGAACTTCGACGTGACCGCCTCCAGCAATAATCAAGGCGGCGTGCGCTGGATGGAAATCACCGCACCTCCGGCGGTGGCCGTGCCAAGCACGCTCAGCGTGTTTCAGCAAGGCACGTGGGCTCCCGATGGAAACTGGCGCTGGATGGGTTCCATCGCTCGCGACAAAGCGGGCGACATGCTCCTCGGCTACAGCGAGTCCTGCGGCAACACTTGCCCCGGTGGCTCGGCGATGTTCCCGTCGATCTATGTTGCAGGCCGCACGGTCGGCGACACGTTGGGCACCCTTGAGCCAGAGTTGCAGGTCGTAGCCGGAGCCGGCTCGCAGCCTGACACCTCAAACCGTTGGGGTGACTACAGCTCGATGCGTATCGATCAGGACGGCTGCACCTTCTGGTATACGCAGGAATATTACAAAGTCACTTCGACCTTCGACTGGAGCACTCAGGTTGGATCGTTCTCCTTCGCTGGCTGCTCTGGCGGCGGTGGTGGCACGACCTTAACTCTGACTCCGACTTCGCTGAAGTGGGGCAAGATCGTGGTTGGCACGACGGCTGCCGGCAAGAAGAAGGTGGTCGTTACCAACACCGGAACCTCGACCCTTAACATCAGCACCATCGGCATCAGCGGCGACTACGCTCTGGTGGCAGTGAAGCAGACCAAGAAGATCACTCCGTGCGTGAACGGTAGCGCAGTAGCACCGGGCGCGACCTGCGAGATCAAGGTAAGCTTCTCGCCAACACAAACCGGCGTGCGCACCGGCAGCGTATCCTTTACCGACAACGCCTCGGGCAGCCCGCAGAGTGTCGCTCTGACCGGCACTGGCAAGTAATCAACCCCCAACCGGGACTTTGTCCCGTTACCAGTAAAAGGCATCCCGAAATCCGGGATGCCTTTTCACTTTGATTCCGTTGAATTTCCTTTCTCTCTGCGTCTGTGGCAAATGATCCTCGGCGCCCCGTGCTAGACTCGCATCAGGTGCTACTTCGCGGATGCGCATCCTCACCCGCTACATTCTGGGAGAAGTCGTCTCCCACGCTCTGATCGGCGCAGCCGTCTTCACGTTTATCCTGTTTACCCGCGACCTCGGACGCATTCTCGAACTCGTCGTCCGCAACAGCGCGCCCCTCCCCAGCGTCGCCGAAATCTTTTTCTACACCGTTCCGGTTGCGCTCACCTACACCATCCCGATGGGCGTGCTGGTCGGCATTTTGATCGGGCTCAGCCGCCTTTCCGCCGATAGCGAAGTCACTGCCATGCGCGCCAGCGGCCTCAGCGTGTGGTCGTTCCTGCGTATCTGCTCGATTTTTGTTGTCATCGCGTGGTTCCTGGCGCTCGCCAACAGCGTCTACCTCGCGCCCAGGTCGCTCGCCTCTTTGGATGAGCTGCAGAATCGTCTCCGCTCCTCTCAGGCGTCATTCGAGGTTCAGCCCCGCGTCTTCTATGAGGGATTCCCGAAAATTGTTCTTTACGTCGAGGATGTCAAAGCGATGTCTGGCGGCGCGCTCTGGAAAGGCGTCTTCCTCGCCGATCTATCGGATCCAGCCGCACCGCGCATTACGCTGGCGCGTGAAGGTTTGCTCGTGAGTCAGGGGCCTGACCTGCTCGATCTGCACCTCACCAACGGATCGACCCATGAAACCGATCCCACCAACGCTGATCACTATCAGATTTCTACTTTCGATACCACCGATCTCCCCATCCAGATTCCGCCCGCCACCAGCAATCAGCCCAGCGAGCCCGCGTCGCTGAGCGAGATGAAAGTAACCGACCTGCTGCACTCAGCGAGCACGGCCGACCCAAACACGCGACGTTGGACGCTGATCGAATTCCATCGCCGCTTCGCGCTGCCAACCGCCTGCCTGGTGCTCGCGATGGTCGGCATTCCGCTCGGCCTTTCGTCGAAAAAAGGCGGAAAGTCGAGCGGCTTCGTTCTGACCATTCTCCTTGTCTTTCTTTATTACTCGCTCTCGTTGATCGGAGTTTCGCTCGCCCGCCAGGGGCGCGTCTCGCCTACTGCCGGAGTCTGGCTTGCCGATTTTCTTTTCCTGGTCGGCGGCACATTTCTTCTGTGGCAATCGGAGCGTCGCCCCATCAGCTTCGCGTGGGCGCGAATCTGGACGCGCAAATCAACGCCCGAGGCACCGCTGGCAATCCCAGGCACAATTCCGGGAAATGGCTTGCCCAACCGAGATGTCCGGCTAGGCTATGCCGCCGCGGAGACAGACCCGGCGGCCGCACCCGGATTCACCAAGGCCAATTCAAGACGCGATTCCGGCACGCGCCGCGGCCCCAAGAGCTGGCGCCTTTTCAATCTTCAGTTCCCTACCATCCTTGACGATTACGTCATGCGCGATTTTCTGCTGTATCTGGCGATGATCGGCGGCGCCTTCGTCATGTTGCTCCTGGTCTTCACGCTCTTCGAGTTGCTGGGAGACATCCTGCACAACGGCATCTCGGTGCTGACCGTGGGCGAGTATCTGCTCAACGTCACGCCCTATTTTCTCTACTATCCGATCGCGCCCATGAGCATGCTTCTGTCCGTGCTCGTGACGTTCGGATTGCTCCAGCGTTCGAACGAGATTATTGCCATCAAAGCTACTGGCATCAGCTTGTATCGCATCGTTATCCCGGTGCTGCTTGCCTCGTGCCTCGTCGCTGGCTTGCTTTTTATCTCCGACCAGTTCTATCTCCCTTACACGAATAAGCGGCAAGATGAACTACGCAACCGCATCAAAGGCAAGCCCGCCCAAACCTACTTGCGCCCCGACCGCAAATGGATCTTTGGCCAGCACCACGACATTTACTACTATCAGCTCTTCGATCCCGACCGCGATACCTTCGGCGGCGTCTCCGTTTTTCAGTTCGATCCGCACACCTTTCAGATCACGCACCGCATCGCCGCCGCGCGCGCGCACTGGTCTGGACCGATGGGTCGCTGGGTCTACGAGCAAGGCTGGGAGCGAAGCCTGATGGGCTCGGCCATCGAGAGCTATCGCAAGTTCGACGCAGCCACCTACCCGCAATTGGCCGAACCGCCCGCCTATTTCAAGAAGGAAGTGAAGCAGTCGTCGGAGATGAACTACGACGAGCTGCGCCGTTACATCCACGATCTGGAGCAGAGCGGATTTGACGTGGTGCGCCTGCGCGTGCAACTCCAGAAAAAGATCGCCTATCCGCTGATCACGTTAGTGATGGCGGTGTTGGCGATTCCATTCGCGCTCTCGGCGGGCAAGCGCGGAGCCTTGGCAGGCGTGGCAACCGCCATCGGAATCGGCGTCGTTTATTGGACGATCTCAGGCTTGTTCGAGGCGATGGGCAATCTCAGCCAACTGCCGCCCACCGTAGCCGCGTGGTCGCCGAATCTCGTCTTCGGCTTCATCGGAGGATATTTAATCCTCCGCATGCCAACCTAGAAATAATCGGGTCATCGGGTGATCTGAACGACCCCATACGCTTTGTCATTCCGAGCGCAGCGAGGAATCTGCAGTTCCTCCGCGCACAAGTAAACTCCACCTTCGACTTAATGCTCGTGAGATGCCCCGATCACCCGATGTTTAGTGTCCGGCAATTCCATACGGATTCCCTGGCGGGAAGATCACCGGCGCCAGCGGATTGCTCAAGTTTCCAGTCGTCAAGTTCACGATGTAGCCCGAAAGCGTGTTCCCCACATTATTTGACACGTAGAGATATTCGTTGCTGTTGTTGTCGCTCGGCTGAATCGACAGCGCCACCGGTCCCGCTCCCGTCGGCTGCAACGCCGGACTGAGCGCGGTCGGCACTCCGGTGGTTGTATTCATCTTGAACGCGTACACATTGTTCCCTACGTTGCACGCAACATAAAGAAAGGTGTTCGTCGGATCGGCCAGCATTACAATCGGATTCTGTCCCACCGTCGACGGCTTCCCGACCACCGCGAGATTCTCGTTCTGCGCGTCTTCTGGAGTGCACGGCCCCTGAGCCTGCGTGCACACCTCAAACACGCTCAACGAACCAACCACCGCCGCCTGACTGCCTACATACACAAACACTCCACCCGTATTCTGACCGGCCGGATTGGTATTCACCGCCAGCACGGAGAGCGGATTCGGGGCTTGCGCCGTGTAGGGCGAGGCCGATTGCTCGCTCAGGTTCCCCGAGGAATCGACCGAAAATACGCTCAACTCGCTGTCGTTGTGCTTGTCGGTAAGGTCGAAGTTGCTGGTCACAAACAAGAGCGTTTGCGAAGGGCCGCCGTTAAAGGAAAATGTAACAACCGATAGTCCGGTAGGAATCCGGCTGAGAGAAAAAGGACACGGCCCGTTAAGGGCGGCGCAATTGTTGCCCGTTAGAGTCGCGCTGATGGAACCGGGGCTCGTGCTATAGACCGAGATCGCCGGGCAATCGGAATCTGTGACATATCCGCCATCCGTGGGGCAATCGGTGGGACTCGCAGCGCCCACGCTGATCACAAACATCATGTCGCCCGCCGTTGTGGATGACATCGCAATCGCCGTCTGCCCGCCCTGCATCGTTGCCGCGGTCGTCGGCGTCGAGAGACTGCCGTCCGAATGTACGTTGAAACCCGAAATCGCGTTTTGACTCAACACGAAAGCCGTGGCGCCGGTCGGATCAACCGACATCGTCAACGGCAGACCGCACGTAGAGTCCTGACAAGTATTGGTGAGATTGTTGGTGATCAGCGACAAGTCTCCGCTGCCCAGGTCCACGGCATAGGAACTCATGTTGGCCAGCGACTGGCTTACGACATATAAAAGTCCCGCCGGACGATCGCTTCCGCTACCACAGCTCATAAGCAATGCGCTCAAGGCAAACATTCCCAGCAATCCCACCACGATGCCTGTTTTCTTTAACATCCACTCTCCTAGTTGAATCGGGTCATCTCACCATATTAAATCGGGTCATCTCAATATCGGGTGATCTGAACAACCAACATCGTACCGTGGTTTGACCTCGGATGATCCGATGGCCCGATCACCCGATGAGCCGATAGGTCCATTTTCGGTGAAATATATTTGTATTAGGAATGGGTGGGAAGAGCAAATCCAGGATCTCCGGAGCGGCCGCTTTTGGCGTTCTGGAGTGGCACCGCAGCCGACGTCGGAATTCGGATTTCGACCTCCAACCCGCCCTCTTTTCGGTTGGATGCACTGATTTGCCCGCCGTGTAACCGAATTGCGCGGTCGGCGATTGACAACCCTAATCCCGCTCCACCAGTCTGTCGGTTGCGGGCATCGTCGAGCCGGTAAAAAGGCTCAAATATCTTTGCCAGGGAGGCGTCTGGAACACCCGGGCCGGAGTCGCCGACCCGAATCACCATCTCTTCGCCGTTAGAGTTGTGCTGGCGCTCCAGCTTCGCCTCGACGGTCGTTCCCGCCGCGGTGTAGCGCGTCGCATTTCTCACCACATTCTCGACGGCACTGCGGAGCAGGTCCGGGTCCGCGTCCACCAGAAACTCGTCATCTCCGTCGGCGTCAACGCGGATATGCCGACCCGCGCTTTCATATTCGGCGTCGTGCGCAACGTTTTCCACCAGTTCCCGCAGCGACAAGCTGCTTTTGCGAATGCCATCCGCGCCCGATTCCAGGCGAGCAATCGTCAGCAAGCGCTGAATCAATTGATTAAGCCGGTCAGCCTCCAACTCAATCCGATCCAACTGCCCCTCAATTTCTGACGTAGACCGCTGCCGGGCCAGGCCCAAAGCCACACTCAACCGCGCGAGCGGCGACCGCAATTCATGAGACACATCTTTCAGCAGCCGAGACTGTGAATCCACCAGCCCTTCCAGCCGTTCCGCCATGCGGTCGAAGTCGCGCATCAGCTCAACCATCTCGCCGCGAGGTCCGCCCGCCGGTGCGCCGGTACGCGCCGTCAAATCGCCGGCCGCCAGACTCTGGGCTGCTTGCCGCAGGCGCGTGATCGGACTGGTCATGGAGCGCGCCAGCAGATAACAAACCAACCCAGACGAAAGGAGGGCGATCGTCATCAGGAGCAGTGCATGAGGACCCAGAAAAACTCGCGGCCCCGGCGGCATCTCCATCACGAGCGTATACCGTTTTCCGTCGAGCGTGAGCGCTTGCCGCTTGATCCGGTCTGGCATCAGATTGTCCCACCACGAGCGGTTAAAGGGCGCGCTTCGTCGCGAACCCTCGATCCACGGCGGAATATGCTGATGGCCGCTCAGTTCCTTGCCCGTCGGATCGAACACAAACGCCCGCACCTGCTCCTTGTGCCAAAAAGCCTCGAGATAGTCGTGAGCGGCGTGCTCTCCGCCGCTCTGGTAGGCGTTCACCGCCTCAGCCAGAATCTCAGGTTCCTGACTTTCGATGCCGCGCGCCGGATTAACCGCGATCGCGACCAGGATCGAGAGGATGATGAAGAGCAGCAACGCCGCCCAGAACGAAAGAAAGATCCTGAGAAAAAGACTCTTCATCTTTTCGCCTTCAACTCGGCGCTTTCGCTCTTCACCTTCGCCGGCCGCGCAAACATGTACCCAACTCCCCGAATCGTTTTGATGTGATCCCCATTCTCTTCTGAATCCCCAAGCTTTCGCCGAACCTTGCTGACGTGCATATCGATGCTGCGATCGAACGGCATAAACTTCCGGCTCAACACAGCATTTACCAGCCGTTCCCGAGTCACGACGCGCCCAGCCTCGCGCAGCAAGACTTCCAGCAGATTAAATTCGACGGATGTCAGATCCACCGGCAGCCCAGCCCGCAGCACAGTACGCGTAGCCGGATCCAGCTCCACATCCCCGACGTTCAAAACCTCCGGCACAGCGTCGGCAGCCTTAACGGGTTTGGTGCGCCGCAGAATCGCGCGAATTCGCGCCACCAGCTCTCGCGGATTAAACGGCTTTGGCAAATAATCGTCCGCACCAATTTCCAGTCCGACGATCCGGTCCACATCCTCGCCGCGCGCGGTCAACAGGAGCACAGGAATCTTCGAGACGCTGCGGATCCTTCGCAACACTTCAAAACCATTGATCCCCGGCAGCATCACGTCCAGCACGACTAGAGTAAACTCATTCGTCAGCGCCGCCTGAAGCCCGCGCTCGCCGTCATGCACGGCTTTAAGGCTAAAGCCCTCAGCCGTCAGATACTCCTCCACCAGCCCACACAACTCGACATCATCATCGATGACCAGTATTCGTTCCATTCTTCTATTCATCTAACACCTCTCGCAGCGCAGCGGCGGTAAAGATTTGTAAGAACAGTCGTGAGCTCTCACTTTCCAGTTCTCAGTAAAGTCCAAAGCGAAAACCCGAGGAGAACACTTGAAGCGTTTCTCCGCGTTCTTTGTGTTCCTCTGCGAACTCCGCGGTCAAAGATTTTGCTCTTGCTTTTGACTTTACTGAGAACTGACGACTGCGAACTCTTTACAAAACTTTACAGCCATTGACCGACTCTTTACTTCATCTTTCTGAAAAAAGTGTTCTTATCTCCGTATTGGATCGTTCTGCCCCGGTCTCGTACTGCAAGGATTTGAGAGATCATCAGGAGCCAACCATGAAACCAGTCCGCTTCCTCTCCATTGCCGCCGCCATCTTTCTGGGCGTCGCCGCCTTATTCGCACAGGGCATGCACGGCCATGGGCCCGACGGCGACTTCCATCACATGCTCGGCTTTTATGCCGACAAGCTCGACTTGAGCGGCGCCCAGCAAGATCAAATCAAGGCGATTTGGGAAAAGGAAAAGCCCACGCTCAAACCTCTCATGGAACAAATGCACCAGAATCGCACGGCGATGAACGCCCTTGCGGCCAGCGGCGCATTCGACGAAGCCAAGACGCGCGCTCTCGCCACGCAAAATGCCCAGACCATGATCGAGCTGGAAGTCCAGCATGCCCGCATCAAGTCCGAAATGATGCAGACACTGACCGCCGATCAGAAAACGAAATTACAGCAGCTCGAAGCCGAGCACGAGTCGCGCATGAAAGATCACATGCCGCCTCCGTCGGCGGACTAACGTTCTCTCTTCTTCAGGCTCTCTCCTAGCCCGGGCGGGATATAGTACTCCAGGTCTCACCCCGCCCGGTATTTTTTGAGCCGGTATTTTTGAGATTGATCATTTTTGAGATTGATCATGGAATCCGACCTCCTCTACTCCGGTCTGATCGCTACCGCCATCATGCTCTCAGTCTGGACCGGCGCTCTAGTCACCGCCGCCTTCATCTTCTTCGCCCCCAAGCTCTTCGAAGGCCGCAAGTCATAAAGCTCGTGTGGCGCGGACATTCCTGTCCGCGTACCGGCACCGCGTTCACATTCGGGGGCCAACAATGTCCGCGCCACACACCCAATCCGCACATCCCCCACTGCTACAATCTTATCTAGAACCTCATGCTTCCCGAGCGCCTGCGCCCTCTAGTCCCCTATGTAAAGCGGCACCGCGCCGCCTTCTTGCTAGGAGGCCTCTACGTTCTCCTGAATAACGGGGTCTGGGTCCTCTTCCCGCAGGTTATTCGCCGCGCCATCAACGATCTAAACTCCGGCGTAACCCGTCAGAAGCTTCTGATCTACTCGCTGCTGATCATCGGCATCGCTGGTTTCAAAGGTATCTTCCAGTTCCTGACCCGCTACGTCGTAATCGGCATCAGCCGCGACATCGAATTCGATCTCCGCAATGACCTCTTCGCCCACCTCGAGCGCCTCTCGTATTCCTACTACCAGCGCAATCGCACCGGCGACATCATGGCCCGCGCGACGAACGACCTCAACGCCGTCCGCATGTTGCTGGGCCCAGCCATCATGTATTCGGCTAACACGCTGGTCTTCACGGCGGGAGCGTTAGTCTTCATGCTGGCCATCAGCCCCAAACTCACGCTGATCGCCTTCCTCCCACTGCCCGTCGCCAGCATCGTAATCCAGTATTTTGGCCGCCGCATTCACGAACGCTTCGAGCGCATTCAGGCGATGTTCTCCGATATCTCAGCCCGCGCTCAGGAAAATTTCTCCGGCGCAAGAGTGATCCGCGCCTACGTGCAGGAGCAAGCCGAAATCGCCGCCTTCGAAGATGCCAACCAGGAATACATCCGCCGCAGCCTGGGCCTCGTTCGCCTGATGGGCATGCTCTGGCCGACGCTGGAGCTGATGCTGGGCGTTGCAGTAGTAATTGTGCTGTGGGTAGGCGGACGCCAGGTCCTCCTGGGCCGCATCAACATCGGCGCCTTCGTAGCCTTCAACACCTACATGGTCCAGCTGACCTGGCCCGTAATCGCCCTGGGATGGGTAATCAACATTTTCCAGCGAGGCACCGCGTCGCTAACGAGAATCAATGAAATTCTGGAAGCGAAACCCGAAATAGCAGACGAAGAAGGAGTAAATGGAGGCATGGGCGCCCCGCCCGTGCGGAACGAAATCTATGGGGAGAGAGACAACGTCGTCGGCGAAATCGAATTCGCAAATCTAAGCTTCGCCTACCAGGACACCCAAGTCCTGAGAGACATCAACCTCCGCATCCCAGCCGGCAGCAGCCTGGCGATAGTGGGCCCCACCGGCTCCGGCAAAACAACGCTAGTCAATCTGATCCCGCGCCTCCACGACGCCGCCCCCGGCTCCGTCCTGATCGACGGCCGTCCCATCCGCGAATTCCCCATCGCGACCCTGCGCCAAAACATCGGCTTCGTCCCGCAGGAGACCTTCCTCTTTAGCGACTCCATCCGCGAAAACATAGCCTTCGGCGTTCCCAGCGCCACGCTCGACCAAATCAAATCCGCCGCCGAAGCCGCCAACATCGCCTCCGACATCGAATCCTTCCCCGAAGGCTATAACACCACGGTCGGCGAGCGCGGCATCACCCTCTCCGGAGGCCAAAAGCAGCGCACCGCCATCGCCCGCGCCCTACTTCGCAGCCCGCGCATTCTAATCCTCGACGACGCCCTCTCCAGCGTCGACACCCACACCGAAGACAAAATCCTCAACCACCTGCGCGACCTGATGCGCGGACGCACCACGATTTTCATCTCCCACCGCGTGAGCACAGTCCGCAACGCCGACCGCATAGCTGTCCTCCACCAGGGCCAAATCGTAGAACTTGGAACCCACGACGAACTAATTGCCCTGAACGGCTATTACACCGACCTCTATAACAAGCAGTTACTGGAAGAAGAGCTAGCGGAAGTATAAGTATCGGGCGATCAGGCAATCGGGTGATCTAAGTTCAAAAGCAAACCTGATCCCGCTTGATTTTGGTCTTAGATGGCCCGATGACCCGATCTCCCGATCATCCGATCTCTTTATCAATCTTGGTCCCGACATACAACCATTTAACAAAAAACTTGTTCCCATTAGAGGAAAGTCCCCTAAAATAGGTCGTCCCACAAAAACTAGCTCCAGGCCAAGGAGTACCCATGCCCCGCATCCGCCCGGTCGCATTGTCCCTCGCCATCCTGTCGATTCTCATCCTCTCCACTTTTTCCTTTGCCGTCTCGTCGGATCGCATTAAGGGATCCATCAATACCGGTCAAACTGTTCGGTTGGGAGCCAGGGTTCCTTTACAAGCACGGCCCAAGTTTGATCAGGGCCCAGTCGACCCTTTTCTGAACATGAGCTACATCACCCTCATGACTGTGCCCTCTGACGCCCAACAAAAGGCGTTGCAAACCCTGCTTGCAGAGCAGCAGAATCCTCACTCCGCCTCCTACCACAAGTGGCTCACAGTCGGGCAATATGCCGATCAATTTGGCCTTAGTCCCAACGACATCGATAAGCTCACCGCGTGGCTCAAGTCGCAGGGCTTCTCGATCGTGCGCACAGCGAACGGCCGTAACTGGATCGCCTTCGGCGGCACCGCCGCTCAAGTGGAAAGGACTTTCCACGTCAAGATCC
>JBAWBE010000290.1:0-9400 GCA_049589635.1 Terriglobales bacterium
GTGTAATGGAGCGTCTTGCCGTTCACCGTGATCGATTGCGGAGCAGACTTGTCCGCGGGCAGAGGATTTTTAATTGGTTCGGGGGGCTTTGCTTCCGACGACTTCGGCTCTCCAGATTTTGCCGCGGCAGCAGTTGCGCTGGTATCGGCCGCGGGCTTGGCAGATTCGCCATGCTGAGCGAACGCAGGAAAAGCGAGTAGCACGAGAGCAATACCAAACCTGGTGCAAGTCATCCTGAATAGTGTAACGTCAAAGCATTTCCCTGCGTAAGGTCGCATTCCCGCATTTTTCGAGACAGTCGCGTCTCCTGACCGGTAAGCGCAACTCATTTCTTAGGCAATAAACAACAAAACCAGCAAAATTCTGCAAGAGAGCGCCCAGCCTTGAGCATACAAAAGACTAGGGAATTTTATGACTGCAGATTCCACGCAACGCATAGAACGTCTGACCCGCAACAACGCCATCCTACTGTTGGTAGATCACCAGGTCGGTCTGTATACAGGGGTTCGTGACATCGACGTTCTTCAACTCAAACACAACATCGTTGGTCTGACACGAGCAATGCTCGCGCTCAAAGTGCCCGTGATCGTAACCACAACCACGGAGAAAATGTGGGGGCCCCTTATCCCCGAACTCGCCGAGGTTTTACCCGGCGTGCCAGGCATTGAACGCACTACGGTCAACGCCTGGGACGAGAAGCGTTTCGTGGATGCGGTCAAGGCGACCGGGCGCAAGAGCCTCATCGTCACTGGCATTTCTACTGATGTATGTCTCGCGTTCCCGGCCATGGCTGCCCTTGCCGACGGGTTCCAGAGTTATGCAGTGATCGACGCGTCCGGTGGCTTTAGTCAGACCCAGGTCGATATGGGAATCCTGCGCATGCAGCACGTCGGAGTCATTCCGGTCTGCTATTCCAATGTCGCGATTGAGATATTGGCTGATAACGCGGCACCCGAGGCCGAGGCGGTCTACGGCGCGCTTGGCATGCCGTTCAGCACGTTGGTCTTTGGTCTGCGGCAGTATTATGAATGGCCGGTGCATAGATGCGGATGTGCAGGAGATGAAAAACAATAAAGGAGAACAAGAATGACGGCGAAATCAACACAGGCTAAACCTAGCATCGTCTTTTGCCACGGGCTCTGGGCCGACGGATCGTGCTTTAGCAAGGTCATTCCCGCACTTCAGGCCGAAGGTCACCAGGTGATCGCCGCCCAGTACGCTCTCAACACAGTCGCGGATGACATCGCCAGCGTGAGAAGCACGCTCGGGCGGGTCAGCAGCCCAGCCATCCTGGTCGGTCACTCTTACGGCGGAAGCGTCATTACCGGCGCTGGAACCGACGACCGTGTTGCGGGGCTGGTCTATATCGCCGCGCTCGCGCCTGACGCCGACGAGACATCTCAGACCCAGCAGTCTAACTTCCCGAAGACGGACGTCTTCTCCTACATCGAAGTCGCCGACGGACGTATCTGGCTGCGCCCAGAGGGCATCGACTGTTTCGCAGGTGATTTGTCCGAGCAGGAAAAGAATCTCGTTTGGGCGACCCAGTGCGTGCCGACTCCCGACCTGTTCAACGCGAAAGTCGGAGGAACCGCCTGGAGATCGAAGCCAACCTGGTACATCGTCGCCAAGAACGACCGTACCGTCCATCCTGACCTGGAGCGCTTCTTCGCGAAGCGAATGGGCGCCACCACAACGGAGGTCGCGAGCAGCCATGTCGCGATGCTCTCTCACCCCGACGTGGTGATCGATGTAATCCTGGCCGCCGCAAAAGCAGTTCAAGAATCCAGGGCCGCAGCGTAAGGAGGTCGGTGATTAGTCTTTTGGCTATGCCGCTTCAGCAGTTTCAGGTAGCTGTTCGGCGAGAGTTCATTCTGCCGATGACGACTCTGCTACCGCCCGGCGGCGGCCTGCTCGAGCGAGCGCTGATGATATCTAAGTGCTACGTTCATATAAACCTTACCGCGCGCGGTGCTGAAGCAAAGGACGACCGCCTCAGTGTCCTCGCTGCTCTTGGAGCCTTGCTCCGAGGTATGAATGGTGGGCGGATGCACTCGAAAGTGGAAGCCCTGATCGTTCAAGACAGTAACTGCGTTTCCGATAATTTGATTGGCTAGTTCGCAGACCGCTTCGCGAACTAAGTCGTCAGTACTGGAGAGTTCGGCGCCGGCTAAGCGGCTGGCGAAAGAGGTGGCGGCTTTTTCGTCGGCATCAAAGATGATTCGGCCCTCGACGTCGCCCGAGAGAGAGACTTCGGCGGCAATACCTTTGCGACGATAAGCCTGCTCGTCCATCGTCAAATTGTCGATGGTGACGGCCGATTCGAGCCCCTGCGCGAGCACCGCGTCAGCGGAGTTCAGGAAGGGCTGAATGAGTTCCATGCGCACGGGCTAGGCTCCTGCTCCCGCCGCCCCCGCGGTTTGGGGAGAAGCTTGGTCGTCGCGCATGACGTACTTGATGATTTCGTAGAGAACCTCGGGCTTCACCGGCTTTTGCACGAAATGCCGCGCCCCGCGCTGCAAAGCCGCGACAATATTCTCCTGGTAGCCAACCGACGAGACCATCACAATGCGCGCCGCCGGATGTTGTTGGACGATCTTTTCTGCCGCTTCGATGCCTTCCATTTGCGGCATGGTGATGTCCATCAAGACGATGTCGGGCGTCAACCGGTCATACTCGGTAATCGCGGTCACGCCGTCGCCCGCTTCACCGACAACCTGGCCGCCAAACGACTCGACCATTTTGCTCAGATTCTTGCGTGCGAACACGGAATCGTCCACGATCAGATAGCGCACCGGCTGATTGTCCCCGCTGCGTTTAACGGGAGCAAACTGTTCCATGACACTCCTCCACTTTTATAACTTAAACACGAGCCCACTACCTTCGGATAGATAACTCCGGTTACTCTAGTTACTGCGTTTGCCGACGTTATACCGTTGCCGAAGACATCCTAGCTACGTCCGGCGCGTGTGGCCTTACTGATATCTCTATCATCTACGCGCTCGCGATCGGCCGAGCATTGCACCTGCAGGACGTTCGGTAAATCCTGAAGGTCGACGATTCGCGTCGCAAAGCCTCGTTCAATCGCGGCCTTCGGCATGCCGAAAACGACGCAGGTTTTGCGGCTCTGTGCAATCGTGAGCCCTCCTTGAGCTAGTATCTCTCCCATTCCGGCCGCTCCGTCCTCTCCCATCCCAGTCATTAACACTGCGACGGCTTGTGAACCAAACTCGTGGGCGACGCTGCGGAAGAGCACATCCGCGGAAGGACGATGACCGTTCACCGGACCATCCTCGTTGAGCACAACCACGTTGCCGAGCGGAAGCCTCTTTACTTTCATGTGGCGATTGCCCGGACAAATCAGTGCGCGTCCGGCAACCAGCAGATCGCCCGATTGGGCTTCTTTGACTCGGATTGGACAAGTGTCGTCGAGACGCTTGGCGAAGAGTTCGGTGAAGCCATCAGGCATATGTTGAACCACGAGAATGGTGCCGTTGAACTCGACGGGCAGATTCGAGAACAGATATTGCAGTGCGTTTGGGCCGCCCGTCGAAACGCCGATGGCAATGACGCGTGTTGGAGCGGTGGGTCCCTGTTTCCGGAGGAGTTCGCTGGGCGCTTCCTCGGGAAGAAACACAGGGGCGGCTGCGCCGTTCTGCGCGGCGGCGCGAATCTTGCCAATCAGTTCGACCGCAATTTCCGGCATGCGGGCAGAAACATCCTCGGGTTTGGCCACGAAGTCAAAGGCGCCGAGCGTCAGAGCTTTGAGGGTAATCGCCGCTCCCGCCTTGCTGTGCGAGCTCACAACGATGACCGGGAGCTTCCAGTGACGCATGATCTCTTTTAGCGTGTCGATCCCGTTCAGGCCGGGCATTTCGAGATCGAGCGTAACGACGTGCGGCGCCAGTTCCTTGATCTTCTTGAGACCGAAGTTGCCGTCCAGAGCGGTGCCGACGACCTCGATCGAATCGTCTTGCTCGAGGATGCGAGGAATCAGTTTGCGCATCAGAGCGGAGTCATCGATGACGAGCACGCGAACTTTCTTTTTCATGCCTGACCGCCTGCGGCCGGTTGCGCCTTGGCCGCAATCGGGAGAGTTCCGCCAAGGTTCGAGAGCAAGCCCGAGATCGGCCGGGCTGCGCTGGTGCGTGAACGCGTGAAGCGGTCGATGAGCGCGATCAGGTTGAGGATCAGGACGACGCGTCCATCGCCGAGGATGGAAGCGCCGCTGACGAGGTCGGTCTTGATCGATTGATCATCGAGCGCCTTGATCACAAGTTCATCTTCTCCCGTGAGCTCGTTGACGATCACGCCGAACTTGCGTTCACCGTGGTTGATGACGAGGACGAAGACCTTCTGGCGCGCGGACTCGGGACCGGCTGGCGGCACTCCGCCGAGGCGCAGCAGCGGAAGCACATCATTGCGTAGTTGCAGGACTTCGTAGTGCTCAACTTCATGAATCTCGGATTCGGTGGTGCGAGTGATCTCACTGACCGCGTTCAACGGCAAAGCGTAGAGCCGGTGATCGACGCGGAACAGGAGCGCGCGCAGAATGGCGAGCGTAAGCGGGAGGCGCAGACGGAAGGTCGTTCCGCGGCCGGCGGTGGTGTCGATCTGTACGGTGCCTTTCAGGCGAGTGAGCACGGTTTGCACAACGTCGAGGCCAATGCCGCGGCCGGAGAGTTCAGTGATCTCTTCGGCCGTCGAAAAGCCGGGACGCAGGATGAGGGCGAGAGTCTCGGCCTCGGTCAGGCGGGCGGCTTCATCCGGTTTCAACAGCCGCTGCGCAAGCGCGCGCTGGCGAACTTTTCCGGCGTCGATGCCGCGGCCATCGTCGGAGACTTCGATTACAACCTGATTGCCCTGGTGGTACGCGTTGAGGCGCAGCGTGCCTCGCGCGGGCTTCCCGGCGCGCGTGCGTTCTTCGGGCGTTTCGATACCGTGGCCAACCGCGTTTCGCAGAATGTGCATGAGCGGTTCGGCGATGGTGTCAAGGATCCCCTTGTCGAGGTCGGTGTCTCCACCCTGGATTACTATCTCGACTTCTTTGCCGCACTGGTGGGCGACATCGCGCACGGTCCGCGGGAAACGGCGAAAGAGCTGATCGACAGGGACCATGCGAATCTTCATGACGGAGCGTTGCAGATCGCTCAGAACGCGCGCCTGGAAGGCCATCACATCGCCGAATTTTCCGCGCAAATTGTCTTTCGGGAAGCGCTCGCCGAATTCGACCAGCGTTTGCTGGAGCATTGATTTGGCGAGAATCAGTTCACCGACGAGGTTCAACACGTTGTCGATGCGCTCGGCATCGACGCGCAGAATGTTGTCAGCAGAGATTGCGGCCAGAGGCGATTGAGTTGTGGGCTCGGCGGGCGAAGATAGTTCGGAACCCTGCTCGGAACTTAGTTCGGAAGATAGTCCCGAAGCTCGTCCGTCGGCATCGCCTTTCGCCGCGTGCGCTTCCGTGAGTCGTTGTGCCGCTTCCGATTCCGTGGTTTTCGCGGGGATGCGATCACGGGGAGCTTCGCGCAGGGGGGAGATTTCCACGTCCTGGGAGATTGTCGGTATACGGCATTTCGCTCGAATCTCGTCGACCGATTTCTCGGAAGCGAGAGCCGCTTGGATGCGATCAATCCTGGCATTGGCCGTGGCATCGTCGGCAGGATAAAAGGCGATCAATTCGCCAAGGCCGGCGAGCGCGATCTGAATCATCTGGCGCGCTGCGATCGGCATGCCGCACTGCGGATCGACCTGCACGATGACGTGGTGAACGAGCTTGCCGTCTTCGTTGGCATGCGCGATCGCGAGCCTTTCGTATTCCGTCCAGGGCGCAACCTCTTTGGACTTCCGCTTTTTGCTTTTGGCTTCGGGCTCCGTTGCTGCAGTTTCTTTGAGCTGGGAGTCTTCCGCGGTTGGTTTCGCCAGGCGAGCGAACTCAGCTCGCAAAGGCGTCAGGTCAGGGAGTTTCTTCTTTGCGTGATAAGCGTGGATGAGCGCCCCAAAGATGTCAGCCGCGCGCATGGCGACTTCGGGGATAACGCCGTCGTTCGTCTTGACCGCGAGCACATCTTCAAATTCGTGGGCAAGTTCACTGAGTTCGTGGTAGCCACAGGCGGCTGCGTCTCCCTTGAGAGTGTGCACGATGCGGCGCAGGCTGCGCGCGGTTTCCGCGTCACCGGGAGTCTTTTCTAGACGCAGGGATTCTTCGTTCAGCTTTTCGACGAGTTCCGACGCGCTCTCGAAGAAAAGCTCCTTCAGGTCGCTCATCCGGTCGTCGGGGGGATTCATCACTATCGGACCTCGATGCGCTGATAAGCGGTGCCCGCATTGCGATGCACCATCTGAAATTTGTCGGAGAGTCCGAGCAGACTTTCGGCATGGCCGACGAAGAGATATCCATTTGGATTCAGGCAGCGATAGAACTTTTCGATGAGACGCTTCTGTTCGGCTTCATCGAAATACATCATCACGTTGCGGCAGAAGATCATGTCGTTGCGCTGCGGGAGATATTCGGTTTTCAGGTTGTGAAAGTCGAAATGCACCAGCTCCTTCATGCTTTTCTTGACCGCGTAATGGGTCCCCACTTTGTCGAAATAGCGGAGACGGAAGCTGTAGTCGACGGGCGACATCTGGTGTTCGGCGTAAGAGGCTTCCTGCGCGGCGCGCAGAACGGAGTAGCTGATATCGCTGGCTAGAATTTCCAGCCGCCAGGGTTCCGGCACGAGCGGTTTGGGAACCGAAGGCGGAAAGGGCTGAGGATTGCGCATTGCGTAGTACGACAGAGTGTCGGCGACGAGCATGGCGAGCGTGTATGGCTCCTGTCCGGTGGAGCAGCCCGCGCTCCAGATGCGCAGGTTGTAGTCGCGGCGCTCCTGCTTGCGCTGGAGCACGCCTTCGAGAACCTCGCGCTGGAACAGGTCGAGCTGGGCTTTGTTGCGGAAGAAGCTGGTCTCGTTGACGGTGAGGTTTTCGAGCAGATTTGCGAGTTCCTGTTTGCCCTGCTGGCTGATGAGGAGCCGATAGTAGCTATAGAACGAATCGATGCCGGACTCTTTCAGGCGACGGATGAGGCGATCCTGAAGAAAGGGCATGCGGCGGTCGTCGAAGTGCATGCCGCACTCCTGGTAGACGAGGGCCTGCACCAATTTAAGTTCGGCTTCGGTCAGCGCGGGTGCTTGTGCTTCGCTCGTGCTCATGGTGTCGTGATAATGGTGTCGTGATGGACGTAACTGCTTTACTTGCCAGTGGAGGCGCCCTTTGCCCCCGCTTTGGTTTTTGTGTCGGCTGCGGCCGGCTTTGCCGCGCTTGGCGCTTCGTTTTTCGGTTCCACTGCGTGAGCTTCTCGAACGGTCAAAACCTTGTTGATGTCGAGCAGAATGATCAATCTCTTCTGGTACTTCCCGAGGCCGATTACGCAATCGAGGCCGCCTTCTTTCATGATGGAGGGCGCGGGCTCGATGTCACTTTCGGCAATCTTGAGCACCTCGGAGGCGGAGTCCACGATCATGCCCACCAGGCGACCGGAATGTTCGACGACCAGAATGCGGTTGTGTCGCGTTAATGCGGTCGCCGGCTTATTGAAGCGCTTGCGCAGATCGACCACCGAAACGATTTTGCCGCGGAGATTGATGACTCCTTCGAGGTGGGCAGGCGCATCCGGGACGGCAGTGATCTCCGGCACGCGCACGATTTCGTGCAGAGCCATGATGGGGACGCCATAAGTCTCGCGCCCCACACGGAACCCGACAATCTGCTTTTCCCGGACTGAAGCTACTGTCACCTGGTGGCTCCCGCGGTGGCATGCCGCGTTGCAAGGCTATTTGCGTCGTGCGCTTGCAGTGAGAAGCGGTCCATCGATTCAAGCAAAGCGCGCGACATCTTCGACATCTGATCCGCCGACGCGGCGAGTTCGGTCGATCCCGAGGTCGACGCCTGGACGAGTGTGCGCATACGTTCCATGGCTTGCACAACCGCCTGCGCTCCCGATGCCTGCTCTTCCACGGCCGAGTTGATCTCGTGTGTGATTTCGTTGAGTCGCGTAGTCGCCTTCGCGATCTGGGTCGAACCGTGAGATTGTTCGTTGGTGGCGGCCCCGATTTCGTGCGCGAACTTGTAGACCTCGGTGACCACATTTGAGATTTTGCGCAACGCCGCGTTCAGGTCCTGGCCGAGGTTCAGCCCTTCGTTGACGATGGCGGTGCTGTTCTCCATGTTGTCGACCGCTTTGCGGGCCTCGCGCTGGATACTCTGGATCAGCTCGGAAATTTCCTTGGTCGATTGCGCTGACTTTTCCGCCAGCTTGCGCACTTCGTCGGCTACCACGGCAAAGCCGAGTCCATGCTCGCCGGCGCGGGCTGCTTCAATGGCCGCGTTCAGTGCGAGGAGGTTCGTTTGTTCGGCGAGGTCGTCGATAACTTCAATGATCTTCCCGATATCGTCGGCGCGCGTGCCGAGCGCGTCGATGATTGCGCCCGACGAACGGATAGTTGTGTTGATGCGGTTCAAGCCGTCCGTAGCTTTCTCCATCGTGCCGAGTCCGCTGTGTACTTCTTCGCGCGAGCGGTTGGAGATATCGAGGAGAACTTTAGCGGTGTCAGCGACGCGCTGGATCGACGTCACCATCTGGTCGATCGATGCCGAAGTTTCGCTCACGCTCGAGGCCTGAGTCTGCGTGCTCTTGACCATGTTTTGCACGTTGACGCTCATCTCGTGCATGGTGCTGGTTACTTCGTCGATGGCGGAAGAGGTCTGCAGAGTATTGCGGGCCGATTCATCGGTGGAGCTCGCTACCTGCGTGGCTGCGCTCGCAACCTGTGAGGCCGCATCGCGTCCATGGCGCACCAGACCACGCAGTCCTTCCACCATGCGCTTGAAAGCATTCGCCAAGGTGTCATTGGGCGAGCGCGGGTGGACTTCGACTCCCAGATTGCCGCCTGCGATGGCCTCCGACACGGCAGCCATTTCTTTCAGATACTTCACCATCGAATCGAAGGTGCGCGCCAGTTGCGCGATCTCGTCTTTGCCATGCACGTCGATGTTGTGGTCTAGTTCGCCCGACTGGCCGATCTTTTCGGCTACCTGGATCAGGCGGTTGAGCGGCTGAATGATTTCGTCGGTTTTGCGATAGGCGATGATGGCTCCGACCACGAACGCAAAAAGGGAACTGAGAATGGCAATCAGGATGGTCGCGGTCGCTGCCCACTGGTCGTCGGAATGCCGTTTATCCAGTAGTTCGTGGTTTTCGCGGTCGATTTCGTCGAGCACGTCGGTAGAACGGGAGACAAACGAACTGGGATCCTTTTGGAGATAGAAGATTTGCAATTCGGCGACTGTCGCATTGCCGCTGTCGACGGCGCGGCGCCGGTCGACCAGGGGGTTGGCGAAGTCGCTGGCCCAGCTC
>JBAWBE010000291.1:0-2415 GCA_049589635.1 Terriglobales bacterium
TAAGCAGGATCAGGCTCATGAACAAACCGTCCTGCGTCTGGATCGTGCCCGTCGTAACGGTCCAAGCGATTCCAAATAACGGAACGATGCCAAGAACAATTGAAATCACCAGCATCATCGTGACCAACCGCCCTCCTCAGTCCTGCTCAGATGAATCAGTTCGTGCGGCGCGGGCACTTCTGCCCGCGCCAACGCCGACCCGCATTTGTCGTACTCACGCAGACTTACTCCGCTTTAAAGCTGGCGTCGACCGTCTTGCTGTCCTTCGGACCAACTGTAACTTTCTGCTCCTGCGTGCCCAGCTTCTCCTGCACGAACGCAATCGTGTAATCTCCCGGCGGAAGTCCCTTGATCTCGAACTTGCCGTCCGGCCCAGTCACCGCATAGAACGGGCTCTTCACCACGTTCACATACATCTTCATCCACGGATGCTGATTACACTTCACCGGCAGCATGATCTCTTCGCGGGCAAAGTTTTTCTCGATCGCCGGAGCCTGCGGAGGCTGCGACTCGTTCCACTCGCGATTGTCGGCTGGGGTCGGATGGATGTTGTGCGTGGTTGGATCGCTGTTCACAATCTTGATCGTCTGCCCGGCCATCACGCCGAGAACATGCGGATGATATTTGCAGCCGCTCTGATCGATTGTGACCGGATCGGTCGGAACATTAAACGTGCGGTCGCCCAAACCGCTTTTCACATAGACGAAGACATTGTCGAGCTTGCCGCCGTCATCAACCACGTTCTCCGCCATGTTCATGCCCTTGCAGGCGGGATCCTGGCTCATGTCGATCTTCGCCATCTTCGGCGCAGCACCCGTAAAAGTAACGGTTCCACTTACAGTTCCCGCCGTCGCAGGATCAATCGGCGTTGCCGCCGGAGCCGGCGCGGCCGCAGGCGCTGGATTTGCAGCGGTTGATTCTTCGTTCGGCTTCTTACTGCAACCAGTCAGCAGTACGAGGCCCACGCTGACGAGGGCGAACAGGCCAAGAAAAACTATCCACAGTTTCCGATTCATGATTTCAATGCACCTTTCGTTAAGTTTGATCGTGAAATTGGCAATCTAAAATTTGAGAGACGATATCCCGCACACATTCTACCGGCTCACTGGCCGCCGCGTATCGCCTGACCGCAACTAAGCGGACCGCTCCTCCGCATGCTTCCCGACTGCTTCCCGTGCGGCGAAGCCTTGCTGGCCTGATTGTGACCCATCGCTCCCTGCACGCGCCGCTGCTCTTCCGGAGTAAGTTGCAGTATGTAATTCACGAGCAGCCGAGTTTGGTCCTTATCGTAGCCCTCAAAGGAAGGCGGAGTCGGACCGGCGAACACCCAATGATCGTTCTCGCGCTTGAACAAGCCCGAAGGCATCGACGTGCCCGGACTGATAGCCTGCGGATCAATGATCCAGCGCTCCATCCAATCTGGCTTCAAACGTCCACGCGCCAGCAGGAAGTTTGGCGCCGTTGCGTGCTGATCGTGCGCAGGATCGCCCGTAGCATGGCACTTCAGGCAAGGCGCAGCGGTACTCGAGAACAAACTCCGCGCCATATCCGTTTCCTTCGCTGTCAAAGTCGTATCCGAGTCCGGAATGTACGGAAATGACTGTCGCGATAACGCCTCGAAGAAGCGCACCAACTTGCCCAGTTCGTTTTCCGAGAAGCTGAAGGTCGGCATTCGCACCTGGAGATACGAACGCACGCCATCGCGATTGGTATCGGTCTCGCTGAGCGCGGGATTCGTCAGGAAATGCAGCAGCCACTCGGGATCGACGCGCGCGCCTTCGGTCAGGAGCTTCGGCGGAAGTTGCTCGGGCGTTTCCTGGTAGCGCTTCATTCCCATCAGCGCCGTCTGCTGGCCAGCAATAAACTGATGGCATCCCATGCAGTTGTATTTCTTGACCACCCACCAGCCTTCCTGAATATCGCGACGATAATCCATCGGACGATACTGGTACGAGGCCGGAAGACCGCTCTCCTGGCTGCCCATGATGAACGTGGTCAGCGCGCGAATCTGTTCCGGCTGCAAATGCACATTGGGCATGCGGAGCTTTTCGGTCTCCGACTTCATCTTGCCCTGATCGAAAATATTGGGCTCGGCGAGTTTGTGCTCGAAGAAGCCCAAGTGCGAATACCACGGACCATTGGCGGGACCTTCGGGCAGGCGCGCGCGATCTTCGGCGTCTTTGATCGGCTCGCCAGTTCCACGCTCAGCGACTTCGGTCAGGAGCGCGAAGTCGAGACGCTCGATCGGCTTGCTGCCTTCAAACGTCAACTCCGTTCCAATTCGTCCTTCATCTTCAAGACCGGAAATCTCATGGCAACCCGCGCACCCAAAATGCTGAATCCAGTGCTTGCCTTCTGCTTTCAGCTTGGGATCATCCATGAAAGCCGCGTCAGGATAGGAACTCGGCTCTTTCT
>JBAWBE010000292.1:0-5040 GCA_049589635.1 Terriglobales bacterium
CCTTGCGGGACAGTCCAAGTGGCAGGGTGAGCAGATACGGCAGCAGTTCGCATCGCGACAAGACGCTAAACCGGTGGTCACGCGAAGGCATTGCGATAATATGGTCGCCCACTATTGTTGAAGCGGCAAGATGAGAAGCCCGAGCAAGTACATCGCGGAAAGGTTGCCGTGGCTGACGCGCGCACGCGCGATGGCTGGCGCATTTGGAATCGCGCTGCTGATGGTTTTCATATGGCCGCACGCCCATCTGGTGACCGAACTGATCATCGTCACCGCAATTCCGGGATCAATTGGCGCGATAGTTTGGGTGCTGACCTTCTGGTCGAAGGCGCGGGTGGAGCTTGAGCGGGGCCAGTTTCAATCCAAGGCTGTGCGCCGGGTCGCCGGCATCGTTGCGTTGGCATGCCTGCCGTTCCTGCTGATGCAGCGCGCTTCGATCTACCTGCGCAGCCCTCGCGAGCTTGTCTCGGAGGGTTCGGGGGACTACCCGGACATGAAGCAATGGCGCATCCGGGTAGTGGTCGCTATAGCGCATCTCGAGGGCGACGACGGCGCGAAAATCGAAGGGCAATTGCGCGACGCGCTGGCCGGTATCGATCGCCGCCTGCACATCACGCCGATTATTCTCAATCGCAGGATTGCGCTTGCGGGGCGTCCGCAAGGTATCGCGCATCTCGAGGCGCTCGGAGCGGTGACCGATGTGCGCGTTGATTCTCTTATTTGGGGCGGCGTTACGGGCGCTCCGCATCCTGCGGTTGGGCCACTCTACCAAACGCGATACGGCGGTGCCGCGTCATTCGGCAACGCGTACCTGCCAGCCGACTTCAAGCTGCCCGAGCTGCCGGTGAACGATCTGTGTGCGGTCATGCGGTTGATGATCGCGAGCCAGACTGCGGATGAGATGTTGCCGTCTGATTTCAAATTTGGCGACGCGCTCGAGCCTCTTATCAAGCAGGTGCGCGCGATCGCCGACGATTCGCGCAAGACGTCGGACTGGAGCGCCGACACGCGTGCGCGAGTAAACCTGGTGCTCGGCATCGCGAACTCGGTCTCCGGGTCCGAACTCAAGTCTGAAGATTCCTTCCGTCAGGCGATCGCTTATTTCGAACAGACGCAGTCCGATTGGACGCGCGAACGCGATCCGCTCGAATGGGCGATGGCGCAACGAAATCTTGGCTCCGCTCTGATCGACCTGTCTGAGCTCAACATGCAAGCCGAGCCTCTGCAGGCGGCGTTCACGGCGTACCAGAACGCGCTCGCTGTGTCTCAGTCGCGATCGGATCGGCTCGATTTGGCCAACGTGCAACGGAAGCCCGGAATATTCGGCCGCGCTCTCTTCGACTGGAACCGCTGTACGGCGGCGCTCGCGAACATGGAGCCATGGTGGAAACCGGGCTCGGCGTACTTCTATCACGCTTTGACCTTCGGCTATCTAGCCGGCGAGCTCGTTCGGCGCGTCTCCGGCAAAACCGTGGGCGAGTTTGTCGATGCTGAAATCGCTGGCCCGCTCAAGCTCGACTTGTGGATCGGGCTCCCATCAGAGCAGGAACATCGCGTCGCTCCACACATCTTCCCGCCGGGCAGCTAAGCGAGGAGCAAGGTCGCGCGCTGTTCTCCAGCCTTGGTCTGGATATGAATTCGCGCCCGGTGCGCGCAGCATTCAACATGATCACAGCAGGTACAGAGGTCTGAATCTCATCAACACGCGCGAAGCTCACGCCGCGCAACTACCGTTCGGCAATGGCTTCGCGAATGCGCGCTCGCTTGCCAGGTTGTACGCTGCATGCATCGGCGAGATCGATGGCGTCCGCCTGCTGATGGGCGAGACGATCGAGCGCGCGCGTGAATCGCAGAACGAAGCTCTCACAGCGCCGGCTCCGTTGATGCCGCTGGTCGGGCCGGGGCCACAGAGATTTGGCCTTGGGTTCGAGCTGCCACGCGCAATCGAGCCGATGCTGGGTCTAGGGTCGTTCGGGCATGGAGGCGCGGGTGGCCGCATGGCTTTCGCGCATCCGGAATCCGGCATCGCCGTGGCCTATGTATGCAACAGCATGTTGTGGGACGGCTTTTAGCGGCCCGGATCAACCTTGGCTCGGCTGGACAAAGGCATTGGGCGACACGCTCGGCATCTGAGGCAGGTCGGTCCAAAGCACGTGCGGACTCTGCTTATGATTGGCCGGAAGTTGGTTCTCCGACTCGAATCGCAAAGACAAATACGCCTTCATCGAGTCCGAGATACAACGACGCTGGCGGGAATTGGTCCAGAGACTTCAAGAGCAGATTGCTTGGTCCGGCGCGAGGATGAAGCCGCCGCGTTGCAAAGAAACAGTACCGCTAGAGTTTGGTCTCGATGCGACGGCCGCCTTTCGGACAATCGCCAAACGGGTGACCAAGCGGTCTCGCAGGGAAAGCGCGAACCCTTTCGATCAAGCGGCTCAAATGGCGCCGGTAAGATTGTTCGCGACCGATAAGAGAGGAACGGTTCTCACAGGGAGGGGACAAGCATCTATGGCCGATCGATTTAGCTGAATACCTTTTTATCAGGAGCTCGCGGATCTTCTACTCGAATGGCAGGCCCGTCAGGGCGAGCTAATAGCCTTTTTGGAAAAGCTCCGCGAAAAGGGCATCAAGGTTACTCCGCTCACCGACCAAGACAGTGATGGGGTGGTTTCTCATGACCGAGATCGATCCATTTACCTTCTTCGGTGTGTTCAACCGCGGGATTCGCCCTGAGCGGCGCATCGAAATCTTCCGCGCAATAAAGGAACGCTTCGGTGTTCACGCGCAGTTGCCGTCCGACTTCGATGGTATTCCGATTCTCAATAATCTGCGTTCTTGGTTCGTCGCGTATTCGAGCGAGCGTAAGCCCAGCGATGTGCAGTGCCTTTGGCGGGTCTTTCGACTATCGCTCGGAGAAAGTCCTCTTGATGATCCAACCTTCCTGCAGGCTTTTGACGACGCGCTGGCAGTAAAGGACACCAACCTAAATCTCACCATGGGGCTGTTCTGGATTCAGCCAGATACTTTTGTGAATTTGGATCAAACAAACCGACAGTTCCTCAAAATCAAATTACCGAAAAAGGGGCTTACGGCAAAATTCTAGTTGGAGACTGTTCGGACCATATTGGCCAACGGTAAGTCGCTGCCAGAGCTGTCGTATGAAGCTTGGGTGGCGTCCGTGGAGAAACCCGAGCCGGCGACCTTGCCGGCATCATCGGACGCCGGGTTTTGGATGGTTGGTGCCTACTGGTCGGACCACGATCCGCAGGATTTGACCCAACAATTTTTGGATGAAGGCGTCTGGCGGAATGGATACGAGGATCGTTTCCTTGACGAGGTCCGACCATGCGTGTGGGAGACAGAATTGCGATCAAATCCACGTCAACTCAGCGGCACGATCTCCCGTTCGACGGGCGAAACAACACCGTTTCATGCATGACGATTAGGCGATTGGGACGATTGTTGCCAACCGAGGAGACGGACGCACCGTCGAGGTCGAGTGGGATTCTACGTTCCATCAGAAGACCTGGTACTTTTATACGAATCGCCGGACAGTTTGGCGTCTACGCCGCGATGTCTCTCTCGCTGAGCGGCTGATTGAATTTGCCTTTGAGAATGCTCCTCAGGACTACGAATGGTTCGTTCAGAAGTGGTGGGGAGGGGCGACCGACGAAGGACGGAATCTTCCGAAAAAAGCCGAGGAACTCAAAGAGGCAACACCATACGGTGTGGCCGACATGCTTGCGTCTGGTATGTTCCTTTCCGAGCCCGAACTACAAAAGACCTTGGACTCCTGGCTGAATAAGATGAATCTGATTTTGCAGGGACCGCCCGGGGTCGGTAAGACGTTCATTGCTCGAAAGCTTGCGTACGCCCTGATGGAGGCTCGAGATGATAAGCGGACACAGATGATACAGTTTCATCCGTCCTATTCCTACGACGATTTCATTCGCCTGTGAACTTCTCCGCCACTCGCTTATCTTGTCGGCTCGCGTAGGCGGCATGGTCAATGGGTGCCGCGTAGTGCTGTGCGCTGAGCCAGGCGCATCAAACTCTAGCGATTTTGAACAAAACAAGAATGCCGACTGTTTTACGAGCTTGCGAAACAGAGCGCGCTGAACCGTAGCAGTTGAACTCCTGCGGTTCCCGGACGATTTTTCACCATCGCTCAGCGGAGACGTGCTCTTACATTATGGCGATGCACTGAATATTGGGGCCAGTGGGATTTTTATGCCGGCGTACAAGGCGCGGCGCGGACCGTAGCTAGGGGAAAAGACGCCGATGCCGCTGCTGTTGCGAATCTGATAGGTGTGGTCGAAGACGTTCATCATGCTGATACGACCCTCGACGTTGCCGATACTCGGCAGACGGACGCTTCGCACTATACCGGCATTGAATTGCAATATCGGCGGCAGCTCCCCGGTGTTGGCGAAACCGCGACGGTAGCCGCTGCCCCAGATGCCGTCGGCGGTCAGCAGGAATCCCCAGAGCTGGTACGACGTGCCGCCCGACCCGACGAACATCTGATCGTCATCGAGCGTCACCCAATGATTCGCGATGTATTTGATTTCGTCGGCGTCGTCCGCCAGGAACGCACCCGCGCTTATATGCTCCGCCTGCACCACCACATACGAGAAATTCAGGTACGCCGATAGCCCGTTGCTCTCGTATGTTAGGCTGAAGTCCGACCCCCATCCCCGGCTCTCGCGATAATTAAGCGGTGCGGTCACGACGTTGCCGGCAAGTTGCGCGAGGTCGAGCTGGTCGTGCCCAAATTTGTAAAAGCCATCGATCCCGACGTTGAGGCCCTCGATGATGCGCTGCCGGACTCCAGCGTCGAAGTAGTCATCAGTCTCCGCCTCACTCTTATCGTTGCCGCTATCGACCGGTGTGGCGTTGGTCGTGTACTTGAACTTTTGCACTGTCTCGAGCGCGATCTGGTCGAACGGCGGCACCTGGAAATAGCGCGCATAACCCGCGTGCAGCGTCGTCGAGTGGGTCAGCGCACATTCGACCGCGAATCGCGGGCTCCACGGATTC
>JBAWBE010000293.1:0-1550 GCA_049589635.1 Terriglobales bacterium
CACGGACACCGATGAACATCGAGACACGACATTTGTTTGAAGTCATCAAAGCGCTCCGTGAAGTCGATTAGTTCTGTCCCGGGCCCGAGCCCTGAAGTGGCCGCCAACAGTGCGCAGGTTTTCGACGAAAGTCGCCAAGCTTATTCGCGCCGCCCTGGGCACCAATGACATCTACAACTTTCTCATAGGCAAGGGCTCGGTCGCGGGCAATGTCGGGAAGAAGCTCGAAGTCGTCCGAAGGGCTGCCCGGCACGATTATCCCGTCGGTGACATCGAAGGCACGCTGGCCGAGATCGAGGAAGGATATGGAACGGATAAACGCTCGTGATTGTGAATTGCCGAATGGCGCGAAAGAATCACCGCGGGCAATCACAAATCAGACTGGAGCAAAGGGCAGTTCCAACCCCGCACGCGGCAAGAAGCGGTCAGCCATATGGCCTTTGTAATGGCGAAAGTGGCAGTGTATATACCTGATGACTTAAGCAGCTGCTTTTTCAACATTCTGTTAAAGCCATCTCATCTAAAACATCAGGGAACATATTTCACATCATCGGGGCCGTCCAAATTTCATGAAGGTTGCTCCGGTCTTGCATGCCCTGAAAAAGCGACAGAGCGTCGTGCAAATCCTGATCCACGCCGGCCAGCACTACGACGTCAAGATGTCCAATGTCTTCAATTTCACTCGCCGGCCGGAGAACCTTTCGCGGCACGATAAATACCAATGTTTGTGAGCGCCACAAACGTGTCGGCTACCCGCCGGTCAAAACACACCGCGGCTAGCAACTTCAATTAATGCTACGCAACTGTCGAGATTGATCCCAGACCGACCAACTCTCTCCCTGCTCGCCCGCATCCCAAGACTCTTGGTTTAAGAGACTTAATTCATTGATTCTTATGCGGCTTTTTGGGCTCTCATTTTTATTTTTTGTGGCTGCCAGTTGGGCGCAACTCACTGTGCAGCCGCCCCAGGGAATCTACAACGGACAGAACGTCTCCGCGGTGGACCTGATTGGGAATCCACATCGCGACATGGAGCCTCTCCGCGCGCTGGTAAAGCAAAAAGCTGGGCAACCTTATTCGCAAGAAAAAGTTCAGGAGAGCATCGAGGCACTGAAAGCGACCGGAAATTTTCCAAAAGTTGAGGTGAATGTGGTGCCCGATCTCGCGGGCTTACGCCTCAACTTTCTGCTGGAACCCGCTTACTACCTGGGAATGGTAACTTTTCCCGGAGCCTCGAATTTTCCCTATACTCGCCTGCTGCAAGTAGTAAATCTCCCGGACGAGGATCCTTTCGATAAAGCAAGAATCCAGCCTGCCGACAAGGCACTACAAGATTTCCTGCACCATGCAGGCTACTTCGAGGCCAGTGTCCAAAGTGATTATGAGATTGACGACTTGCACCAACTCGTCAACGTCCGATTCTCGGTGGCGCTCGGCAAACAGGCACGAATTGGCGATGTGAGATTCGAAGGCGTTGACGACGGCGAAACCACCCGTTTGTCTCGTACCGTGCGCTCTCTTCGCGCGCGCTTTACCGGAGGTTTGCTCAA
>JBAWBE010000294.1:0-3794 GCA_049589635.1 Terriglobales bacterium
CCTTATTAATGTTGGCCGAGGGCTGCTTGTCGATGAGACAGCGCTGGCGGCGGCATTGCGCGAGAAGCGGATTGGTGGGGCTGCTTTGGATGTGTTTCCCAAGGAGCCGCTGGCGGCGGATTCTCCGTTATGGGACTTGCCGAATTTGCTGATCACTCCACACACTGCGGCACTCACGGACAAGTTATGGGAGCGGCATTACGCGCTCTTCTCGGAAAATCTGCGGCGTGACTTAGGCGGGCAGCCACTGTTAGCAATGGTGGACAAGCGAAAAGGCTACTAACCCCAACGGCTTGAATCCGCGAGACTATCAACTGGTTGGTGACACGAATACACGTCGTGCCCCTTCCCGCTCTTCGCGTTACCGCGTATCCACTCCAAATCCCAAAATCGCCGTAACCTCCACCGGTTCGTTTCCGCGAAAGGCCGGACGAAACTTCCAGCTCTGGAGCGCGACCAATATCTTGCTGGTCGTTTCTGCCGCGCCCGGTTCCAACACTTTCACATTCTTCAGAATACCGGAGCGGTCCAGTGTACAAGCCAGAATCACGCGGGACTGCCGCAGGTCCGCCGGCAACTCTTTCCGCATCGGCTCGGGAGCGCTCAGCGTCTCGCCACTCGGATGCGCGGCCGACGCCGGATCGGAATATTGCATCACCGCCATCCCAATCGACGTCTCGATGTAGATGGAATAATTCTTGCCCTTGAGAAATCCATAGTATCCGGTGCCAAACACTCCGCCCGAGCGCGCGCCCGCTTCAACAGTTGCTTCGAATCCCTTGTGCGGATCAGTCGACGATCGTCCCGGCCCGTTCGGCGAGTTGCCATTCGGCGGTCCAAAGCTCGGCAGCGTGATGCTGGTGGTTCCGCCTTCGACCGAGACTCCGGGCATAGCGGGCGTACCGCTCGTTCCGCTGCCGGCGCCGCCTGGGCCCGGATACGGAGAGATTCCGCTTCGCGCGTTGGAGTCTGCGCCGCGGCCCGAGCCATCTCTTCCCGCGCCTGAGCCTTCGCCTGAGAGTCCGCTCCCAGGGCCGTTGCCGCGGCCGATGCCATTTCCTCCTCCGCTGCCTCCGAGGCCGCTCTTCGCCGTGCCTTCCGGTGACATCGCGATTGCTCCTCCTCCATTTGAGTTCGGCAAGCCGACGGTCGATCCGGGATGGCTCGACACAACAACTCCATTTCCGGAGGCGTTTCCGTTGCTGCCCGGTGGAGCGATCGACGAGCCCAGGTCGAGCGGGCCTCCGGCGCCGTTACCTTTGTTGCCCCGTCCGGCGCCCGTGAGTGCTTTTCCTCCCCCAACACCTCCAACTGTCGGCGGGGGTGGAACGACGGAGTTCGCGTCTAATCTCGATCCGCCGCGGCTGTTTCTGCTCCCACCGCTTGCGCTGCTGCTTGCGCCATTCGATGCCGCGTCATTGGACGCCCCGTTTTTGTTAATACTCTCCGCCGGTGGAACGGCCTGTGTCCCGAGCGTTCCTCTGCCCGATCTCGTCTGCGATCCACCCGCAGCCGCCGATGGCGGCGGAGGAACTGGCTGCGAGCGCAGATCGCCGCTGCGTGTGCTTCCCCAGCTATTGAGGTCGCGGCTCACCTGCGACGGCGGCGGAGCCACCACAGTTGGTGCAGGCAAGGACAGTTTGGTTGTCGGAGCCGCCAGATCGCGTTGCGGCGCTGAGACCGGAGGCGCGACCACGTCGGTCGTCTGTGAGATCTGCACTCGCGAACTGGCTAAATCGCGCGGCGTTTGGCTCGGAGCGGGCGCGACTACCGTCGACGCGATCGAAGAAGTTGAGCGCAACCTGTCTGTAGCCATATTCGGCGCGGGCGCAATCGGAGTCGGACTGACGGCGCTCGCAGCGCGGCGATTGTCGTGCGCGTCGTTATGAGAGATCTCGGGCGCAGGCGCGACTACACTCGTCGCGAGGTTGGCCTGGTTGCGGTTGGCAGCGGCACTCACGTCGGGCGCCGGCGCAATTGGAGTGACATTCGGCAAAGTCGAGGTTGGCGCGCGCAGAGCCGAAGCGGACTGCAAGCCTTCCGCTGGTCTCGGTCCAGGAATCGGCTTGAATGCCAGCAGATTCGCGACCGCCGAATCGCTATGCGGCAAATTGACTTTGGGCGCGTCAACCACGGTCTCGCCCGGCTTGTCTCCGCGCGCGACTTTGATGGTCTGCGTCCGGTGATGCGCCTGCTGTCCGCCTGCGCGGCCCGTTTTGCCGGCTTGGGCGCCGCCGCGATCGGCGGTTTGCGGTAACTCGTCTCCCGAGTAATAAATCACATCCCACTTGGGCCGAGGCGGAGCGACGAATGGTTGCATGCTCGCGATGCGCGCGGGAATCACAATGATCGCAATCAGCAGCAGGCACTCGAGCAGCCACGAGACAAGGATTCCACGATAAGGAAAGATTCCAACCGGAGCCTCTCCGGCGAGCGCTTCGGGCGAGCGAGCAAGTGCCGGCCGCAAGGCAGTTTTGAATTCTTCCCAGGGGGAAGACCATTCGACGAGCAGACGAAGTTCAGGCCATTCGGTGGCGGATTCGGGAATGGTTTCGACTTCGATCACAGGCGTTGAAGGGCCTTTTGGGGGATTAAGTTGAGTTTACCGTGAGAAGGGAGTCAGGTTGGCGATTTTCTTCGCGCTGGAAGCATTGGGGTATGGTGGCCGCCCACCCTTCGTGGCAGGTTTAGGATCTTCCGTTTTTACGCGTCTTCTTAACCGCTTTAGTCGCTCTACACTGTTGTCACAGAACAAAAGCGTACCATTGGACACCGCACCGCCTTGCTACGTCCTCGACAGCGCAATGCTACCGAGATAGCAGGCCAGCGAAATGCTGACTCCAATGAGCGGCACAGTGAAAAAATAAAGCCTGCAGAGCACAACCATACCGCCAAGCATTGCCAGTCCCACAACGAGGAGAAATGGCGACTGAAACAAGATCTCGCCGTGAGCTATGGCGAGAAAACCGAAAACCAGGCCGAACAGAATCAATCCCATGCTGTGGCTGGCATTGAAGCCGACCCAGCACCTCCACATGGTTGTTTCTTTCGTGATGACGGGGGAAATCTGACTCATACTGACTTGTAGCGCCGGTTCGCGCGGCGTGAGCGTCGGACCCCAGAAGGTGTAAACCAGGTGGATGACTGCGAGTGTAAGGATAATGCCGGCACTAACAACCATGAGAATCTTTGCGGCCAAGTTGTTCTCCCAGTTTTATGGGCACGACGCCCAGGTTAGACCGCCGGGCCGCACGCTTCGGACCACCACCCTAGGCAGCCGCTGCCGATATCCGTCCCACACCCTTCCCCGGAGCCAGCACGATCAAGGCGACACCGATGATGGCGAGCACCGCCACGCCCCAGAGTTCTCCGCGTGCTACCAGATTGCGGAGCGCCTGTCCCCCCATCAGCGCGGCGTGGACGAGACTCGACCATGCCGTGAAGGCAATCAGACTGCGATTCGCCGACGGATTCCGGGCTGCCTGCAGCAGGAAAATGCCGAGTGTGACGTACAGGCTGAGCATCATCGCCAACGCAGGTTCTTGCCGCACAAACATCATCATGGGATAAACCAGAGCCACAAACAGCAATCCCACAAACACTAACGCAACCTTTAGCGCCCGTTCCCGATTCATGACGCCCTCCCGTCATGCTCCTGCTACCTGTGCCACCGCCGCCAGACTTCTCATCAATGTGTTAGCGCTTTTTTCACTCCTGGCGCCATTTTCCTGCCTCGTTGCCGGGCGCGGCCTTCGATTGTCAAGGCGCATGGATTCCATTGTACCTGTGGCCCG
>JBAWBE010000295.1:0-3264 GCA_049589635.1 Terriglobales bacterium
GAAGCACCCACTGGTTTAACGCCAGTAGCCCCGGAGTGATGACCCGGGGCTTTTGCTTTTAGAGGAGGTTCGAGCGAGGGACGAGAAATTTGCAAAGCAGGGCGGCCTTAGCCGCCCTTTTATTGCCACTTTGGTAGGAATCAAATTGCCAGCAAGCGGTGGAAGAAAGACCGGTAACGTTGCAACGCCAGTCGAAGATCTTCTGTTGAAACGTTGTCGCCACGACCCCATTGCTGCTCGAGATTCGACCGCTCCTGCGCAAAGACTTCCGCAAGCCGCTTCATCGCGGAAGCGACAAGGCTATCTGCCTGTTCGACCGCGCTACGCGGCTCGTCCACGAAACTTACCTGAATACGCTCCCAACTATTCTTCAAATCCTGACGTTCGGCTTCCGGAAAGAGCGGCGTGGTTTGGCTTTGACTTTGACTCACTCCCCCCTCCCGGCGGATATCTTCACGAGCAGCTAAGCTTTCGGATCTGGCAATTGCGGCTGTGCCGCTGTCGGGCCGCTCGGACTGGACTAACATGGGACCGGCTTCTGTTGCGGCGGAGGATGGGGTACGACTCTGGTTGGCGATGTCGGCCGTGGTGAGGTCTTCATCGTGTTCTTTTCGCAGGGGATTGCTCATGCTAATTTCTCCTTTTGGTTGACTGCGGGATATTCGAGCAGATCTTCAAACAGAGCCCGGTAGTGAACCATGGCCTTGCGGAGATCTTCCGTTTCGGCTTCGCCGCGTTTGCGACGAAGGGCAATGTTGTGGGCGAGCCGGTAGTTGTCAACAACGGCCGGATGATCGACGGAGATATCGGCAGCGCGCTGGTCGAAGTCGCTCATCGGATAACCGCGTGCATCCATGACCTCGTTGATGAGAAGGTCGGCGTCGGTCACGGCGCCACTGGGATCGTCGACAAAACGAGACTGAATCGCAGTCCAGCGGTCGGCAAAAGCCCCGCGCTGCGCGCGATCCAGCGGGAGTATCTGTAGACTTTCCCGGCGCTTGGCACGAAACTCCAATACAGCCTCGGCTTTTTTCTGGCCGCCTTGCTGCTGAACCACGCGATGGTATTCGGGGCCGAAACGTTCGCGCAACAATTTGCTGCGGCGCTGCCGCCAGTACAGCCACGCGATTATTGCAATCGCCGCCAAGGCAACAATGGCAACCACTATGTAGAGCATCGTACGTTGATCCATGCATGGCTCCTTCCAAGTCTGTGCTCAGATTCGTATCGAACCGGTACGCGTTGCCCACGCTTTTGAAGACATCGCTGCGTTGGGGATCGTACCGAGTCCAAGAGGCAAGGCCAAGTGGCGTTAGAATTGATCCGATGGATCTTTATGAAGAAATTGTAAAGCTGCGTCGCGGCGGCCGGCGTGGTGCCGTCGCAACGATCGTGAATGTGCGCGGTTCAATTCCATCGTTCAAGACCGCGAAGATGCTGGTGCGCGATGACGGATCGATTGTGGGAACAATTGGCGGCGGATGCGTAGAGGCCGAAGTGTGGCAGGCCGCCCGCGAAGTGATGGAATCGGAACGGCCTCGGACGCTGAGCTTCGATTTGAATAACGATCCGAAGTACGACACGGGCCTTGTCTGCGGTGGGACGCTGGAGATTTTTCTCGAACCGATTCTACCTCCGGCGGAGCTTTACATTTTTGGGGCGGGGCACGTGGCGACTAGTCTTTATCGGGTAGCGCGCGTTGTGGGGTTCGACGTCACCATCGTGGATGATCGCGAAACCTATGCCAGCCGTGAGCGCTTTCCCGAGGCGCAGCAGGTCATTGCCGCCGAGTTCGACAAGGCAATGACTCAACTGTCGCCAAGCGAATCGTCCTATATTGTGATCGTGACGCGCGGGCACCGAGATGACATGCGCATACTGCGCTGGGCCGTGCAAACACCGGCTCGTTACGTGGGTATGATTGGATCGAAGCGGAAGACGATCGCTATATTCAAAGAGCTGGAAAAAGAGGGGTTGCCGGCTCAGTTGTTTGAGCGGGTCCACGCGCCGGTAGGTCTCGATATCGGAGCAATTACTCCGGAAGAAATTGCGATTTCGATCATGGCGGAGTTGATTGCAAAGCGGAGAAACGTGGAGCGTGAGCTGCCGCATATGAGATTCCAACAGCGAAGGTCTTTGACGGCAGAGGACGCTGGGGGCGCGGAGAAGGCTTGAGTCCACGCTGCTTGTCGTCGTTGGTCGTTGGCCGTTGGCCGCGTTTGCTTTTCTTCGCCATTCTCTCTGCGAGGCCTGCGCTCTCAGCGGTTAAGATTTCTCCATGGCGAAAGAAGTTGAGATCAAATTTCGGATTGGCGATCTAAAGGGGCTGACTCGGGCGCTGAAGCGTGCTGGCTTCAAACAAATTACTCGATCTACACATGAGGTCAACTCCCTTTATGACCTGCCGGGCCAGCAACTGCGCAAGCGCGGCGAACTCTTACGGTTGCGGAAGTATGGCGACACCTGGGTGCTGACGCACAAGTCAAAAGGAAAACCCGGCCGGCACAAAGTGCGCGTTGAGTTGGAGACCCGCGTTGAAAAGGGCGAGCAGGTGGACGCGATTTTGCGGACGCTTGGCTTCGCGCCCACATTTCGATATGAAAAATTCCGCGCGGAGTGGTCCGATGGAACCGGACACGCGGTGATCGATGAGACTCCGATTGGAAACTTCGGAGAGCTCGAGGGCCCAGCCCGGTGGATCGATCGCACGGCTCGAGCGCTGGGGATTGCAGCCAGCGACTACATGACGCAGACCTATGCGGATCTTTTTTTTACCTGGAAACGCGCGACAGGCAGCCCGGCCCAAGAGATGACTTTTAAGGCGGTCGGCGGCAGGCGCGCCACTTCATAAGATTGCGATCGCCTACTCCGAAATCACAATCGACCGTCTTGCGAAAATTCCTGCTCAAAGAATGTAATTCTTTTGCTTTCCGCTCGTGTCGGCTTCAAACGAGATGCTTCCGTGCGCGCGGTTTGGTGTTATAGTTCTGCCACCATTCCCCTCTGGAATCGGTCCCCGACAAAGGAAAACTGACTATGCTTCCCTATCGATTCGAGGCTTGGGTTGCCAGAGCTTGCGTTGTGTTCGTTTTTGCTGCGGTGATTCTCAGCGGCGTTGCTCATGCCGCGTCGTACAAAAAGGTTTACAACTTCGCGGGGGGCATTGATGGCAGCAACCCTGCGTCCTCCCTGACTTTCGACGGCGCTGGAAATGCCTACGGCACCACCGCCGCCGGAGGCGACTTCGATCTCGGCACAGTTTTC
>JBAWBE010000296.1:0-9635 GCA_049589635.1 Terriglobales bacterium
CTATAATTGCGCCCACAAATGGCTCTGACCTCTGGCACGAGACTTGGCCCGTACGAAATCGAATCGCCGCTCGGCGCGGGTGGCATGGGCGAAGTGTATCGCGCTCGCGACACGCGATTGGATCGCACCGTTGCCATCAAAGTTCTGAACGCGAAGCTTGTGGGTAGCGCTGAACTGCGTGCCCGTTTCGAACGCGAAGCCAAGGTCATCTCCCAGCTTCAACATCCGCATATCTGCGTGCTCCATGATGTAGGCAACGAAGGCCCCATCGACTACCTCGTGATGGAGTTCCTGCAAGGCGAATCTCTAGCCGACCGGCTGAGAAAAGGGCCTCTCGCCCCCGAACAAGTCCTGACCATCGCCATCGAGATCGCCGACGCTCTCGAAAAAGCGCATCGCGCCGGAGTGGTGCATCGCGACCTGAAGCCCGGCAACGTGATGCTCACCAAATCGGGAGCGAAGCTTCTCGATTTCGGCCTAGCGAAGCCGCTCGGCGCGACGGTTGCATCCGGAACCGGAAGCGGCAACTCGCCTTCCGTTTTTGCCGCGGCCCTGACCTCGACCATGCCCTCGCCGTCGCCGGCTACACCGCTTTCGACCGCCGGAGCCGTGATCGGCACCATCCAATACATGTCGCCCGAGCAGATCCAGGGCATCGAGGCTGACGCGCGCTCCGACATTTTCGCCTTCGGCGTAATGTTGTTCGAGATGGTAACGGGCAAGCGCACCTTTGAAGGTAAGACGCAGGCCAGCATCGTAGGGCAGATTCTCGCCGTCGACCCGCCCTCAGTCAGCACCCTCCGCCCGCAAACTCCGCCGGGGCTGGACCGCGTAATTCGCCTCTGCCTCGACAAAGATCCCGACGAGCGCATCCAGACCGCGCACGACCTCAAACTACAGTTGCAGGCGATCACCGACGCGCCGGCAACTCCAATCCAGTCTCCCACCGCCGCACCGGCGCGCCGATCTTGGCTGCCATGGGTTGCCGCCGGAGTGCTCGCCGTCGCCGCAATTGCGTTCGCCGCAGCCTACCTGCAATCCCTTCGCACACCGCAGGTCTCGGTTCACTCCTATATCCTGCCACCGGAGAAAATCGCTTTCTCGCTGACCGGAAACGACGCTGGTCCGCCCGTTCTCTCGCCAGACGGCCGGCGACTCGCGTTTGTGACCAGGAGCGTAGAGGGCAAGCAAGTGCTTTGGATCCGGCCGATGAATTCCACAGTCGCGCAGCCGATATCGGGAACCGACGGTGCAACCTATCCGTTCTGGTCCGCCGATAGCCGCTACGTCGCGTTCTTCGCCACGGGCAAACTGAACAAGCTCGACGCCAGCGGTGGCCCTCCGGAGGCCCTTTGCGATGCAAGGATCGGACGCGGAGGAACATGGAACAGCAGTGGCACCATCGTTTTCACGCCGGAGGCAGCCGGGGGCCTTGCGCGGGTCGATGCTGCCGGAGGCACGCGCGTTCCCCTGACCACCGTTGACTCCAAGGAGACTTCCCATCGCTGGCCGCAGTTTCTCCCGGACGGCAATCACTATCTCTATTTCGCTCACGGCACCACACCAGCGGACAGCGCGGTCTATTTGGCTGCGCTCGATTCGAGGGAGCGCAAGCTGCTTCTGCACAATGATACGAACGCCATCTATGCCGCTCCTGGGCAGCTCTTGTTCGTGCGCGACAGCACATTGATGGCGCAGAGTTTCAACCTGCGCAGTCTGGCATTGGAGGGCGAAGCCAAGCCCATAGCGGACCACGTCGCGATTAACACCGACACATATCGAGGCATTGTGACCGCCTCGGCAAACGGTGAACTGGTCTACCAGCACGGTGCTGCTGGCGGCGGGTCTCAACTCATCTGGTATGACGCATCCGGCAAGCAGGGTGAACCCGTGCTGCCCGAATCCGCCGATTACTACTGGCCAGCGTTGTCTCCCGATGGAAGTAAGTTGGCCGTCGATATCGAAGCCAACGGTCTCGGCGACATTTGGGTGATTGACCTCGCCCGCCACACCAAAACCCGTATTACCTTTGGTCCGCAGCCCAGCGGCAACGCGGTTTGGTGGCCCGACGGAAAATCGATTGTCTTCGCTTACGGGGTGTCTGGCGCGAGTGACTCCCTCTACCGTCAAAACGCCGATGGCACAGGCAGCAAGGAGAAGCTGCTGGAAACCCCCGGCGTCTCCCTCATTCCATTTTCCGTTACCCCAGATGGCCGCTACATCGCCTACATGCGGCGCGACCCTAAGTCGACTACTTCATTTGATATCTGGGCTCTACCCATTTTTCCGGATAACTCGTCGGGGGATAACTCGTCCTCAGATAAGTCGTCCCCGAGTAAGCCAGGCGACCAAAAACCGTTTCCCGTTGTCGCCACGAATTTTCTGGATGTCACACCCTTGTTCTCGCCCGACGGCAAATGGCTAGCCTATGCCAACGATGAGACTGGCCGCATGGAGGTTTACATCCAGCCCTTCCCGAGCGGGACCGGTCGCTGGCAGGTATCAACTGGCGGCGGGACGCGACCAACCTGGCGGAAGGACGGCAAAGAACTCTACTTCTTCTCGACTGACCAGCAGTTGATGGCGGTCGACATTCAGCAGAATGGCGCCAGCCTGCAACTGGGCGCACCCCACGCCCTGTTCAAAGCGAGCGCCGTGAGCAATTCAAGCGGAACCTATACCGTCTCCGCAGACGGCAAGAAATTCGTGATGAACATCGTTCTCCCCCAATCCATGAGCGAACCGCTCACCCTGATCACTAACTGGCCCGCTGACCTGAAACAATAAGCCTCGGTCTGGCAATGAAAACTCTTTCACATTGATACAAACATGGCTACGGAACAGTCTACAAAATCACTCCCTAGCGTAGCTCGATTCAAAGAGCACTTCATCTTGGATGTCCAGAGCTAACCTCGCTGGCTGGCGAGGAAGGTACGAGACTCAAGCGGCATGTCATTTGATTGTTAACTCTCTGTCAAGTTTCGTAAGTAGGAAGGCAGGCTGAAAGCTGCTTTCTGAAACTTCCGGCTTTGATTTTTATCTAATCGAAAACTTGAGTGTTGGGCGAAAAGTCCAGTTGCGATACAAAAAACATGCGATCCATTGACCATCACGTGACAAAGCGTGCCGCCTTATTTTTTAAGCTCTTCAGGAAGGCAACAAACTTTAATCCTGGAGACGATAATTATGAAAAGCCGTTTCGTACGTGTTTCACTTTTTCTTTCCACTGGGCTGGTTGCGGTACAGCTTTGGGCAGGACAACTTAACCAAGGCGGTCAGCAGGTGTTTACCGGGGAAGTCACCGACACATTTTGTGCTCCGAACAAATCGCACGAAGAAATGATAAATGAAAATAAGACCATGGGACGCGATAAACAGAGTTGTGCGCAGAGGTGCGCGCAGATCGGCGCCAAGTACGTCTTACTAGACGCGTCGAAAGGGACCGTTTACCAGCTCGCCGACCAGGCAAAAGCTGCGGCGTTCGCAGGCATGGAGGTGCGCGTCGTCGGAACAATGGAGAACAACCAACTCAAGATTATGACCATCGATGCTGGGTCGTCAGCCGCACGGGCGAGTCGGTAGGCCTGCTTCTCTACGCTACGGGTAGTGCCTTATCAACCTGTGTTCCGTGGTTGGTTCAGGCACTACCACGCGCAAATGGCTCATTGAAATCGCAAGAAAACGCGGAGGAAAAAATGCGCAATTTCATTCTTGGAATCATTATTACTCTGTCGGTACTCGGCCTGTTTGGCCTGGCCGAGGCAACTCTGGGCCTCGTACCAACCAATGCGGATGCGACTCCCCCTCGACTGGAGCGCCGTGTTGCCACGAGCGCTCTGGACGCTTCCATGGAGCGGCACGCTCCGCGAGTGAGCAGCCCGATTCCACCGACAGATCAGAATTTGATCGACGGTATGAAGGTCTACACCATGAATTGTTCCATGTGTCACGGGACGCTCGACAACCAACCCAGTCCGCTGGCGAAGTCGTTCTACCCGCCTGCGCCGCAGCTGATCCTCGATCCGCTAGCTGACCCTGAATGGCATATCTATTATGCCGTCCGCAGTGGAGTTCGTTACACGGGTATGCCCGCCTGGAACAAAGCTCTGAGCGACCAGGACACCTGGAAAGTCACGGAATTTCTTGCCCGTATACAAACGCTGCCTCAGGGTGCGCGAGCCTACTGGAAACAATCATTCGGGGTTGATCCCCCAGTTGCCGGTTCGGAGAAGGACAAAGACTAAAGACAAACGGTGACCGAAGGCCCGATATCAGGCGCTTGGATAGACACGGCCAATGCTTCGAAAAAATTGAGATTGAACCAACGGCGAAATCGCGCTGTTACGCCAACGCGCCGAGAATTGTCTTACTTCTTCGCAGCCTCGAACTTAAGCACTCCGTCGCCGGGCGGGATGGAGTTGCTCCACGGCTCCGAAACCTGCTTTTCCGGATAGTCCGATCCGGGCCCGAGATAAGTGAAAGCGGCGAACACGAAAGGAACGCCCTCCGACTGCAACACCGAGTTGTGATCGGTCACTTGCAGGTGCAGATGAGCGCCGGTCGTGTTGCCACTGTTACCAAGGAGCGCGAGCATTTCTCCGCGGTGAACATGAGCGCCCGTTCGCACCTTGATGCTTCCTCTTTGCAGATGGGCGTAAGTGGCAAAACGGTTTCGTGCTATCTGAAGCACAATGTGGTTTCCGGCAATGTTGTCCAGCGTGGCGGGAGGTAGAACGCGCGGAGTGTTGTCGGGAAATTCGTCCACAACTTCCGTGATCTCCCCATCCGCTACGGCGAGAACTGGTTCTCCCCAGCCCCACCAATTCTCGTTCTTGCTTGTCCCGTCGTGACGAGAGTCGCCATTGGGTCCGACCTTGACCCAGTCAATAGCGAAGCGTTCCGGCGAGTAGATGTGTCCATCGATCGCGAAAATACCGCGGCGGTGGTCCGAACCATTGGCCGGACCATCCCCAGCGAGCCAGATGCCCCCGTCAAAGGGAGGGCCTAGTACTGGGACCGGACCCTGGTCTATAGGGACTGAATAATCTTCCAGCGTTGCGTCACTGGGCTTATCGGTTCCCGCTGGAGTTGACGAAAAAACCAGCTGATGCCTGATATTCGCAGGCGCAGATTTGTTCGCGGGCAATTCGATCCACAAGAAGACGACGTTTCGACCGCCCGGATCGAGCGTTCGAGTGTTGGCGCTGCCGGCACTCGAATCACCCGGCATCATCATTGGCGCTCCGATACGGATCATTGCGGCGGACAACTTCTCTCCTTCGAGACTGGCGAGCGGATCGGCATTTTCGCGATCGGCGAAGATTGAAATGCGCTGCAGCGTCAAGGGCACGACGTCGAAGTTCGTGAGATGAAGCTCGTAGACCAGGACTTTATTCTTGCCAATCGTCACCGGAATGGGTGGCGACGGGCATACCATCTCAACCCGTGGTCGTCGTTCTCGCGCGAAACAAGCAGACGCCAATACAAAAGCAATTGAAAGAACAAAGCCAGTCCGCAACAGGCGAAACTCATTCTTCAAGGCTCGATCCCTCACGCCCTGTTAGACGCCGCTATTCAATTGGCGTAAGCAGGCGTTTACATTCTCAACCAATGGAGCGGCCGGTAGTTAGTGGAATGGCGATTTTTCAACAAGAACGGTTACTCTCGCCCGAATGGAGTTCGCCGACCGAAGCCTAGTGTGGTGGAATCGTTTGTACGACGGTTAGCTTGGCCTTACCTGAAAAACCGGAGGGCAATTTCGCCTCTACAATTATCGTCGGAGGGTCCGGGATCTTCACGGGTGCGGTGGTCACAGCTGCCCCGTCGGATTGCCAGCTTAACATGGGCGCTTCTTACTTGATGTAAACAGGGGTTTTACCAAGTGAGAATTTGGCCCGTCTGGGTCAATTAGTGAAATCGCGATTTTCCGCCAGCACGTATGGCTGATCAACGTTCGGGCTGTCGAGATCACTCCGAGACTGCAAAACAAACACCGCATTAGCGCCGTCTGCACCAACCAAGCCATGTGCCGAAACCGATGCCCGCCAGAACTGCGCCAATTAGCTTCTTGCGGTCCGTAATCGGAACGAACCGGGTCTCCTGGTCGCTGATCTCTATAACGCCAACGGGGACAGCGCGTACTCCTCCGCCCCCTCCTCCTCCTTCGCCCCGCGCAGTGGAATCGCCCATTCCACCGGTGCCCGCCCCAGCACCGTAGCCATACATTATCTTGGCCACTGGAATGATCGTTTTGCTATTGGCGGAGATCGGCTCGCCGTAGATGGCCTTCACGCTCGCTTGGCCAAGAATACTTTCCTTCAATGATTGCAAAACGGTTTGGGTGCTCATTTCGGAACTCCTTGTAGGCATTATCCACCTTCGCAGTCCGGACAGTGAGTCCCTGCGGCTAGGCAAGAATCAATGTTTGCGAGGGGGGCGAGGTCAACTAGTGAGATGGCGATGTTACGCCAGCGGGCCCGCCCGGAGTTTCGTGCAAGAATCGGCTATGATCCCAATCTTCAACCTAGCCAGAGCTGGATCGATTGAATGCGCCAAGCGAAAGGCGAGGAAATCCTCCCGTCCAATCGCAGTAGCGCCAGCCTGGGATGAAAAATAGCGGGAGTCTCTTATGCCTAAAGACGCTTCGCCGGAACGTGTGCCTGGCAATTATTATTCTTTTGAAATGTTCATCGAAATTACGACTGGCGGTGTAACTCATCTCGGGTATCCCAAGCAGGCGATCCGTGACATTGGCAAAACGCCGCCCGTAATTCGGTGGGGCAGTTCTCTGAAGCTATCGTGGCCTAACCCCGCGGTACCTCGCGCACCGTGGATCGATGTGCCAAACAAGGGCTTGGCAGGACGAATCCTCGCGTCTCCCGAGGACATTCTAGGGGCCGAGGGGATGCTGGGAAATAAACTCTATCGTTTCGACCAGATTCTGGATGTGGGAAAGAATCAAGTCGTCTTTAGTTTGTTTTGTCCCGAAAACCAAATCCGCATCGCCTACGGGTTTTCCAGGGACATGTTTCCGGGCGCTGCCCGCAAGGAAGGTCAAAGAGTGCAATAGAGATTTTTCGCCAATCACGTTCCCCTTTACTGGATGACTCCGTATTTCCTTAAGATCTTAGTCGTCTTTTCAATCGGTAGCGCCTCCACCGTGTGTCCATGCGCGCTCATGGTTTCTGCTCGCAACATCGAGTTGTAGACTGCCTCTTCGGTCGCTTCAATCGCCGCGAGAAAAAGAGGGGACATTGCGTCATTTGTAAGCACCTCGATTTGTCGCGTCAGCGCCTTATCAGATGCGTGGATTCGCACCTGCTGTGCCGTGGAGAATGCAATGGCATAATCTCCGCTACCGTTCGAAGCCGAACTCCCTGTACGGGCTACGCCCAACCAGGCTCTTGCCGCCAACCGTTTCAGGTTTCGTGCGTCAAGGGGCGCATCGGTTGCAATCACAATCATTACCGAGCCTTTTCCCAAATCTTTCGTTTCTCCTGCCCGTTGAAGTTCCTCCCGTAGATAGTATTGTCCGAGTTCCTTGCCGACCGGAGCCCCGCCAATCGTGAGCACGCCGCCAAAATTAGTCTGCACCAGTATGCCCACAGTGAAGCCACCGAGTTTGGGAGGAAGGCGGCGCGATGAGGTTCCGATGCCCCCCTTCCAGCCGAATGCCACAGTTCCAGTGCCCGCTCCGACTGCGCCTTCTTCGACCGGACCGCTCTTTGCGTTTTTGACGGCGTCGAATACGTCGTCAGAAGTGATGTGACGTCCGCGAATGTCGCTGAGATACCCATCGTTGGTTTCGCCAACCAGAGGGTTAATCGAAAGCACATCTTCGTTTCCTGGCAGCCCCAGCATATAAGTGATGAGGGCATCTTCCACGCGAGGCACGCTGGTCGTCTCCGTGAGGAGAATTGGTGTCTCTATGTCACCCATCTCCTCCACTTGCGTATACCCAGCCAGCTTGCCGAACCCATTGCCGACGAAAATACCTCCGGGTACTTTCTCGCGATAAAGATTTCCGGGATGCGGAACGATCGCGGTGACGCCTGTCCGCACATCCTCGCCACGAATGATTGTCGTGTGACCGACTGCGACGCCTGCCACATCGGTGATCGCATTCAGTGGTCCCGTGGGCAGAACGCCGACCTTGATCCCCAGGTCGGAGGCACGCGGGCGCGCATTCGCAGTTCTGCTTTGCCCAGAGCTGAGAGAGAGTGCTAGCAAGAGTACGGCTGCGGCAAGGGTCGTCTTGGCCATGAAATTGCCCTTCGAGATGTGGAGATTTGTCTGCATTCTGAACAGATGCCGAGCAGATTCAAATGGCTGGTTGATGCAACCAACGTTCACACATGATTATTCACTTGACAAAGGGTAGCAGATAAGATAATATCTGCACATGCTTGATGTTATGTCTGTCCTTTCTTCGACTTACTTCCCATCGCAGATGGGCCAGACCGTAGCATCTGGCGTAAATCCTTTTTTATCCCAGAAACCAGCTTTCGGGTCGATAGTCGCTGCAATGGTGACTGCTCTTTCGGCTTACGAGGTTCTGCCATGACTCTCCTTGATGTTAATAATCTCTACTCGACTGACGAACGATGCCGTGAGTTGCTTGAGCGGTTGCGTTGGCCGGAGCGCGTTATGTGTCCACGGTGTAAAGACACTCGCGTTTCGCGCCTGAAAGAATACGCTCGCTATGAATGCGTCGGGTGTGAGTACCAGTTCACCGCCACTAGCGGAACCATCTTCCATGATTCCCACCTCCCTCTGCCAATCTGGTTTGTGGCTGTGCTCTTGCTTTGCGAAGCTAAGAAGGGCATGAGCGCACACCAACTCAAGCGGACGATCTGGGGACAGCACAGAGGTTCCTATAAGACGGCATGGTATCTCTGTCATCGGATTCGTGCTGCTATGAAAGAAGTGGATCGCCCAATGCTTGACGGTACTGTCGAAATGGATGAAACCTATGTGGGCGGTCGAGAGCACAAGGGACAAGGCTGGAACAGGCCCGACAACAACAAGGAAATTGTGATTGGTATCCGGCAACGTGGTGGCGAGCTTCGTTTCTTTCACGCGCAAGACGCCAAGAGCGGTACTCTGGCGAAATACATTCAAGAAAACGTTAGTGCTGACGTTGACGTGATGGTCACAGATGAAATGCCCGCTTACCCAAAGGCGATGATTGGCGCTGGCGTTCATGGTTCCAAGCACAAGACTATCCGCCACAAGAGCAAGGTTTACGTTGATGGCGACATTCACACCAACACTGTCGAGTCCGCGTTCTCTCTCTTGAAGCGCGGCATCATGGGAAGTTGGCACAAGATCAGCGCCAAACATCTCCCCGCCTACTTGGATGAGATGACATTCCGCTTCAATCGCCGGAAGAACGCGAATTTGTTTCTGGATACCTTGCGCCATATGGTTACCGCCGACCCTTTGACTTTCGAGAAGCTGACCGCTTGATGTATCCCTTGAGGGGGTTGTCTATTTTGTGGTTAGGTTGCCGTTGGCTTTCAGTGAGCATCGTGCTTATGGCTGGAAGGATCGTCGGGGAATGGCGCGGCAATGCTTCCCAATCATCACGGATAAATTTTATATCTTTAGCATTTAGTCCTGGTACAGTTCTGCCT
>JBAWBE010000297.1:0-7190 GCA_049589635.1 Terriglobales bacterium
CTCTTGCCCGAGCAGCGGTTTCTGCTGGTCGTAGCGCGCGAATCGGGGGCGCCTTCCGAAATTCCGCCGAATGTGCAAGTGGCCGACCTGGCTGCGTTTGCCAGCGAGCCCAGCGACAAGAGTGAACTGCGCGAACTTGAAAACGGATGGATGCGGCTCGAACAGTTGCTCGGCGAGCATCCTGAATTCAGTTGTGCCGTTCGGCTCGGAGTTCTGAAACAAGGATTACAGTTTCTCCGTCGCGGTATCTCCCTCCGCGATGCGTGGAATCGAGTATTTGAAACGCAGTCAATAATCGGTTGTCTTAGTGCGGACGACACGAATCCGAATACGCGGATTCCGCTGATCCTTGCCGCGCGCCGGAAAATTCCCGCGGTTGCCTGCCATCATGGAGCGCTCGATTTCCGCATGGCATTCAAAATTCCTGAGTTTTCGACGTATCTGGCGCAGGGCGAGATGGAGCGCGATTATCTGGAGCGTATCCGCGGCGTAAATCCTCGCCTCATCCGTCTTGGGGCTGCGAGCACGTCTCGGAACAATCTTGCGCTTTGGAGCAATGATGCTCCGTGGATCATTTTTTTCACCGAGCCCTATGAGACAGATCAGTGGCGTGCAGAAGCAATCTATCGAGAGATCTTGCCCCGCCTTTGTGCGGCTGCGCGGAAATCGGGCAAAACGGTTGTCTTGAAGCTGCATCCATTTGAATCGCCCGCGCAGAGAAAAAGGCTGCTGCAGACTATCCTTGCCGAAGAGGATCGCCAACTCGTCAGCATCACTTCTGCGCCGATTTCACCAGAGATTCTAGGGAAGACCTGGTGCGCCGTGACTGTGGAGTCAACGGTGGCATGCGAATGCGCATCGGTGGGAATCCCGTCCTTTTTGTGCGGATGGCTGAGGCATGCATATTCCGGCTACGCTCTTCAGTATGCTCGCTTCGGTGTGGGAAGAATTTTGGAAGCGCCGAATGATTTGCTGCGCATCGGAGAAATGATTGGGCAGTCGATGCCAGCGAGGGATGTGGGAACGCGCCTGTCGCATTCGATTTCGTCGGATGTGCTCGCGGAGGTACTGTTGCAAGACGCGGCCCGCAGCGTCGCATAACCCACCTGCGCGAGTAGGCCCGTCATCCAAAAATTCCCTTCCCGCGGAAAAATGACGAGAATCTCGCCGAGGTGCTTATCTGGCGGCTCTATGGAGCAGTTGCATCACATTCGCCACTCCGAGCGCTGAGACTGCTGCAAGCGCTGGAGCAATAATTCCGAGTCCCCAGATTACCCGTCGGTCTTTCGGAATCCAGCGATAAAGCGCCAGCAGCACAAACGGAAGGATCGGAATCGCGAAGCGCGCAAAATTCCCGCGCGCCCAGTAGGGATAGTTGTAGGCGAACAGGCACCACAGATAAGGCACAAGAAAAATTGCTTCCACCGAATGAGAGCGGCAATACTCGCGGAAGTTTCTCGACTTGAACATCACTGCGACTGCACCAAGGACTAGAAAAATCCATCCGAAACTGAGCACCAGATTAGTCCACGGCGCAGGGTAAATAATTGTTCCCTTGATGATCGCGTAAAAAGGAATGCCGAAGAGCCATCCGCCCTGCCATTGTTGGCTGTGATAACTGCTGACGGTAGCGAACGGGTCGCCGAAATGGGCTGCCAATGGAAGCGCATACAACACGCCGACCACGAGGCCGACGGCAACTGCGCCCGCGAGTTTGCGGAAGTCTTTTTTCCAAAGCAAAGTGAGGCCGATGCCAACAAGAGCGAATATCCCCAGCGGCCGCACAATGGTCGCGAGCGCTGCTAGCAAGGATGCGAGTATCCACTGCCGCCGGCGAACGGAGACAAATGCCGCGAGCAGACACAGCATGAACAGTGGCTCCGATCCTCCCAGGCAAGCGCGCTGAAGCCAGTCAAAGTTCAGAATTGCGAAGTATGCGGCTATCCAGCCGTTCCACAATCGACGCGCCAGAAGAACCGTGCCTAGCGAGGAAAGGAGCGAAACAACCAGCAGCGCCGAGCGGTCGGAAATGCTCGTGAGTTTTGAGAGCGCCGCCATCGCATAGGGCAGGCCCCAGAATTGCTTGACTTCGATGCCGCGAAAATCCCAGCGTCGAATGGCGGAGGCAAGGTTCATATATGAGGAGCTGTCCCCAAAATTATCGACCGCTGTCACATAGCTGCGCGCGAGCGACACGATGGAGATGAAAATCGCGAAGCTGAGTGCGGCCAGGAGCAGGAGTTCCATTGACGAGGGCCCGACGGCCTGGATGCCCGACGAACGTTGCACCGAAAATTCGTGGGATGCAGGATTTTGCGACGAACTCTTCGACTCCGGCGCCGCATCCGGGACCATTACTTCAGAAGACAACGTGGAAGACGGTTTTCGGTTCAAGACTTCAACTTCTGAATGCATGGCAGGGTGACGAATTATGTTGAGCGCATTATAGCGTGCGTGATTCGAGTCGCGAAGATGGGGGAAACTGGAAGACCATTCATCGATGCGGTTCGCGCAACGACTTTTGGCGAATCCACAGCTCGCGCTTTGCGATAATCTGGCGGAACAGCTCGACGTGTCGAAAAATGACGCCGAAAAATGACGCGGAAGAGAACCACACAGAAGAACCACACAGCAACTGCTCTCGCCTTGCGCGGCGAGCGTGGCCGCGGTGCTAGGTGTTCGCCTGCTGACTGTTGGGTTCCATCCCGAATGGATGACGATTGCGGCGGCGTTGCTGGTTGCGTATGCGGCATTTTGCGGGTTGGCTTTGCTGGTCGGGCTCGACGACGATGATCGAATGATCGTGACGGCGATTCAGCGGCGACTGCTGGGAGCGGTGGGGAGGCCCTGATTGTTTTCTTGCGCAATATCGCAATGACAATGTCAACGACCGACACAAGCCGTGCGCGACGACAGATCAATCTGCCCGAGGACCTCTGCGCCATCGCCGAGCGCCAATTTATTCCGCAGTTCGAGAATCTGGAATCTCTGCTGGAATTCGTGCTGCGCGAGCTGACTCAAGATAAGGCCGAATCGCTCGACCAGGCAGAGCAGGCGCTGCTTGAACAGCGGTTGAAAGACCTGGGGTATATCTAAGGAAAAGATGCACAGCAACGAGAGGCATAAGGGCAAGACGAGATGATCGCCCGGCTCAGGCAAATATGGGATCGCGCGATGCCGTCGTCGGCAAACGGCGGCTTGCACTTCGATCGTCCGTTACTGCTTTTTCAAAGCGACGATTGGGGACGCGCCGGTGTGCGCGATCGTGAAGGATGGGAGGAGTTGCGGACGGAAGGAATTGCGCTCGGCGATTCGCCTTACGATTCTTACAGCCTGGAAACGGCCGAGGATGTAACAGCTCTGCGCGAGTTACTGGGGAGACATTGCGATTCAGTTGGCCGGAATCCATCGATCGTGATGAATTTCATTATGGCCAACGTCGACTTTGATCGTTGTCTCGCGAGCTGCGAAAAAGGAATTTCACTCGTCCCGCTCAGCGAGGGATTGCCCGGTCGATGGAAGCGTGCTGATTTGTTCGAAGCCTATCGGCAGGGAATTGACGAGGGCGTTTTCTATCCGGCGCTGCACGGACTTACTCACTTTTGTGCGAAGGCGGTTTGTAGAGAGCTGGATGCTGGCGGAGAACGCGCCGAGTTGATCCGAAACTTGTGGAGTGCACAGACGCCTTATATCTATTGGCGAATGCCATGGATCGGATACGAATATTGGGATCGAGAGGCAGAGGCAGCGCGCCGTTTTCTCTCACCGGACGAGCAGCGTTCGGCGATTGCCCGCGCCGCTGAAATCTATCGGGAATTTTTCGCGGCGGTTCCCTTTAGCGGGTGCGCTCCAGGTTACCGCGCCAATGCGGATACGAGGTCGGCATGGTTCGAGTCTGGCATTCGCGTCTCTCAAAACGGTCCCGGGGATCGTAAAGAGGCGCCGCATTTTGACGAGCAGGGAATGCTGCACACGTTCCGCACGGTCGAAATGGAGCCCGCGACTGCTCCCGTTGAGTTGACGAGCTTGATGGGCCACGTTGGAGACTGCTTCAATCGCGGGCTGCCGGCGGTCGTTTCAATCCATTCGATCAACTTTCATTCGAGCATTCGAGACTTTCGCAGTCCGACTCTGGTTTTGCTCGACGAGTTTTTTGCGGTGCTCAAAAAGAAATGGCCAACGTTGCTATACGTCAACGATTCTGATCTTTTCCAGATCGCGTCCGAAGGATTCTATTTCGCGCAAGGTGCGAGAGTTGATGTCGGAGTTACTACGAAGGCATGACTGCGCACAGCGAAACGCCGAACTTGAGCCCGCAACGAAAGTCGCTTGTCCTGATTACGGTCGATTGTTTGCGGGCTGACCATTGCGGCTTTTATGGGTATCCGCAAGCGACGACTCCTTTTCTGGATAAGCTCGCCGCGGAGTCTTTCGTTGTTCCAACCGCAGTGGTGGCGGGCGCTCCCACATATTATTCGCTGCCTGCGGTCCTTGCTTCGCGCGCACCGCTCGCTCTCGGAAGGGATGTGATCGGCCTGGCTCCGGGCGAGAGCACACTGGCGACCGCACTGCGCGAGGCTGGTTACGCCACGGCAGGGTTTTCTGCTGCGAATCCGTATATTGCGGCGCGGTTCGGCTATGAGCAGGGTTTCGAGGTTTTCGAAGATTTCCTCGACTTCGACGCAGCGGGGTCTCGCGACCCTGTTACCAACACCCCTGCAATCCCGAATTCGGCGATCCAGAGTTCAGGAGACTCATCCACTTCGCGAAGCAAGCTTAATCAAGCGCTCAAGAGCACGGCGCAAGCGGTCGGACTTGGCTCGCTTTATGACGAACTCTATTTTCAATACTGCCTTCGCGTCGCCTCATCGAAGGTTGAGAGCGTAGATGCGCTGCGCAGGTTTCCCGCCGCCGATGCCTTGGTGGATCGAGCACTTGCCTGGCTGACACTTCAGCGGCAGCCGTTTTTTCTCTGGCTGCATCTGATGGACCCGCATTCGCCTTATTACCCTTCGGCACCCGCATATCGAGACCTTACAGGGCGCGAGATCTCGGCGACGGAGGCGCGTTATGTCAATGAATTCTGGAATCGGTCCGATCTCAAGCCGGCACGGTTGAAAAGAAAAAGAGATTCGGTCGTTGAGTTGTACGATGGCGGCATTCGTGCCATGGACGCTCAGATGGCGCGTCTGGTTTCCCATTTAAAGCAATCGGGTTTGTGGAACGACTGCGTTTTTGTCTTGACGGCGGACCACGGCGAGGAGTTTCTTGATCACGGACGCCGCTATCACGCTCCAATCAACTTGCACGAAGAAATCACGCGTGTTCCATTGATGATTCGCGCGCCTGACTCCTCGAAAAAAGAGGTTTCCAAAGCGCCGTTCAGCCATCTGCATCTCGCTCCCACACTGCTTGAGATACTCAACGTGCCCGCGCCGGGGAGTTTTCAGGGAACCAGTCTCTGGCGCCGCCTTCAGCAAGGCGATCTTCAACTCGACGTTCCATGGGACGATCCCGCGATCACAGAATGCGTTTACGGATGTACGAATCCGCTGCGTTCGCAGGATCGTCTCGGGGCAAGACTGTTGAGCGCGCGCAGCGGTCGGCATAAGTTAACGATGCGCATTGAGCCTGGAGCGGTAGAGCAGTTATACGATCTGGAGGCAGATCCACACGAAGAGCGGCCGCTCGCGCCCGGAGCGCAGATGGAGGTTCGCCGCCGGTTACTGCACGCCGTTCGATCGCATATGCACAAAATATCGGGCCAGCGAAATGCAACCATGCGACTGAAGGCTCGCTTGCGCGATCTTCGAATAGAATTGCAGACAAGTTCTCGCTAGCGATTTGTGTGTGAGGCGCTCTTCATTCGCGGCCCTCAATACCATTCATGATTACAGTCTTCACACCTTCATTTGCCGACGACAACAATGCAAACGCTCAGAACCTGACGGTGAAAGAAGTTGTCGCGCGCATGGATCCCGCTCGTTTTCGAGTTGTGATGCTCGGCTCGAATGCGGCCGATCCGCGCATTGCCGCTCGTCCGAACACACAAATCCTTCCGTGGCGAGCACATGCAAATACGGCACACATTTTGTGGCATCTACTGACTCGAATTCCGGACGTTTACTTTTTTCCACGAGAAGGGCCGTTGGACACGGCTTTCATGACGGTTCGTCGCCGGCTCTCTCTCAGGACGGCACTGGTGACCTATGTGGTATCGGGCGGACTCGAAAAAGATAATCGCCCAGTTCTCTTTCGAGCAATTCGCGAGTGCGATATCGCCGCGGGCAACAGCCGGTACATGACCGCGATGACCGAAAAGCTCGGCGGCAAGCGTTTTGGCAAAAACGTGGAGACAGTTTATGACGGCATTGACAGACGCTACTACTACGCGAATCGGAACGGTGGCCAAAAAGAGGCGACGAACAGAGTGCTATTCGCTGGTTCGTTTCGCCGATACAAACGTGCGGATCTCGTAATTCGCGAGGCTGCTAAGTTTCCCCAATGGGAGTTTCGGTTCGCGGGCGTCGGTGAAGAAGAGAGTGCATGCCGGCAACTTGCGGAGGAAAACAACTGCCAAAACGTTCGGTTTCTCGGGCACCTGAGTGCGGCCCAATTGGGCGAAGAGATGCGCCAGGCAGAAATCTTTTTCATGCCGAGCGAAATTGAAGGGCATCCTCAAGTGTTGGGACAGGCTGCGGCGTGCGGACTTCCGTGCATCGCTCGAAGTTCCTACGATCCCGACTACGTGATCGACGGAGTCACCGGCTTGCTTGCCGATTCTAACGATGAATTGAGTGCGTCGCTGGCACGCCTGATTGCGGATCCCAGTCTGCGCCGCAAGATGTCGGCGGCGGCGATCGGGCACGCTGCGAAATTCGAATGGGATAGCGTGACTGCGCAGTGGTCGCAGATTATGGAGAAAGCTGTTGCCTTGCGTAGAGGGTCTTGACGGGCTCTCGCCCTGGGCCTTCAACGCCTGAACCAGCACCGCTAACGAATTTCCTAAAGCTGTGCCGCTAGAATACAAGTCAGCAGTATCCAGTGGAATGCCAAACAACAAGCGGCGAGTTTTGATTCTGTCGGAAATCATCTCTCCTTACCGCATCCCGGTGTTCAACACTCTCGCGCGACACGAGGGCTTGGATCTGCACGTGGTATTTCTCTCTGAAACCGACGTGGGATTGCGG
>JBAWBE010000298.1:0-3419 GCA_049589635.1 Terriglobales bacterium
GCCAACGACTCTCGAACACAGCCTGGCATTCGCAAGAGCGCATAGATCTGAGACGCGGCAGGCCGCGTCTCTGCTTTTTCCTCTACGCTTGCCTCTACTGTCGTCAAATTCTTCTCTCGTCGTCAGATGCCCATGCATTTGCGCAACATTACTAACTGTCCCAGATGATAGGAGTTGTGGTCGGCCAGGAGCAACGCTTCGCGTAGGAGCGTCTGTCCATCGCCCCAGGGAAATTTCGCGAACAAGTCGCTTTTCAGATTCGCGACCAGTTGCTCCATCGTCCGCCGATCTTTTTTGAATTCAGCGATTGAAGTCCCCCATTCTTTTTCGTTCGCGGGAGCTTCCGATGTGGGCCAATAACCCTCGGGCCACTTCGGCGAGACGTGCTTCGGGTTGCGGCTGAATTCAAGGATGTCCCATTGCCCGATCCGCATGTGCTCAAGCAGCATCCATGCGGTGTGCGGGAAGTTCGCGACTTTCACGCCCGCCAGTTGCACGGGCCAATCGCCGATCGCGGCGTCGAAACTCGCGTGCGCTTCGCCGCCGCTGATCAGCGCCAGCAACTGTTCGCGCAGAGCCTTATCGGTGGATGTGGCCGGTTGACGGCTCGTCTTTTGACGGCTCATCTCTAAAAGGGTTGGAGCGGTTTTTTTCGTCACCGCACGTTTCTTGTTTTTCCCGGCCAGGGTTCTCTTCTTCTTTTTCTTTGTAGCCATATTTCCTCTGTTTCGATTCCTGCTTCGGGGTGCCCCCCTTCACCGATCTTCTAGAATCAACACTTTAGCGAAAAATTCCTTTCAAAGTATTCAATAATAACGAGTTATATGCAAAGTATTCATTGCATGATACTTAGCTCAGCGCGGGCCGGTGATGTCGGCCAGACGGGGGGCACCACGCTTTACTTTGCTGTTGCTTTACTTTGCTGTTATTGCTCCCGAGGCGCGCTGCACGAATTGTCAAAGAACAAGCGGATGAATGAGCACTCTTTGAACTCTACTTCTTATGCTTGGTGGTTTCTTCGTCTAAGTCAATCATTATTTCAGGTTGGGGGTGTTAGAATTTTCAAGCTAAAGATTTTTTGAGTTAACCCCACGCTGTTTCTCCGCAGCGAATCATGTCGGGACGTAGCGCAGCCTGGTAGCGCACTTGCTTGGGGTGCAAGGGGTCGCGAGTTCAAATCTCGCCGTCCCGACCAATTTCTCTTACAAGTTCAGAGTCGGGACCAGCCCCTAAGGGGGCGGGACTTTGCCGCTGGTTACGGTATCGCTAAAGCGATACCCTGATACGAAACGCTTTTTCTCGACTTCCCCTCGACTTCTTCTCGACTCAGCCCGTTTTTCTTCACGCGTTCCCATAAAAACCTCCAGATACATCTCTTTCCTGGCAAATGTCCGGTCATGCCCGCTCGTGTCCGTTCGTGTCGATTGTCTTCAGAAACGGTTCTGCGCAATATAGCCGGGTCCGTTATCGGGCTACGCAAGAACAATCAGCTCCAAATTTCTGCATCTGGTTCGCAGATTTCGAGGAGGGTCTATGAAGAATTGCATTCGCCGACAGGTTGCCACATTTCGCATGGCCGCAGTTGCACTCACCGTGCTCGCACTTTCTTTTACCTGGGCAGCTCGCCCAGCACAGGCCCAAACTTTGAAGGTGGATTCCAACTATGAGATATCCGGGGCCGGGTACAAGGCGGTGACCACCTCGGACGGCACGGGGGTTCTGCCGCACAAAATTGCGCTGCCGAAGGGCAGCACGTCAATGACGTTCGCCATCGATGGAGGAAGCATAACGAAGGGGCGTTGCACGGCCCCCTGCATCACAATCGACGGCGCCAGGACCTACAACGATGCGGATGGTGTAGGAGACGGGTATTCCGCAAATCTGCAGCCCGATGAGTCTATCTCTGGGATCCAATCCCCCACGCTTGGCTTTGTCACCGGTGTATTCGAATCCGGCCCGCCTGCGGGTGGTGCTCCTCCCACCCTCGACTTCAACACCATCGGCACCGACTTTACCTCCTTATCGCCCGAACTACAGCAGTTGTTCTTTATCGGCGACGGACTTACCGGGGACGGCACCGGCAGCGTTCAGGTGTTTTACGTTCCGAGCGGGGCGAAGACGCTTTATCTGGGTATCACGGACGCCTGTAATGGCGACGGCTTGCCGAGCTGTTATGGGGATAACACCGGCGATTTTGTCCTGAGCGACGCAATTTCCACGGAGTCGGGCACGCCAACAGTCAAAACGTTTAAGCCGGTCAGGGGCAAGGTCGGGGCGAGCGTAAGCATTTGAGGCTACAACGTACTGAACGCTACCGCGGTGAGTTTCAACGGCGTGCCCGCCAAGTTCACGATGCAAAGTACGCTCATCGATGCGGTGGTTCCCGCCGGTGCCACCAGCGGCGTAATTGAGGTCACCACCCCGAACGGCACAGCTTCCAGCAAGAAGTCTTTCACAGTAGAGGAGTAAGCGAAGCGTGGAGCCAGGCACAGTTCACGCTCCGTCACTTCACGCTCGGTGACCGCACGGCACTGAGGCAGAAAAGCGCCGCGATCGCTTCTTTTTTTGGCAAATGTCCGGTTGTGCCCGCTTCTGTCCGTTCATGTCGATTGCCGCCGGATGGCGTTGCGGGGAATATAGGCGGGTCGTTACCGGGCCCCGCAGAAACCACAGGCTGCAAGCCTTTGCATACAAATTCCAGGAGGGTTATATGAGTACGGTCTGCCGAATTTTCAACCAATGCTTCTCGCGAGTCTTCGTTTTGGCCACAGTTCTAGTGGTGGCCGCGATTATCCTGCTGCCAAGTTTGTTACAAGCTCAGTCGGGCGTAAGCGCTTATAAGGTTGTCCAACTCAATCCGTCGGGCGCGACGGGCACCTATGCATCCGCGCTGAACAAGACGAGCATCGTGGTGGGTAGTTTCACCAATGCTGGCGGTGCAACGGTGGGCTTCTCGCTGAAGAAGGGCGTATACACCACCCTGGTCGTGCCCGGATCCAACAACTTCACGCGGGCCAATGGGATTAACGACGCCGGGGAGATCGCCGGCGACTTCTTCACCTCGTCCGACAACGCATACCACGGGTTTCTGTACAAGAAAGGCAAGTTCACCCAATACGACGTTCAATTGGGCACGGTTTCAACCTCCATTTTCGCCATCAACAATGCCGCCGATTTTGCCGGATCGATCGGTTCGAACGGCAACCCCAATCAGGCATTCATCAACATTGGGGGGAACGTCACCGAATTCTATGGCAGCGGCAGCATGAGCAGCTTCGCCTATGCCATCAACAACTCCAATGACGTGGTCGGGGATTACTATGATTCCTCGAACAATCCGCACTGTTTTTACCGCAGCGCCAGTGGCACGATCAATCTGATTAACTACCCCAACAGCTACCTGACGGCGTGCTATGGCC
>JBAWBE010000299.1:0-3615 GCA_049589635.1 Terriglobales bacterium
TTGCCAAAGCGCAATTCCGGATCATAAGAGGGGGCGCCTGGGATGCCCTGATTGCTGATGAAAGTACGACCAAGGATTCCGGTCAACTCGTTTTTTTGCGCCGCTGCCTGAGTCATGAAGGTGCAAATTGCCACCAGAGCCCCGATGGCGAGGTGTTTTGGCGACATCATTCCTCCCGAGAGTTGGCCTGTTCGTTGCGACGCAAGTTCCCGCCTAGGTTAGCACGGCCCTGTGTTTTTCGTCGCGTGCTTTGCAGTTAGAGCGGTCCTTCCAAATGCGTCCGTGGAGGATTCAATTACGTCGATCCGCCGAAGAGTCGCCATTGTCGGACGGAGTGCGACGACCGCCAATTCCTTCATTCCTCGTGGTTCCGGATCTCGCGCGTTCGGATAACTCCGCCAAAGGTCCGGAAGCGGCCAACCCGCAAAGCGTATAAAACATCGCCGCATTTGCGGGGATTTGCAAATTAAAGTCCACGAAGCTGTGGAAGAGAATTCCCGTACACCCCAGCAAAGCCGCAAGGGAGACCGCCCCGTCCCATTTGAGTTCCCAGCGGGGAGAGGTCGGCAGTCCGTGGCGATACAAACTAATGACGAACCACAGCATCAGAGCAAAGCCGAGCAAGCCGGTCTCCACCACCAATTGCGCATAGTCGTTGTGCGCTTCGTTTACGAACAGGTTCGTATAGAAGCTACGGAAACTTGGATAGACCGTGGGAAAAGTTCCCAGCCCCCAGCCGCAAATCGGTCGCTGGGAAAACATTCGCAAGCTATCTCTGGTGATATTCAGTCGAATGCCAGGGTTGAGATCTCCGAGGCGTCCCAATACCTGCCCCTTGCCTAAGAAAATCAGCAGAGCCAAGATAAAAATGCATACTGCCGTCGATCCTAGCGCTATGCGCGGGCTCCGCCTCTTTCCGAGAGTCAGAGCGGCGAACAGCACCATTTCGAGAACGAAAGCAAGCATTCCTCCGCGCGAGCCAGAAAGAAAGATCGTGCTGGCCATCAATACCGCGCAGAAGGCGACCAAAACTCGCTTTCCCCCTCTCAGCATATGTCCCATGCTGAGCACAAGAGGAAGCGGCACCAGCATTTCCATTAGGCCAGCGTAATGATCGTGGTTGACGTAACTTCCATAGATTGAGCCATGGAACTGTGGACTATGGACCCAGAAAATTTTGCCGTTGGCAGTCAGCTCCTGGGCGAGCGCAAAAAAGGCGTAGCAGGCCCCGAAAACAATCATTACCAGGGCGAATATTTTGCGAGCGCGTTCCTCCCTGACGCATTCTGCTCCAATCAGCAGCACCATCCCGTAGGAGATGTACTGGAGTGCTTCGTATCCCGTAACATACACGTAGGCAGACTTGCGCAGCGCAACCTGCGCCAGGATAAGCCCGAAAAAGAGGAGTGCTGGGAGATGCAAGGGATTCTTCGATAGCTTCACCTGCCTCGTAACGACCTGCTTTCCCGCCCAAACCAGGAACAGAACTGCCGCACCGGCCTCGAAGACGAAAGTCGACCACTCATCGACCGCACCGAACGCCAACACCGCGAAAATCAGAAGGGAGCATAGGCCGAGAACAAAGGCCCATTGCAGGATTTCGGGCTCGCGAGCGTGCCGGCGCGCCCGATGAACAGAATCGGTCGTATCGACAATCGCATACGATGATATTCTCAACGTCATCGATCCTTGATCCTTCTTCTATTTCTCCACCAGCCTGAGATCGTCGATCCAAAGCTTGCCTCGGATCAGGGGTACGCCAGGCTGGCGGACAAGTCTCAACAATACGAGATTGGTGTTCGGGCCGGTTTGGAATCGTGCATGTTGCTCATGCCAAGGATTGGTGTCTAGCAAATCATCGGTGAGAACGTAGGAAGCATTGGTGTAAGCGTCCACGATCGAAAACCGCGGACCGCTGGCACTCTGGATGTCTTCAGTCCTGGATTGGGCACTGAACTCGTACCCAGTGTTTGGCTTTACCACGACGAACTGAAGGATTCCCGCATCGGCTGGATTTAGCCCATCGAAGGTGACGGAGAGCGATCTTGTTCCGTTGTAAAACTCACTCGTGTCTATGGCTAGTGCCGCATGGGCATTCGATTCGTACCACCAGTCGAAGCCGCCGTTCAGCACGTTCTCCTCGAATCCCCCATTTACGATCAGGTTCCCGCGAGAGGGAAGATAGGGCTGAAGGGAGTGATCAACGCCGGCCAGTTGTTGCCATGCCGTTTGCGCTGCTGCGACTTCCTGCTTCGCGATGAGAAGGCGAAAATAAGGAAACGCAAGCTTGGTCGAGAACTCCTGGTTTAGTGCGATCAGATGGTTCCAGACATTTTCCGCGGCGGCCACTTCCTGTCTGTAGACAAGCAAACTTAGAAACGAAAGGTAGAGATCCGGCCTTCGCGGCAGAGCCTGATCAAGAATCCGATTCGCGTCTCCGGTTGCTCGCCAGCAGAGCTGGAGAGCTAGGTCAACCGCCTCCGGGTCATTTGCGAGAACAACCCGAAAATAACGAAGAGACCGATCCTGATCACCCTGAACCAGGAAGAAGTTTGCGGCCTCCCAGGCAACATGCGGTGTTGTTGGGTCCGCTTCGACGGCGTGTTCGACACTCTCTCCCTGCTCGCTGGTACGCCCGGCAACCTGGTAAGCGCCCGCCAGATCCAACCAGTACCGTGCTTCGTAAGGATCCAGATGTATGGCCGTCCGGTAATCCGAAATAGCTTCGTCCAGACTTGCGCCGGACAGTGCAAGGTTTCGGCCGCGCAGTTCACGATATTCAGCGTTCGACGGTTCCAGACGAATGGCTTTGTTGAGATTCGATAATTCCGGAGTCGCTGCCAGGTGGGCCGCGAGGAACGCTCTCAGCGCGAATTGCAGGTACAGTGCTACAACCACGAAGCAAGCGGCTGCAAAAGAAAATCTCCGAAGTCGGGATCGCAATTCCATCCGCATCTGCATCTACACCGACAGAGCCGAAGGTATGTTGTGAGCCGGCGATCCGGCCGCACGCAAATTTCAGCGAGTCATTTTAAGAAACTTTGCTGGCCGTCTCCGTTGGCTTATCTTCCACCAAGTCATTATGGTAGTAGTGGTTCGCGTATCGACCGCCATAGCCATATTGGTAGTAGTATCCTTCGCCAGAACGGCGATTGAGCGCGTTTAGGACAACACCCATAACCCTCGCGTTGACCTGCGCCAGCACATCACAAGCGCGCCGCAGGGCGGCCTTTGTCGTCTGTCCCGAACGCGCGACCAAAATGATTCGGTCTGCCTCAGGAGACAATAGCACTGCGTCAGTCACAGATAAGCATGGAGGCGTATCGATAATGATGTGGTCGAAAGAATCACGCCAGTGAGCGATGAGATCCTTCATCACGCTCGAGCCCAGCAACTCAGCTGGCTGTGGAGGAATCGGACCGGCTGGCAGAATCCATAAAGTCGGAACCTCGGGGCAAGGGAGCACAACATCGTCGACTTTGTCGGATCCACTGATCAAGGTGCTAAGGCCTCCGCGAGACCTTATGCCAAACAGCTTTCCTACTGCGGGGCGTCGAAGATCCGCATCGACGAGCAAGACACGGCTTCCGCGCTGCGCCAATACCAGAGCTGAAT
>JBAWBE010000300.1:0-11458 GCA_049589635.1 Terriglobales bacterium
TGAGCAGAACATCCTCGCAAAGTCCGCGCGGACTGCCATGATCGTGCTCTGCGCGATGGCGCTGGAAGTGTTTGTCAATCCGTACGGCACCCAATACTTCTACTATCTCGCTCGCGCGCTGACCATGTCGCGTCCTCGCATCCCGGAATGGTCGCCGCTCTGGACCCTCGGCTCGACACCAACAGTCCTTTTCGCGGTTGCCGTCTGTATGGTGATCTACGCACTTACAAAGTTAAGAACCTGGAGAACTCCTGGAATCCTGCTTCTGGCCGCAACCGCTATCGAAGCGCTCCTGCACCGCAAGATGCTGCCATTTTTTGCGATCGCCTGGCTCGCTTACGTTCCCGCGTACTTTCAACGAACATCCCAGGGAACTTCATCCAACAGAGGTTCCGCCGCGCAATGGCTCGAGCAATTCGCACAAAAACATAGGCGCTTCCTCATCCTCGCATGGACGGCGTTGATCGCCGCCTGTTTCGTTTCGGCGATTCATCTGAAATTCTGGCGGGTCGAAGTTCCGCAGATCGCCGGGGATCTCTCTTACCCCGTCGGAGCCGTTGACTACCTGGCAGCGCAGAACTTTCACGGCAACATCATGGTTCCATTTCGTCCCGGAGCCTATGTCTCGTGGAAGCTCTACCCGAACGTAAAAGTATCGGTCGATAGCCGATACGAAGTGGCATATCCCGACGAGTGGGTCGAACGGGCCTTTCGGTTCTATGAGGCGGGCCAAGGTGGGAAGGAAAATTGGCGCGAGACTTTGAATGCCTATCCAACCGACCTGGTGCTGGCGCCCAGAAGCGCGCCGGTGCTTGCGCCTCTGTATGAACTGGGGTGGAAGATGGTCTATGTCGACGCGCAATTCGAACTCGCAGCTCGTCCTGGTCTCGAACTGCCTGCCATCGATCGCAGCGCAGATTCCTTTTCTGGCGTTTTTCCTTGAACGGTGATTGCGAAGGAGCGCATTCGGCGCGAAGCGTGTATTTGTTAACGCAAAATTCGTACACCGTAATCAAAACTACGCCGCTGGCACTTTCGTGGAACCGGCTGGCACCCGAGAGCTATTTGCAGAATGACCGCAGAAGTTTTACATTCGCGTTGAGCAGTTCTGGGGGAGGGCTGCCCGGGCGTCCTGGATTCGAAAGAATCCGGGACGCCCGTTTAATTTTTGGCTCCGAGTCGCGAGTTACGACCCGAGAGCAACCAGATTAGTACCGCGTAGGTTTTTGTGAGGCTCGAAGCTCGAAGCTGACTCTTCGGTCGCAGCTAGTTCGTCGAGATCGTAAAATTCACCGTGATGCGCGCCTGTGTTTCGACGGGCTGCCCGTTCTGAAGATAGGGTTTGAAGTGCCACTGCTTCACGGCTTCGCGGGCTGCCGTCGCTAAAATCTCGGGACCGCTCAAAATCTGGAGCTCCTGAATCGTTCCATCGCGCGCAATCAGTGCTTGCAAGCTCACCGCACCCTGCACCTTCATCTGTCGCGCCAGCAGCGGGTAATCTGGCGGCACGCTCACAGTCACATTCTGCGCGGCTTGCCGCGTGATCTGGACACCGCCGCCCGAAGTTGGCGCATCAACACCCGGCGGAGCCGTCACGCCCGACGAAGTACCTCCCGTCGCAACGTCCACATGAATAGCGGGGTTCTTCGAGGGAACGCTGACGCTCCGGTTCCCGGCGACTACCTGAATCTCCAAAGGCGGCAATGCCGCGCGCTCAGTCGTAGCGAAGGGCAGCGCCGCAGGTGTCTCTTCCGCTTTGGCTGGCTTCTTCTCATGGGTTACAGGTGCCGGCGTGCTCGGAGCCTCGGCTGCCGCCTTCGCCTTTCTAAGCGCGATCGCCTCGGCCGATTCTATTTTGGGGGGAAACCAGAAATCCCAGTCCTTCACGATCACGGCCCCGAGCGCCACTAGCAGTATCGCAAGCGCAATCAGCATCCGCTTACGCTGGGCTTCGATGTCCGCAGCAGGGGAATACAGGGGGGCAGAGCGAGTCCGGTCTAAGTTTCCATGCTCCAGATCTGCAGGCTGCAACTGGATTTCGGAACGATCTTCCTTCCGCAGGTCTTTGCTCGGTAGATTCTCGCCTTGCAGTTTTTCGTCGTGAAGCCTGGGCACAAAACATCCTCGGGGGACCGATCGGATTTCAGGGGACTGCACCTAGTATGCCCTGAAAGGCGCGTCAATTCCAGCAAATACAAGCTCTTGCGTTGCTTCTCGAGTTGCTTACCCGATTGTGATTAACGTCACAATCGGTTGTGCCTGCTGTCACTGCCTCAAAGCAGCAAGGGAAGCACACTGAATGCGGGATACGTGTCAGAGGGACACTGGAGTCAAGTCACGCAAGATTCCGGGCAAAACCACTTGATTCCGGTTAGACGACAGGGGCGCGCGATGCTTTCACCATTCGGTACGAACGTTATTGAAAGCTGTTTAACCTGCAAGATTCGAGCTGAACGGCTCTTTTGCGGCCTGCCGGCTGCCGCGTTGCAAGCCTTTGAGAGCATCAAGTCCATTACCGCCTATCCCAAAGGCGCAGTCCTGTTTGTGGAAGGCGAAGCACCGCGCGGCATCTTCGTCCTCTGCAAAGGGCGGGTCAAACTGTCGATCTGCGCGAGCGACGGCAGGATCCTGATCCTCAAGATTGCCGAACCCGGCGAAGTTCTCGGCCTGAGCGCTTCGGTCTCCGGCAAGGCCTATGAGCTCACGGCCGAGACGGTTGACCCTTGCCAGCTGAACTTCATCAAACGCGAAGATTTTCTGCACTTCCTGAAAGACCATATCGAGGCCTGCTTCAGGGTGGCCGAGCAACTCAGCGAAAAATACAATGTCGCCTGCCACGGGGTCCGCTCGCTTGGTTTGTCCCACTCCGCCGCAGAAAAACTCGCACGACTTCTGATGGAGTGGAGCACGCTTAACAGCGAAGGCCAGAAGCAGGAGCCGAGCGTAAAGCTGTCACTGACGCACGAAGAAATCGCGCAGATGATCGGGACCTCACGCGAAACCGTAACCCGCCTGTTCGCCGATCTGAAAAAGCGACAGATTCTCCAGACTAAGGGATCGACCGTGGTGATCCGCAACAAGGCGGCGCTGCTCAGCCTGGCGGCCACCGGATAAAACCGATTCCGCGGATCTAACGTCTATAACTGCTTCTCCACGGATGCGCGGGATTTTGCTGGCCAAAAACAAAAAGGCTGGCAGCGAATCGCTGCCAGCCTCTTTAACTCAATTCAGATTGCTCTTTTACCGGCGTCCGCCGCCACCGTGGAACCCGCCTCCGCCACCACCGTGGAACCCGCCTCCGCCGTGAACTTCGCCACCGCGTACCGGTCCACCGTGGAAGCCCGAGACTGGACCACGTCCTGCAAATCCACGTCCTGCAAATCCACGTCCCGCAAACCCGCGACCTTCATAGCCGCGGCCAACGAATCCATGGCCGATCGGGCCACGATAGTAGCCGAAGCCCGGGTAGAACGGGCGGCCCCATCCGTGATACCACGGGCCCGCGCCGATGAAGACTCCGCCGGCAAACCAGCTCGGCCCATAATATCCGTAAGGCGCGCACGCGTATGGAGCATAAGGATAGTAGCCGTACTCACAAACCGGAGGTCCGTCCACATATCCCGGCCCAACGCCGATTCCGATTCCCACTCCGACCGCGGCGTGCGCAGCCTGCGTAAACGCCAGCGGTACCATCAACACGGTCAAGATCGCCAAATATTTTAGTGATTTCATGGTAAAACCCCCTTGTTCAGGATCCCGCTTTTCCAACTACCCAATCGCGAGATCGGGAGGCTTTCAGCTTTTCTTCTCCTCTGAACGCCTACTGATTTGAACGCGGATGGGCGGAAAAAGTTTCGGAAACGGGAGTGGCTGATTTCAACCATCCCGGCTGAATTCAACCAGTTAGGGGGAAAGGGACTACTCATCGAGCGGGCGGGGGCAGGGTAGTTCACGGCTGGGTCAGGAAAAGGAAAGGCGTAGCCCATGGGCTACGCCTGATTGATACCAACGGCAGATGCGGTCGCGTCACTGGCGCGGCCTAGTTCTGGATGATCACCTTGCCACCGGCCGGGTTATCGTTCGGGCCTGGCTGACCGGCGTAGTATGTGTAACTGGCAGCCGAAGCGGAAAGACTGACCGAATGAGGTGAACCACCGGTCGACGTCACCGGAGGCGTAAACGGGTCGCTGTTGTTGTTCCAGTTGATGCCAAAGCTGGCAGCAGTTGCGTTCACTTGCAATTTGCCCGCACCTGGCGGAAGCGCCGATCCGAGAGGAACGGCGATGATTGCAGGATTGTAGGTCGGCGAGGTGGAAGTTCCGCCGATGCTCAGGAACATCGGACCCGCGCCCACCTGGATGGCAAATGGTCCGCTCAATTGCACTGGAGGCTGCGTGTTAGCCTCATAGATGTAATAGTTAGCGGCGCAATCGTAACTGGGTGCAGTGAAACCGTTCGAACTGCCATTGGTGACCACGAGGGTCATCGGGGAATACACGGGCGAGCCAGTACCATTGGGTTGAAACGAGATAACAATGTCAAGTCCAGAATTGTTGTCAAAGGTGATTTGATCTCCCTGATTGACGACGATGCCTTGTCGCGAGGGAGTATAGGTATTATCGACATTGAGAGTCCAAGTTAGTCCATCGGGCATTGGATAGTTGGGCGCTGCGGCCATGGCTGGCTCCTTTTCAGAATTGAATTTAGTTACTTACCGCTGGCCTTAAAACTCGGATCCGAGAGCAATCCTTGCAAGTCGGGAGTGTTCTTCAAGTCCGCGAGGGCATAACCCTCCTGAAGGCATTTCTCGATGTACTGTAACGCCTGAGTGCGATCCCCCAAATCTTCATAGGCTATGCCGACGATTGCCAGGACGTTGGGGTCGTCCGGGGAAAGGGCAAGCGCCGATTGTATGCGAGAAACAGTCTTTTCGCGATTTTTTTTCTTGCCATAGAGCATTGCCAACCGGGCTTGCGCAAGCGCGTCCCGCGAGCTATTCCCCACTGCCTGTTCGAGGAGCGCGACTTCGCGGTCGAGTGCTTGGCTCGCTTTCTCTTTGTCCTTAAGGCCTTCGTAGGCGCTCAAGAGGTTGCCCCACACCACATAATCCTTGTCATTGATCTGTAATGCTTTTTCGGTCGCGGCGGCAGCTTCGGCATACCTTTGTTGCTGAAGGTAGAGATATCCCAGGTTGGCATAAGCGGCGTAACTGGGCTCAAGGCCAATTGATTTCCGCAGCATCTCTTCGGCATCGGCGTAATGCTTGTCACCCATATCGCTGTAGGCCGCACCTAAGTTGAGATAAAGCGCCGCGTTGTCGGGAGTAAGAGCGATGGCATGGCGATACTGCGCGACCGCTTCGTCGTAGCGCTCGTGTTCGTCAAGAAACGCACCGAAAGAGTTGTACGCGTCCCAGGAGTCGGGGCGAAGGGCGATGGCCTTTTTGAATGCTGCCTCGGCATCGGTGGTGCGGCCCGCGCTGTCATATGACCGCGCCAGCCCGTTGACCGCGTCTGCATTGCGGGGATCGAGTTGCAGCGCTCGTTGATTCTCCTGCAAGGCGAGTTCGTATTTTCCCGTGCTGCGGTGGATTTTGCCCAAGGTCACGTAAACCGCGGGTAGCCGATCATTCAGTTGTTGCGCTTTCTGGCAATTGGCCAGAGCTTCATCGATCCATTTTGAGTCCTTGTCCAGCGAATATTTCAGGCGATAGGCTTCGCCAAGCTGAGCGAATCCCAGCGCGAAGCGCGGATCGGCCTTGACCGCCTCGTTAAGCGCCGCGATCGCCAGGTCAAGATTTCCGGCCTTGTCGTATCGCTGCGTATAGCCCAGAGCCTTTAGGTACAACTCATACGCGTCGACTTTGACGGAGCCGCCGGAAGCTCGCAGCATTTCGGGAGTGACTTCGATCTTCATCAGCTTCGCTACTCGCGCCACAGCTTCATCTTCCAGCGTCGAAAAATCTCCCGCGCTGTCTTCGAGCGCCACCGATCCAATCTGCCGCATGTTTTTTGTGTTGATCAGATTCACGGTCATCTGAATAGTCTTACCGCTGCGCTGCAAACTGCCCTGCACGGCGATGGTCGCGCCCAGTTCGCGCAATGCTGACGCTGGGTCAGTAATTTTTTGCCGGCGCACTTCACTCGTCGGCACTACCCATAAGGGCTCTTTGCCGACTTCGAGATTTGTCAGCCGGCTCGCCAGACTATCCATCAATCCAGCCGACACCGCTTCGTTCGCCGGGTCGTTTCCGACATTTTCAAAAGGCAGCACGGCAATATGATCGACCGGCCGCGCGAACCATTCCGAAACGCGCTCGCGCACTGGCGGCAAAAACGAGACGATCACCAGGAGAACCACGGCGATTCCCATGCCGATTAACCATCGCCCCCAGCGCGGGGCCGGCGCAGCCGAGTTCCCCCAGAGCGGCCGCGATGCCTGCTCGATCTGCGTGCGCAGGTCCTTTGCCGAGAGAGACGAATTGCGCAGTGACGATGGGCGCGATAAAGATGGTCGCGATGATGCTGGTCGCGTGGGCGGATGGACTCCGGATCCTGTTGACGGTCGCGCGGCCGGAACCGAGCCCGAAGGATGTGCTCCGAGCGAGCTTGCTGAAGTCTCCGGATCCAGATGTCCGCGAAACTCCTTCAAGTCGGCGAGCAGTTCGCGGCAGGTCGCATAGCGTGTTGCCGGCTCCTTCGAGAGTGCACGATAAATAATGTGCAGCAGTTCGATCGGCACTTCCGCTTCATCGAGCGGACCGGGCGCTTCGTTCAGGATTGCAAAAACTGTTGCCGCTGGCGTCTCCCGATGAAACGGATTTCTCCCCGTCACCATCTCCGCCAGCATGATGCCCAGAGCCCAGATGTCGGCACGCTGATCGGCCACTCGGCCCATCGTCTGCTCGGGCGCCATGTAGCCGATGGTTCCTGCCGTCGAGATGCTCTGCGTGCTTCCCGATGCCGAGGCCAGACGCGCCAGACCGAAGTCGACAATCTTGACGACTCCCTTCTGCGTGATGATGACGTTCGACGGCTTCACATCACGATGCACGACTGCGCCCGCATGGGCAGCGCCCAAACCCTCGGCGACCTGAATCGCGACCTCGACCGCATCGCCGATCGAGAGCGATCCGCGCAGAATCTTGCGCGCCAGGGTCTCGCCCTCGTAATACGCCATGACGATGAAGACGCGGCCGTTGGGCATCTCCTCAAAGCCGTGGATCACGCCAATGTTGGGATGGTCGAGCGACGAGGCGGTGCGCGCTTCGCGCAGCACACGCTCGCGGTCTTCCGCGCTCGCCACCAGATTTTCAGGAAGAAACTTCAACGCGACGGTGCGCTCCAGCTTGACGTCGAGCGCGCGATACACCACACCCATCCCGCCAGCCCCGATGAGGCCGAGGATCTTGTAGTTCCCGACTACCTCTCCCGCAGACAACGTGGCGCCAGTGTTAGCCAAGCAACATGTCCCACACCGGATCAACTCGGCAGCACACAGTTTTTATCTTTCGTCTTTACTTCCATTATTCATTGCGCAGCCTGCCGCAATTGTTGAGAACAATTCTGCTCCTAACCGATGCCGATAAGCTACCGCAAATTGCTTAGCGAAAGAAGGTAAAAGGGCGTGGCCGGAAATCTCGAGCCCGGAGTTGGGAGCCCCTGGCGTCGAGTCGCAAAGCCCGATAACTGAGAACTGACAACTGATAGCCAATCCGGTGTAAACTGCCGTGACCAGCAACCGCTGGTGAAAAGGCCCCGCATGCAACTTCGTCTCGAGAGCCGTCCTGTCGGCGACGTTCTCATCGTCCAATGCCACGGACGTATTGTCGCCGGCAATGAAGTCTTTACGCTACACTCTTCCGTCGGCGACTCCATCGTGAAATATGGAGACGTGGTTCTCCAACTCGACCAGGTCGACTTTGTCGACTCGAGCGGGCTGGGCGCGTTGGTGCGCCTGATGCAATCGGCTCGCGCCAAAGGTGGAGACCTGAAGCTAAGCGGCGTCTGTCCGCGCACGCTGAAGACGCTTGAGATGACAGGACTGGTGAAGCAGTTCGAGATCTACGAAGCGGTCGAAGAAGCCATCACCGCGGCATATCTCGGCTCGCGCTATTCGAAAGGCCTGGCGGGAGACGCGCGCCCCCGCATTCTTTGCGTCTACGAGTCGAATGATGTCTGCACTTTTCTGAGGGAAGTCCTGTGCAGCGCGGGCTATAACGCGCTCACGACCATGAGCATTGACGATGCGCGAATTTTGTTGAAGGCGACCAAAGCGAAGCAGGTAATCCTGAGCGCGAAGATGCAGACGGTCTACGGGAAGTCGACGAAGAAGATGCTGGAAGAGATCGATCCACAAGTGAAGGTTATGGTGCTGGAAGATAACTTCGCCGCGCAGGATCCGGGCGAAGCAGCGGAGAAGCTGCTGGCGCAACTTGGCGCGACCGGTAGTGTGTAGTGGTTTGGTCTACCGGCGTAGACTTCGGCACCGCTTTCATCCATCTTGGTACGCAGAACCCTTCGGCGCGGAGCGCTACTCTAAGGCTTACCGGTGCCCGTCAGACTTGCCGTCTGCGGGCTGTTTGGTGCGTTGTCAGCCACGCTCAGTGTTCCGGTGGCGGTTCCCCCCTCGGTCGGAGTGAACACTATGCTCACCTTGCAAGTCTTACCTGGGTTCAGGGTCGCCCCACAACTGCTCGCCGAAATCGCGAAGGGCCCGGTCACGGTAAGACTGGTGAAGTCGAGTGTGCCGGAAGACTCGTTCGTGATCGACACCTTTTTTGCCCCGCTGCTGTGGCCGACCACTTCGGTTGGGAAGGTGAGGGAAGCGGGCGAGAACTTCGGGGCTAGATCGACGTCGGCGGACCAAGTGAAGATTACGCCGGCGCCTGACTGGCTGCTCGAAGTGGTTCCATAGAAGGTGCCACTCACTTCGATCAGGGCGGCGTAAGGCGCTTCGCCGTCCAGGCAGTTGAACCAGGAGCAAAAACTGTGAAGCGTGGTGAGCGAGCCGCTCGGCGTCAATTGGAAAAGCGTGCCGCAGCGCAGCTTGTCACAACGCGCGTGGATACCCGTTCCGCCTAGTGTCGTCGTGCCGTAGAAGTTGCCGTCCGAACCGAGGGCCAGGCCTGCATTAGGGGCAGCGCCGTCGGCACACTTGGGAAGCGAGCAAAAATTGTAGAGGGTGGTGAGAGCGCCAGACGGCGTGATTTGGAAGACCGTGCCACACCCCTCCTGATGTAAATCCTTATTGCAAGATTGGCTGGCGCCGCCGGCGGAGGTAGTGCCGTAGAAGTTGCCGCCGGGGCCCTCTACTACTCCACCCTCGGCATTGTAACCGTCGGCGCAGTTGGGCGAGGAGCAAAAATTGTGGAGCACGGTTTCGCACCAGCCGTTGCCGGGATTGCTGCCGGCTGGACAACCGCCCGGAGGCTCGGGGCTCAACTGGAAGACGCTGCTCGAAGTTGTACCGTAGAAATTGCCGTCTGTGCCTTGCGCGAGCGAGCCGGTGGGGACTGAACCTTGCGGGAAACTGAAAATGGTGGTCAGGGCACCGGCCGACGTGAGTTGAAAAGCTCCGCCGTAATTGGATGCGCCGTAAATGTTGCCATCCGAGCCGAGCACCAGTCCTGGACTCACGGTGTTGTCATTCGAGATGTTGGCAATGGTAGCCAAGCCCTGGCCCAGCGTGAGTTGAAAGACAGTGCCGATTCCGTCGCCGCCCCCGCCGTACGAGGTGGTGCCGTAGAAGTTGCCATCCGATCCTAGCGTGAGGCCAGCCCAGGGGTAGTCGCCGTCGGCGCAGTCGGACTGGGAGCAAAAATTGTAAATCGTGGTGATTACGCGATCCGTCGTGGCCTGGAAAATGGTGCCGCAGCCAGCTGGCTGTCCTGTTGCTGTGCGGGGCAGGCAGACGGTGTTGGCGCCGCCGTATAAGGTTGTGCCATAGAAGTTGCCATCCGGACCTTGCACGAGCGCGCCCATGGGTGTTGAGCCGTTGCTTCCGTAGAAGTTAGCCAGCTCTTGAAAAGTCTGGGCGCGGGTGACCATTGTCGCCGCTAGCCAGAACACCGCGATGAGGAGGATTGTTTTGGTGAGATCCGGTGCACGCATAGGGATGCTCCTAAAATAAAAGAACAAGATTCCCAGGGGCCGATTCAGCCTAGCGTAGCGCGTGAAATCCGCGAATAACTATATACCGTTTTCTCGAGGCAGGGATAAGCAGTGTTGGAGAGCCTTGGTTGCGTTTCGGGCCGAGTTCTCAGGCTGGCGCGGATGGCGATGCTCCGCTCAGGATGAAATCAATCTAGTCGTTGCGAATGCCTTCGCATTTATAATCACTAATTCTGTCTCTACCGATTTATTTCCGATAATTCAGGACTATTGAGGAGTTGCATTGGCACTCGACGACAACATCTATGAAATTCGGCGCGAGAAGGTTAAGAAGATTGAGGCGCTCGGGCATCCCGCTTATCCGCGCAAATACAACTTCAGCCATGTCGTTCCGCAGATTCTCAGCGAATACGGCGGGCAGACTGCTGAGGAGCTCGAGTCACCGCGGGTGACTGTGCGCGTCGCGGGACGGATTATGGCGATCCGGTTGATGGGCAAGGCTGGATTTGCGCACGTCCAACAGGATGGTCAGCGGTTGCAAATCTATGTGAAGAAAGATGCTGTGGGCGATGCGGGATTTGAATTGTGGAAGCTGCTGGATTTGGGCGATCACATTGGCGTTCGGGGATATTTGTTTCGAACGCGCACGGGCGAGTTGAGCATTCATGCCGAGGAGTTGACCTTCTTGTCGAAGGATCTTTTGCCGCTGCCGGAGAAGTGGCATGGGTTGCAGGATGTGGAGTTGCGATATCGGCAGAGGTATGTGGATCTCGTGATGAACCCCGAGGTGCGCGAGGTCTTTTTGAAGCGCAGCAAGCTGACGCAGTCGCTGCGCCGGTATTTTGATGCGCAGGGATTTGTGGAAGTCGAGACGCCGATGATGCAGCCGATGGCGGGCGGAGCGGTGGCTCGTCCATTTAAAACGCATCACAACACGCTGGATATGGATTTGTTTTTGCGGATTGCGCCGGAACTTTATTTGAAGCGGCTGACGGTGGGCGGATTCGATCGCGTGTATGAGATCAATCGGAATTTCCGGAATGAGGGGATTGGCTGGAGATGGAATCCCGAGTTCACGATGCTGGAGGCTTATCAGGCGTACACGGATTATCTCGGGATCATGGATACGACGCAGGCTTCGATTGAGCAGGCGGTGTTGGACGTGACCGGCGGGACGAAGACGAAGTGGGGCGAGGATGAGATTGACTGGTCGCATGCGAACTGGCGGCGGATGACGATGCGGGAGGCAATCACCAAGTTTTGGCCGGAGAAGGCTGGAGCGTCTCCGACGCGCGAAGATTTTGCTACTCAGGAGGGCGTGAAGGCGCTGGTGGATCGAGTGCGCT
>JBAWBE010000301.1:0-9878 GCA_049589635.1 Terriglobales bacterium
ATTGATGGCCGATTGAACTTCTTCTTCGGCGACGTCGATCGGCAGCGTTAGGGCGAATTGCAGGACCACCACCGAAACTCCACCGGAGCTGGTGGAGGTCATCTGGCTCAGACCCTGCAATTGGCCAAACTGGCGCTCAAGTGGAGCAGTGACCGTGGTAGCCGTCACGTCGGGACTGGCGCCCGGATAGAAAGTGAGGATCTGGATAGTCGGATAATCCACCTGCGGCAGCGCAGACACCGGTAGCTGGAAGTACGAAACGATGCCTGCCAGCATGATGGCGGCCATCAACAGCGAGGTCGCAACTGGCCGCAGAATGAATGGCCGAGACGGACTCAATTCCCTTTACTCCCGCTTTTCGCCTTGCCGGCTTTCTTCTTGCCAGATTTATCTTGCTGCGCGCCGTTGTTGGACTGATTCTGCTGGCTGTTGTTTTGGCTCTGGCCCTGGGTTTGTCCCGGGCCTTGTTGCTGCACGATATTTACCTTGGAGCCATTTTGCAGTTTCTCAAAGCTGCTGTCGGCGACCACCTCGCCGGGGTTGATGCCGGTAACCTGAGTCAGATTGTTGTCGGTGGTTCCGGTAGTCACGTTGCGCGTTTGCGCCTTGCCATCCTGAATTACCCAAACGAAAGCCTGCGTGCCGTTGTGCTGAATCGCGGACGAATCCACGAGCGTGACATCGTGGAGCGTATCGACCAGGAGCCGCGTGTTGACGAACTGGTTGGCGAACAGCGTGCTGCCTTTGTTGTCGAAGCTGGCCCGCATTTTGATGGTTCCGGTCGTGGTGTCGATGAGGTTGTCGGTGGTGGCGAGCTTGCCCTTGGCGATCATTTTGCTCTGGGCGCGATCGTAGGCTTGCACTTCGAGTGTTTGATTTTTGTGAAGCTGCCCCAAAACCTGCTGGAGGCTATCTTCCGAGATGGTGAAGACAACTGTGATGGGCTGAAGCTGCGTGATGACAGCCAGAGTCGTGCCGCCACCGGATGTGACCACGTTGCCCGGATCGACCAGACGCAGGCCGACGCGTCCGGAGATAGGCGCGACGATGTGGCAGAAGTCCACTTGGACCCGGTCAAAATCGACGTTCCCCTGATCGAGCTTTACCGTGCCCTGGTCCTGAAGAACCAGCTTGGCTTGATCGTCGACCTGCTGCTTGGCAATCGCATTGCGCGCCAAGGCAGCCTGATAGCGTTCGAGATCCATCTGCGCTTGTTCGAGCAGGTGAGTATCCCGCTCTAGCGTGCCTTCCGCAACTTTTAGTGTTGCCTGGTAGGGGCGCGGGTCGATTTCAACGAGCGGAGTGCCCTTCGTGACCAGTTGGCCTTCGCGAAAATGCACTTCGACAACCTGGCCGGTCACCTGGGTGACGATCGAAGCGGTATAAACCGGCGTGACCGTGCCAATGGCGGTCAAGTAAACGCCGATGTCGCCTTTGGACGCCGTGGCAGTCGTAAGAGTGACCGTCCCTCCGGTGGCACCGCGGCCCGTCGGAGCGGCAGTCGAACTGCCAGCCTTCTGATGGTAGACCCACCAAAAGGCGATGCCGAAGACGAGGAGCACGGCGATCCAAACCCAGGTGCGATGCTTTGGCTTCATCTCCGGAAGCGCAGTGTCACGATCCGGCGCTGGGGGTGGAAGACTGGGTGGGGTGGGTGTGTGGGATATTTGATCGGTCATCGTAAGTTGACGAGTCGGAAGTTTGGGTTCCCAAAACAGATTCGCACAATGCATGCCGGCGGCTTACTCGGATTCGGCATGAAGCTACTATTATGGCAAATGTGGACCTAGGTTGGCGTAAAGTCCTGTAAAGAGTTGATGAGATGCGCCGTGCGTGAAAGGGTTTTCTCAACAAAACAGTATCGTGATCGTCGGCCGGCGCGGCCCCTTCCTTGAGCTGACCGCGCCATTTCAGCGGCGTTTTCTCGCTTGTCTTCTCTCTTCGACGAGTTGCGTGAAGAGGATCGTCGTGGAAGAATGCCCGAATGATCCGATCCAGTTTTCCTCTGGTGCATCTTTTTCCAATTCTTACCTCGCTTGCATGTGTCCTGACATTGGGCGCTGAAACAATGCCGCCTCCGGCCGACCAAAAGCTCGCCCACGATATCTATAAAGAATTTGTTGAGATTCAATCCGGTTTCACGACCGGCTCGACGACTCCAGTAGCTGAAGCCGCGGCCGCGCGCCTACGGGCTGCGGGATTTCCCGAGTCCGACATCTTTGTTGGCGGAGCCAATCCCAAAAAGGCGAATCTGGTGGTTCGTTACCATGGGACGGGAGCAGCGCGGCCACTCCTCCTTATCGCGCATGAGGATGTGGTCGAGGCGAAGCGCGAGGACTGGACGACGGATCCGTTCCAGCTCATCGAGAAGGATGGATATTTTTATGGCCGGGGAACGGGCGACGACAAGGCACAGGCGGCGGTGTGGATCGCGAACCTGATCCGATACAAGCGTGAAGGCTTCAAGCCCGATCGAGACATTATTGTCGCACTCACAGCCGATGAGGAGGGTGGCGGCCCGTTTAACGGGATTGATTGGCTGCTCAAGAATCATCGCGAGCTGATAGATGCGGATCTGGCGCTGAACGAAGGCGGTTGGGGCGAAACTTCCGGCGGGCGAAAAATTTCGAACGATCTCCAAGTGAGCGAAAAGTATGTGATCAATTTTCGTTTTGAGGTGCATAACAAGGGTGGGCACAGCTCGCTGCCGGTGGCGGATAACGCGATCTATCATCTGGCCGGAGCACTGGAACGGCTTTCGCAGTTTGGGTTTCCACTGAAGACGAACGAAGTGACGGCCGCTTATTTTCGTCAGATGGCGAAGATTGAGAATGGAGTAAGCGCCGCGGACTTGGCGAAGGCTGCCGAGGGTTCGGAAGAGGCGATGCGAAGGGTAGCGGCGGCTTCTCCGGCGTGGAATGCTACTTTGCGGACGACTTGTGTCGCTACGCAATTGGAGGGTGGTCATGCTCCGAATGCCTTGCCGCAACTGGCGGCTGCCACCGTGAACTGTCGCGTGCTGCCTGAAGATTCTATCGAGTACGTGCAGGGCACTCTGCGGAAAGCCGTGGCTGACGATCAGGTTTCAATCACCATACGCGGCGAGCCGGGGAAGGGGCCGGCGTCTCCGCTGCGGCCCGACGTGCTGAATGCAGTGAAAAAAGCGACCGAGGAGGAATGGCCGGGCGTGCCGGTGGTGCCGATTATGGTTATGGGCGCGACAGATGGGCGGCCGCTGAGAATCGCGGGGATTCCTACTTATGGCATTCAGGGATTCTTCTTTGATCGCGACGATATTCGGTTTCATGGGAAGGATGAGAGGCTGGGCGTGCGGGAGTTTTATGAGGGGCAGACGTTTTTGTATGAGTTGGTAAAGACGCTGGCGGGCGGGAAGCAGGAACGGGCAGGCGACGCGCATTAGTTTTTCGTTAAATTTCTTCCATGCAATTGACCGGGCTGAGACGCGGCACTACGCTGCTGTGATTATGAGCCAAGCGGATCTTGACCAGTTGCGTCTCGCATACAAACAGGCGGTCGACGAATGGGTGGGTGTAATTCGCGAGGAAGAAACGTTAGCCACCCCGATCATTCGATGGTCGCGATGGAGAAGTGGGATGACGCGCACTTCAGAGAGCACGACGCGCATTCGAAAGTTACGGCGGCGCGGGACGCCTACAAAGATGCGCTTCGCCGCGCAAACTACAGCATTTAGCTGCCCCGTTTCGTTATTTTCCAGCCTCCGGATTGGCCAGAAGCAGCATGGGTACATCCTGCTGCTTGACCAGGTTGTTGTAGCCTGCGACGTCCGTTGCGACGATCGTCTTCCACTTTGCCAGTTGTTCGTCTACCTGCTTGCTAAGCATGTCGAAGACTTCGTAGGACTGGGCGGTGGGCGCCGAGTCGGCGCTTCCGACCACGCCGCCAAGGGCGGCCAAGTGATTGTTCAGGCGGACGGGGAAGTTGAGGACGTCCTGGCCGCTTTTTGCTTTTGTCTGGATTAAAGCTTCTTCCACTTCCGTCATTTTCTTGTCGAGCGATTTGCCGGCGTCGGCTAGCGTCTTCTCTCGCGGATCGTTTTTCAGCCGTTTGTTGACAGCGTTGATCTGGTCGCGGAGATCGCGCATCTGGATGATGGCGTCGTCGGTTTCGTTAAGTTTGTCGCGAATCTTGAGCAGCAGGTCGAATTGTCGGGAGAGATCGTCGGGACTCAGTTTGAGGCGCGGATCAGGCGCGACTTCCAGCGGCGCGGTGTAGGTTTTTCCGAGAACTGTCAGGCGCACCTGGTAGTTGCCGGGCAAACCTACCGGGCCTTCGGTGCTGCCTCCCCAGAGCGGCGCGTGCGGGACTTCGGTCGCCCCTTCGTAGCGGAGATTCCAGACGAAACGGTTCAGGCCGGCTTCAGCGGGAAGATCGGACGCTCCTCCGCCACGGCTGGGGGAGTCTTCTTCGCCGCCGCCCGACTCTTCTTCTTTCTTCTTGGGAAATTTTCGGATTACTTTGCCGGAAGAATCAAGGATTTCGAGAGTGATCTTTGGAGCTTCGTCTTGGTCGGTGTCGGATTTTTCTGCCGCCGATTTTTCGGGTTCAGCTTTCGCCTCCGATTTTGCGGTCTCAGATTTTTCCTTTTCGGAGCCGGGGGCTTCGGCTTTGGCACCCTCGCTGGCGGCGGTGTCCGACATGGCGGCGTCCGTCTTTGCGCCTGGCATTGGCTTCTTCTCGGGTTTCAGCGCGGTCTTCAACCAGTAATCGATGACGGCTCCGGAGGGCGGGTTGTGGCCTACATTGCCGCGCGTGCTGAATGACCCGCCGAAGACAGTATGATTTGCCGGCGCGGGCGTGAAGAGATGGGCGTCTTCTTTAGAAATGGCCTCCTGATATTGCTCGAGTACCGTAATGTCGTCGAGCACCCAAAAGCTGCGGCCGTGCGTGGCGACGACCAGATCGTTATTTTTGTCGGTGCTCTTGACTACCAGATCATTCACTGGCGTCACGGGCAAATTTAATTGCAGAGGTTTCCAGTTCGCGCCGTCGTCGTAGGAGACGTAGACGCCCTGCTCGGTTCCGGCGAAAAGCAGGTTAGGACGGCGAGGATCGACGCGTACGGCGTGGACGTAGTCGTTTGCGGGGAGGCCGTTCGTGAGGCTTGTCCAAGTCTTACCGAAGTCGACGGTCTTAAAGATGTACGGAGCGAAGTCGTCAGACTTGTGGCGCTCGACCGCGACATAAGCAGTGCCAGCGTCGCGTGGCGAGGCTTCGATCATGCTGACTGTGCCCCAGTCGGGCATGGCTTTGGGAGTCACGTTCTCCCAGTGCTGGCCGGCGTCGCGCGTTAATTGGATGAGACCGTCATCGGTGCCTGCCCAGATTAAATCCTTTTGGACGGGCGACTCGACTACCGAAAAAATTGTGTCGTAGACTTCGACGCCGGTGTTGTCTTTAGTGATCGGGCCTCCGGATGCTGCCTGCTTCGCTTTGTCGTTGCGGGTCAGATCCGGGCTGATGATAGTCCAGTGCATTCCGGCGTCGGTTGTCTTGAAAAGCACTTCGCCGGCATAGTAGAGCGTTTTGGGATCGTGCGGTGAGAAGACGATGGGCTCGGTCCACTGGAAACGATGTTTGACGTCCGCCGGAGCCCAGCCGATGGGATTTACCGGCCAGGGATTGACGGCTTGCTCTTCGCCGGTGCGGTGATCGTAGCGCGAGACTTCGCCACCGTAGGAGCCGGCGTATACGATCTGCGGATCGGAGGGGTCGGGGGCGATGTAGCCACTCTCGCCGCCGCCTACGTCATACCAGTCGGGGCGATCAATGGCGCCGTTCGGGCTGGCGCTGGCGATGGCTACAGTGGAGTTGTCCTGCTGCGCGCCGTACATGTAGTAGGGGAAACGATTGTCGGTAACCACGTGATAGAACTGCGCGGTTGGCTGATTGTTCTCGCTCGACCAGCTCGCGCCGCCGTTGACGGAGATGGTTGCGCCGCCGTCGTTGCCATTGATGAGGCGTTTGGGATTGGTGGGATCGATCCAGAGCGCGTGATTGTCTCCGTGTGGCGCGCCGATACTCGTGAAAGTCTTGCCGCCATCGTTCGAGCGATAGGCAGTCGTGTTGAGGATGTAGACGACATCGGCGGATTTGGGGTCGGCAAAAATGTGCGAGTAATACCAGGCGCGTTGGCGGAAGCGGTGGTCGTCGGTGAGGATGTGCCAGGTCTCACCGCTATCGTCGGAACGGAAGATGCCGCCTTTTTCGGCTTCAACTACTGCCCACACGCGGTTGGGATTCGCGCCCGAGACGGTGACGCCGATGCGGCCGAGAACGGTTTCGGGCAGACCGTGGGCTTTGAGTTGTTTCCAGGTAGTGCCGCCGTCGGCGGATCGATAGAGGGCGCTGCCGGGACCGCCGCTGCCGAGGCTCCAGGGTGTGCGACGCACTTGCCAGAGTGCGGCATAGATGATGTTGGCGTTGGTGGGATCGAAGGCCAGGTCGATGCCGCCGGTCTTCGCGTCCTTGTAAAGAACTTTTTCCCAGGTCTTGCCGCCGTCTTGTGTGCGGAAGATGCCGCGTTCTTCGTTATCAGCGAAGGGATGGCCGAGCGCGGCTACGAAGGCGATGTCGGGATTTTTGGGATTAACGATCAGGCGGCCGACGGCATGGGTGTCTGCCAGGCCGACGAACTTCCAGGTGGCTCCGGCGTCGATGGATTTGTAGACGCCGTTGCCGCCTACTATGTTGCCACGCACGCAGGCTTCGCCGGTGCCGACGTAGATGACGTTCGGATCGGACTCGGAGACGGCGATGGCGCCGATGGCGGGCGAGGCGTCCTTTGTTTTGTCGAAGACGGGCTTCCAATTGAGGCCACCGTCGGTCGTTTTCCAGACTCCGCCAGCGACCGCGCCCATGTAGTAGGTGTCATTTTGTCCGACTACGCCGGCTACAGCGACAACGCGGCCTCCGCGGAAAGGGCCGATGAGGCGGTACTGGAGGGCCTTCCAGGGGTCTTTATCTTTGTCTCTCTCGTCGTCCTGCGTGGCTGGTGTTGGCGCGCTCGCGGTTTTTTGAGATTCGGATTGCTTTTTGGGCGACTCGGTCTTCTTTTTTGAGGGTTGCTTTTGTGCGAATGCTCCAGGGATGAAAGATATGAGGAGAAGAACGAGCGTGGTAGTTCGCAAGGGGAAGCGCCTCCGAAGAAATCAAATTTGCAACCGACAATACTAAACCTAAACGAGGGAGTGTAGTTGTCAGTGCAAAAGCGCGGTTCAGCGAACACAATCTCACCCTAGTGACTCGTAACACGCGAGACGTCGAATTCACTGGAGTGGTTGTCTTTGATCCGTGGAGTTGAAGGAGCGCACAAGACCCGTCTCGTCCGCCGAAGTCTTAGGTCATCGCCACTGGTTGGGATGCGGCCACCACGCGGTTCCGGCCTTCCTTTTTAGCCTGAAACATTCTTTCATCGGCCAAGGCGAACAATTCCGAGGCATCTTCCGCGTCCCGCGGAAAATTCGACAAACCCGCGCTGATCGTTACTTGAACCTTCTCGCCCCGCGCGGCGAGCGCAATTGGGGACGCGGCAATCGATTCCCTGAAAGACTCCAATTTGCGCTGTGCGGTCTCGATATCCGTCTCTGGCAGAATCACGACGAATTCCTCTCCGCCATATCGCCCGGCAGTATCACTTTGCCGGAAAGACGCGCGAAGCGTCTCGCCAATCGTTTGCAGGACAAGATCGCCGGACGCGTGCCCGTGGGTGTCGTTCAGCAACTTGAAACGATCCGCGTCAATTACCGCGATGGTGAGCGGCTGGCGATAGCGACGGGCGCGGCTCAATTCGATGGTGAATCGATCGTCGACGTATCCCCGGTTGTACAGCCCGGTGAGCGGATCGGTGGTCGCGAGTTGAAGGAGTCTCTGGCTCCGTGCAACGAGTGCGAGGCTGAGCGCAGAAGCCGTCAGCATGATGACCAGACGCGAAATTTCATTCGACCAATCGAATTGGCCATAGGGGAAAGGCGCATAGATCGGACTGTTAAGGTCCCAGTGAGTGGCGGCGATGTATACGATCGCGAGATATTCCACAAATGCGAGCAAGCCGGCAGTGACGCAGACGCGTTTGTCGTAACGCAGGCTGGTCGCCCCAATGGCGAGAAAGTAGCCTTCGAATACCACCTTGCTATTGACCGCCGTGTGAGGCCTGTTAAGGAGAAGAAATAACCCGAGCGCTCCGCTCACCAGCGAAACATCAAACGCGCTGGTGACGAAACTCATCCAGGAGGGATTGTATTCGCGCGAGATCAGGAGAAAGACGATGAGTGAAAGGAAGAAGGTCGCGAACGTCAAGCTGAGACCGACGAAGCTTTCTTTCTTATCAAAGCGGAAGAATATCGCGTCGATGACCGGGATGAGTAGCAGAAGGCAAGCCAGGCCAATGCGGACTTTTGCCACCAGCAATTCGCCGGCGACGCCGGCTTCGGCGAGAATTGGGTCAGGACGAGACCAGAAGGAAGTGAAGAGGTTCCTGGAACGATTCATATTTGGAATTGGGATGCTTGGCGCAGACCTTATTCACGCGAGGAATCGAGGCCGGACTTTCACAAGCTCTACGATCCAGCATAGAAGGCTTGGTATGTGCGGGACAACAGGGATTTGAGCCGATGTACCAAGAAAACAAAACTGTAACCAGCTACCAATGAGTGCTTACTGCGTCCACGGCGTGAATATGGATTTCACCGTCGGCTGAAAATGGGAGACATTCCGAGTCACCAACGTCATTCCGTAGACTTCGGAGGTGGCCGCAATGAATGCATCGGGCGCCTCAATTGGACGGCCATGCGCTTCGGTACGAGCTACCAGGCGGCCGCACTCGTCCGCGATGGCCAGGTCGACGGGCAGGACGCGACCCTCAAATCGACTCAGCAATTCATGTTCGAGCCAGTTGTCGATTAGCTTTCTTCGGGCGCCCGCGGCCATGCGTTCGACGCCGTAGCGCAATTCAGTGATCGTGACCACACTGAGGAATGTCTGGTTCTCATCCACCCTCGCGAGCCATGTCACGACTCCCGAGTTGGGGCGCGGTTTGAGCCACTCGGAGATCACGTTGGTGTCGAGCAGGAAACTCACGGCTTAGCCTTGCGCAGACGAATGGACATGCGTTCAATATTGATACCGGAGCCACGCAACGGAGAGGCGGCGAAGAAATCGGCCAGTGTGCCTTTGGGCCTTGTCTTCCGGTCCCACTCGTTAGCAGCCACCAGTACCGCGGTGCGGCGGCCGTTGCGGGTAATGGTCTGCGGGCCCTCGGAGGCCGCTTTCTGGATTACTTCGCTGAATTTCGCTTTAGCTTGGGCTACGGTCCAGGCGTGATCGGGCATTGGTCCTCGCTGTGACTATAATAGTCATTATAGTCATTTCGAAGAACTCGACAAGAGCCTTAATTTGCCCGCGAGCTCTCTCATACCACAAAATACTTCGCCGACGGATGATGCACGACGATCGCCGAGGTGCTCTGCTCGGGCTCGAGCAAAAAGCCCGAAGTCAGCCGTACGCCCACATTCTTCTCCGGGTCAAGCAGCTTGAACAGCTTTGTCTGGTCCTCGAGATTCGGGCAGGCAGGATAGCCAAACGAATAGCGCGACCCGCGATACTTCTGATGGAAGAGATCGCGAATATGCGGCGAATCTTCCCCGGCAATTCCGAGTTCCTCGCGCATCTTCTTATGGTGAAACTCCGCCAGCGCCTCGGCGGTCTCCACGCTCAGGCCGTGGAGATAGAGATAGCGGGTATATTCTCCGCCTTCAAAAAGGCGCTGCGTTTCAACCGAGGCCCGGGCGCCGATCGTGACCAGCGAGAGGCCGAGAACATCTGTCTTACCCGATCCCGCG
>JBAWBE010000302.1:0-2676 GCA_049589635.1 Terriglobales bacterium
TCCAGACGCCGCCACAAAATTTCCTCAGTCTCAGGCCCGGAGGAAAAGAGCTCGTATGCTGCCAGAGCCGCATCTTCCACCCAGCCGCGACGAATCGATTTCTGCAACACCGAGCGCAATTCGTCGATGCCGTACCCGTTGGCGCTCGCAGTGCGGCTCCAGATGTCCTGGCTTTGGTAATTCTGTTCGCTTTCGTGTTTCGGTGACATGGCTCTCCTTTTTACGGCAGACGCGAGATCAGTCGTAATAGTTCAGAATCCCCCGCTCCACGAGCGAGGCAAAGAGATAGAAAGTCAGCGCGATCAAGATCGTCACTACAGAGGCCGCCAAGGCTTCATCCATGGCGAGATCGGCCGTCGAGGTGGCGATCAGGAATCCAAGACCGCCAGTTTGCATAAGGAACTCGGCAATCAGCGCGGAAAGTACGCTCTGCACCGAAAGCACACGCAGCGCCACCGCCAAACTTGGAACGGCAGCGGGAAGCGCTAAACGCGTCAGCCGACTCCAACGTCCTGCGCCCTGAACAAAAAAGTATTCACCAGCCATTGGAGGCAATGCCTTCAGGCCAGCGCTGGCGAAAACGAAACCGGGCAGAAAGCACAAAATGATGACGGTAACGAAGACCGTGCGATCGTCATAGCCGAGAATCCGTGTCAGCACCGGGATCAGGCAGACTACCGGTATCGACGTTAACAGAAGCGCCAACGAAGTCGTCAATCCGGCGAGGATTCGCGACGTCCAGGTGATGACAGCAAGCAGCAGTCCAAAGATTAAACCTCCACTCATGCCGAATAGTGCGACTTCGATCGTGTGAAGCGCAGGCTGAACATATAAGGAAGGGTTGTGCATCAGTTCGCGGGCGACCGCGAGTGGCGTGACGATCACAATCCCGTTCAACCCGCTATGCCGGACCCAAAAAGACCATGCGATCAGGAGTAGGACCACGGCCCAGGCTTGAGCGATGAAGCGCTTCATTGGCTGAACCTTCGTGCCAAGGCTTTTTCCAGCGCGGCGGCGATCAGAAAACCAGTCAACGACATGACTGCGGCCATCGTCACCGCTGCCCACATGAGTCGTATCTGAAAGTTTTGCATGGCATTCAAGATTACCAATCCCAATCCTCGCGGCGCGCCGAACCACTCACCGAGAATCGCTCCGATGAAAGAAGCCGATACTGCCGCCTTCAGGCCGCTGGCAAGATGCGGTAAAGCTGACGGCAACTCCAAATGAACCAGGCGCTTCCACCGGTCGGCGCCGAACGCTGTTAACACGTCAAGCAAGGTTGGCGATGCGGCGGCCAGTCCGGACGATGAGGCTACATAAAGAAGAAAGAACACCTGAATGCCAGCGAGCACCGTTGGAGTCTGGTTGCGACTGAAGACCACAATCAAGATCGGCCCCAGTGCGATCGGAGGGGTTGCGTTTACCAGCAGCGCCAAGCGGTCAAGGCCAGGCTGCAAAGGCGGTAGCAGACGCATTATGATCGCGAGCAATACCGCAAGAGAACCACCCAGAAGCAATCCCTTGGCCGCCGATGTCAGCGTAGATAAGGCAGAACGAGCCAGCAGCGGAAAATTCTTGGGAGCGAAGAGTGTTATGACAACATCGCTCACCGCAGGCAATACGGGCCCAGCCACAGCTGCCTTGCCGGCCCACTGCCACAGCGCAAGAAAAAGCACAAGCCCTGCCGCCGCGTAAATCGCGCCAGTTGTCGATCGGCTCTGCGTCATTTCCATGGCGTGTCCACCTGAGTCGTTTCCGTCGAGGGCTGCAGCCAAAGCGTGATTTGGTCTGCCAAACGATGGAAGTCTTGGCGCCGCAAAAGTTCTGGAGTGCGAGGCCGCAAAAACGGAACCTGCACGACCTGAGCGATTGCGCCGGGCTTTGCCATCACGATGGTTCGGTCGGAAAGAAAAAGAGCTTCCTCCACCGAATGAGTTACGAGCATCGTTGTTATCGCGCGATCCCGCCAGATGAGTTCCAATTCAATGTTGAGCCTGCGCCTGGTCACCGCGTCCAGCGCTCCGAATGGCTCGTCGAGTAAAAGAACCTCGGGATCGAGACAAAGCGAGCGGGCAATCGCTGTGCGCTGGCGCATTCCGCCAGAAAGCTGGCTTGGCCGGGCGCGCTCGAATCCCTGCAGACCGACCAATTCGATGAGTTTTAATACTCGCTCCCGATCCACCGCCAGTCCTGCAAGTTTGAAGGGCAAAGCAAGGTTGCTCGCCACGGAAAGCCACGGCAAAAGGGCAGAGTCCTGAAAAGCAATCCCGAGACGATGATGCTTCACGACTTCTTCGGGGATCGCGTCGCCAATGCGTATGCTTCCGGCCGATGGAGGCTGAAGACCTGCGACCAGATGGAGAAGAGTACTCTTGCCGCAACCCGAGGGACCGACGATGGCGAGGAATTCCCCGGGGGCAACACTGAGGTCCAGATGCCGAATGGCCTCAACGATCACACCACGGCGCGGAGTATACCGTTTGGCGAGATTGCGGATTTCTATGCCTGCACCGCTCATGTCAATGGGTCCGCCGATCGGGTCCGCCGATCGGGTCCGCCAATCGCTCGGGGCTCACCGGCCGATCACCTGGTCGAAACGTTCCATGATCTTTCCGTATTGCTTTTTCACACGCTCCCGCATGGGACCGAGATCAACCGTGAGCAGTTGGCGAT
>JBAWBE010000303.1:0-10904 GCA_049589635.1 Terriglobales bacterium
GCGCGGACAAGAATGTCCGCGCCACACGTTACTTCTTGGCGCTGGCCGCTTCCTCTTTGATATACGCCGGCGAGAGCGTGCCTTTCTTCTTCGCGACATCAAGCAGCGTCGGATAGAACTGCACGAACGTAGTGTCGACCGCGGCATGTTGCTCGTGGCAGGAGTAGCACACCGCCTCCTTAGGAAACGTTCTTCCCACGTTCTCGTCGCCAAATCCCACGAAGGCCCATTTGCCGGGGAAGTGTGCCTCATCCTTGATGTGGATCGACCGCGCCATAATGTCGGTCGTTTGAAAGTGCCCCTTCTGGTTGATCGAACCTTTATTAGCAGCCATGCGGCCCTCGAGCACCAGAATCGTCTTATCCGGCCACGTGCCCGTGGCGACGAAAGCCTTATAGGCTTCAGGATTGACGAAGATGTTGTCGAACATGGAGTGATCCGTTTTCGCGAGTTCGGGGTTGTAATCCATGTCCATGCCGGTGGTCAGGTAGATCCAGTCGCGATAGTTCGCCGGGAACATCAACTGGCCATCTGCCGTATATTGAGGAGCGTTAGAATCGTCTGCTCCCGCGGCAGCGTTCGGTGCGCTTTGAAAGATCAAGAGACCGGCCAGGCACAGCAAGAGGCATAGGCAGAAACGTATCATCGAATTCACTCCTTAATGAGAAGGCCTACACTGTGGGAACGATAACGAAAGGCAACAGGGTACGTCTAGAACAAAGGCAACTTTTGGCGCGGAGGCGAGAATGGCGGAAAGGCGGCAGCGGACGGATAGCGGACAGGCATTGGCGGCGGGCAGCTTTTACGGGGCGATTCAGGGAAAGCGGGAGCTGTGCGGCGCGATCTTCACCGACTTAAGCCATCGTTCGCCGCGCAAGCTGCCAGCGCATTCGCATGAGCTTCCATTTTTCGGGCTCGTAATGGCTGGTCAATACGGCGAGCGTTATGGACGCCAGCAAACTTTCTTTTCTCCCTTCACGATTATGTTTCGTCCAGCGGGCGTTCCTCACCAGGATGAGATTGGACCCAGCGGCGTCAAGTTTTTCGAAATCGAAGTGCGGCCAAATTGGCGCAAGAAATTGGAAGACTGTTCGGGGACGCTCAATCATGCCTATGAAGACCGCGCCGGTGGCCGAGTCCTGTGGCTTGGAATGAAGCTGTACCGGGAATTGCACTCCGGAGCCGCCGACGAAATGGCCACTGAAAGCCTACTCAGCGAGTTGCTCGCTTGCGTTGGCTGTATACGTGAGCGATCGCAGGGAAAAGATCGCCGACCGTCGTGGCTTGGCCGAGTCGTCGACAAAATCAACGCCGACTATTCTGACCGGCTGACTCTGGACCAGCTAAGCGCCGAAGCCGGGGTGCATCCCGTTCATCTTTCGCGGGTGTTCCGCAGGTGGAATGGACAAGGGATTGGAGAATACGTCCATCGCCTGCGCATTCGTGCCGCATGTGAGCAGATGCTTCAGGACGAGATGCCCATGGCAGAAATAGCCGTGGCTGCGGGCTTCGCGGATCAGAGCCACTTCACGCGCTCATTCCGCAGAGTGACTGGCATGAGCCCCGCACGCTTCCGGAGCATGGTTGCTTAGCGGACGCGATCTTCGCATACAAGCTTCCAACATGCGGCGTGACCGCGCCGACAAGAACGACTCGAGCACCAACCTACTTCCCAAACATCGGATAGTGGCTTGCCGCTCCCATGAGGAAAAGCAGCGGCAGCGATAGCCAGGCATTCGCCCTCGACATGAGAAAAGCCTGCCGCGCCATGCCTTTTGCCTTGTCCGGCATGGCAGTGCCACTTTTCGCGTTGTCGGCGGTCCACTGGATGATCCGTTTCTGGATGCGCCAGATCACTCCCCAGACATTCAGCATCATCATCCAACCCATTCCGCCGCCTATGCCGATGGCGATCAGGCGATTGCTCTCCCATCCGTGATCGTTGAAGTGCAGGAATGCCGCGGACGCCGCGAGCACAATCACGATGTAGATCACGGCGAGCACCGGTCCTTTATCAAGAGCGCCTTTTCCTGGAATCAGGCAGGCGTACATCAGTCCCCAAGCGACAGTCCAGATCAGAAAGAACGATCCAAAGACCGCGCCAGCCGATCCGCCACCGTTTCGGGCGTCCGCGCCAACCACAGTTCCCCAGTAGGCAAGCCCCATCAGCACAGTGAGCACCGATGCCCACCGGAACCACCACAGTGCGCGGGACATCAGGTCCGGAAGCACCTTGCCTTTAGTTGTTGGATCAAGGCCTTTCATAAATGGAACATTAACGAGATTGAAGAAATACAGCAGACCGATCCACGTGATGCCTCCCACAAAATGCAGCCAACGAAACATCATGAGGAGGTTTGTATTGACGTCGGTTGGCAGGTTGATGCTCAAGCGGGTCTCCTGTTCTGAGGGTTCGCTCAAAAACGGCGAATCTCAAAAACGAACGATTGTAGATAACTGGCGCGAGAAATGATAGCCGATTAACAGTATGTTCGCATTTTGTAAAAGGCGGGAATTTTAATTGCGCCGGAAGTTGAAAAGCAGCCCCCAAGGCCGTATTGTAGGAGCCAACAAAAACGTACGCAGCCGCGATTGCCCTTCCCCATGCTCGAAGCGCGGCCTCGTAACGGCAAGAAAAGGAGATCGGCAAATGGAAGCTAAGCCGGCGCAACAAAATATTCAGGATTCCTTCCTCAACACAGCACGTAAGGAGCGGCACAACATTACGATTTATCTGGTTAGTGGAGTGAAGTTGACGGGCCGGATTCGATCGTTCGACAAGTATTCGGTTGTGCTCGAAACCAGCAATCAGGAGCAGCTAATCTTCAAACATGCGATCTCGACGGTCGTGATTGCACGCGCGGCTCACGCTCACGGCGAGGGAAAACCCGCCGCGGTCGCGACCATTGGCGAGGCCGCGGCAGTCCCAGGCTCCGGCACGCAAGGATAGAAACAGCAGATAGAATAAGTATGCGTGCCGAAAGATAACAAAGACAATTCCAGTCTCAGAGACCGGGGTCGTTCTCGGAATGAGCCCAAGGCAGTACTGAACCCATCGGAACGCCGCGAGCGCGCGTTTCTTGTCGGAGTGGAATTCCGCACGCGCGGCCGTGCCGGGAAAACTGCCGGGACAACGATCACCGCTGGAGCGCAGGCGGCTCGCGATCACGCGACCAGCATCGCTCCCGCGCGCCGTGCGGATTCTACCGATTTTAGCCCTGAGGAATCGCTCGATGAGCTGCGTTCACTGGCGACCAGTGCCGGCGCCGAGATCGCGGGCGAGTTCATGCAGCACCGCGACCGTCCCGACCCCGCGACCCTGATCGGCAAAGGCAAGCTGGAGGAAATTGCGGGGGCATCGGCCTCCGTTTCCGCTGACGTAATTCTTTTCGATCATGATCTCTCGGCCTCGCAGCAGCGCAACATCGAGCGCGTAGTCAACACTCGCGTCATCGATCGTACGCAGCTGATTCTCGACATTTTTGCGAAGCATGCGCGAACTCGGGAAGGCCAGTTGCAGGTGGAGTTGGCGCAACTCGAATACATGTTGCCCAGGCTGGCAGGGCGCGGCGTTGAGATGTCGCAACTCGGTGGCGGCATCGGCACGCGCGGACCTGGCGAAACGCAGCTTGAAACGGATCGCCGCAAGATCTATCGCCGCATTCGGCACGTCAAGCAGCAGATCGAAAACGTGCGCCGCATTCGGGCGCAGCAGCGGCAGCGGCGGGAGTCGGTGCCCGTCGCCACGGTGGCGCTTGTTGGATATACCAATGCCGGGAAGTCAACTTTGTTCAATGCGCTCACCCATGCCAATGTCGTCGCGTCGTCGCGCATGTTTGCGACGCTTGACCCGACGCTCCGCGGCGCCGAACTGCCATCGAAGCGCAGAATCCTGCTCTCGGATACTGTCGGTTTCATTCGGCATCTGCCGCACACGCTCGTCACGGCCTTTCGCGCCACGCTTGAAGAAGTGCAACGGGCAACGCTGATCCTCCAGGTTTCAGACGCGAGCAGCCCGATCTCGGCCGAGCAGGATGCGCAGGTCGAAAGCGTGCTGAAGGAACTCGAGGCTGACAAGAAACCGCGCCTCCACGTAATGAACAAGATCGACCTGCTGCCCCCAAAACAACGCGAGTCGCTGCGAGACGACTCACAGACCGTGCACGTTTCAGCGGCGAAAGGCATCGGATTGACGACGCTGTTTGATCACATCGATAGCGTGCTTGAAGAAGACAAACCCAGCCGCGTGCGCCTGCGCATCCCGCAAAAGGAAGGCAAAACTCTGGCTCTGCTGGAGGCACGCGCCCGAATCTTCTCCCGGCGCTACAAGGGCGGTTTGGTAGAACTCGAAGCCGACGCACCTGCCTCACTGCTGCGACGAATGCGGGAATGGGTGGTCGAGTAGAACATTTGCCTGGACCTGTTTAACGTTAGCCGATACTTCCGTGATTTTTGTGACCGACTAAGCTCCGAAATCGCCGCGCGACTTTCCTCGACGATATAGACTCAAATAAAGAGAGCCCATACACACATGTCGACCGCTTGGACTTCCCGCTACGCGCAACGCATGAAGAACATCCATAGCTCTGCCATTCGCGAACTTCTCAAGATTGTGCAGAACCCCGAGATCATATCGTTTGCCGGAGGGCTGCCCGCGCCGGACGTTTTTCCGGTCGAGCGTTTTCGCGAAGCGTGTCGAGCGGTACTGGAAAAGAGCGCGCCAACCGCTTTGCAATATGGCGCCACCGAAGGTTATGAGCCACTGCGCGAGATGATCGCGCGGCATACGTCGCGCTACGGCGTGAAGGCGAAACCGGAGCATGTGCTGATTACGTCGGGATCGCAGCAGGCGCTCGACCTCATCGGTAAGCTGCTCATCAATCCTGGAGACCGCGTGCTGGTCGAGGCGCCCACGTATCTCGGTGCACTCCAGGCCTTCAATGTGTACGGTGCTGAGTATCTATGCGTGCCGAGCGACGAGGACGGCCTGCGCACCGATCTGCTCGAAGAGCCTCTGCGTTCAGGGCCAAAATTCATGTATGTGCTGCCTAACTTTCAGAATCCAGGTGGTACGACTTTGGCAGAGGGCCGTCGCCATGAACTCGTATTACTCGCCGAGCGCTTTGGCATTCCGATCATTGAAGACGATCCTTACGGCCAGCTCCGTTATGAAGGCGAGCATCTGACTCCGTTAGTTGTGCTCGACCGTGAGAACCTGCGCCGCGATCGCGGCTATTCGATTGGCAACGTGATCTACTTGAGCACATTTTCGAAGACGCTGTCTCCCGGATTACGCCTCGGGTGGATCGTCGCTCCGCCGGAAGTGATCAAAAAACTCGTGCAACTCAAGCAGGGAGCGGATTTGCACACGTCGACCTTTGGTCAGATGGTCGCGTACGAAGTTGCGAAGGATGGCTTCCTCAACGAGCACATCAAGGTGATCCGCCGCGTTTATGGCGAGCGGCGCGATGTGATGCTCCAGGCTCTTGAAGAATATTTCCCACCCGAGGTGAGCTGGACGCGTCCGCTCGGCGGATTGTTTTTGTGGGTGACGCTGCCCCCCGGAATGAACTCGCATCTGCTGTTCGAAGCCGCGCTTAAGGAGAACGTTGCGTTCGTTCCGGGAGATTCGTTTTACTCTGGCAATGGATTCGCCAGCGAGGGTCTGCGCCACTTTCGGCTAAATTTCTCGAACGCCGAGCCCGAGCTAATCAGAGAAGGTGTTCGGCGACTATCGGTAGCGATTAAGAACCAACTGGCTGGATTGGAGCCGGAGCCGGTGGTCACATAGGCTGCACAACCTACGCGGATATCCCCGCTCGAATCGCGGAATAACACCTCTCAGCGCCGTCCTGCGCCTGCTTGGCCTATCCGCGCCACAGGGAATTTAACCCATGGAATATTTTGCCCTTACCTCAGTTATATGAGGTAAGGAGTAAACGACGCGCGGAAATGTCTCTTGCGGCGGATCTTCCTGTGCTGGTTTTTCCCCCATTCGGAGAATCAAGGGCCCCGCCTCCGAGGTACACTGTTTGGGCTGTGGCTGATCGCACTGGCGATAACGGGTCGTTTGAAGATCTGGCGATGCCGCTTTTCGCGCGGCTCTACAACTTCGCCCACTGGCTCACGCATGACCGAGCCGCCGCTGAGGATCTGGTGCAGGAAACTTATATGAAGGCGTTGCGCGGCTTTTCGTCGTTCAGGCAGGGAACAAATTTCCGTGCCTGGATGTACAAGATCCTGCGCAACACCTTCTTGACGTCGCAAGCTGGTCTGAAGGCGTCGGCGTCGCTCTCGCTCGACAGCGATGAAGACAAGGTTGTGGAGCCGGCTGGGGCGGAAAATCCAGAATCGACTTTGCTCGCCCGCGCGGAGCAGGAGACGATCCAGAAGGCCCTGGAAGAATTGCCGGTAAAGTTTCGAGAGATCATTCTTTTGTGCGATTCGGAGGAGATGAGTTATCAGGAGATTGGCGAGACCCTCGCAATTCCCATAGGAACTGTGATGTCGCGGCTGTCCCGAGCGCGAAAGGCAATGCGCGAATTACTGACGGCCAAATTACGGGGAGCTTCGCGATGACGTGCGATCAGTGGCGCGATAAGCTCGACGCATACTTGGATTCCGCCTGCTCGGAAGAGGAGCGCGCAAGTGTCGACGCACATCTCCGAACCTGTGCCTCGTGTGCCGCCGACGCGCTCGGCCGCTTGCAGATGAAACGTCTGACGCAAGCTGCGGCCGCGCGGTATACTCCGTCGCCTGAGTTCCGCCTGCGCATTGAAAAAAGCATTCAGCCTAGGCGCCGTCCGGTTTGGGCCTTCGGATGGATGCCGGGACTGGCCATGGCCGCGGTGGCGCTCGTGCTGCTGGTGCTCGGGTTTACAGTGTGGGCGCGTCACTCGGCGCGCGAGCAAGCACTTGCGGAACTCGTCGATCTGCACGTGGCGACGCTGGCGAGTGCGAATCCTGTCGATGTGATTTCGACCGACCGTCACACGGTGAAACCCTGGTTCCAGGGCAAGCTTCCATTTACTTTCAATCTTCCCGAGTTGCAGAACTCGCCGTTCAAGCTGATTGGGGGTCGCGTCACTTATTTCGAGCACAGTCCCGGCGCACAGCTGCTCTTCCAAATTCGCAGCCATCAGCTATCGGTATTCATCTTTCAGGATCAGCCGGGAATGATTCCACTTACGATGGGTGTAACTTCCGAGCGCGAACTGGCGTTCAATGTGGACACGTGGAGCGATGCCGGACTGCGCTATGTCGTCGTTGGCGACGCGAGTCCCGCCGACATTCATGCGCTAGGCGACTTGATGCGAAGCGCGAAATAGATCTTGCAGGTCTTCTGACGTTGCATTACCCCGTGCACTCCGTGGACCCCGTGGTTCAAGCCTGTTGTCCGCACAATCTCATCCGCCTAAACCCGCCCGAAAGGATCCTCCAGGGAAGGACTCTGCGGCGTAAACAGCTCCGACCCGTTTTCCAGAATGTGCATATCGTCTTCGAGTCGAATTCCGAATTCTCCGCGAAGGTAGATGCCCGGCTCGTCGCTGAAAGTCATCTGCGGCTGAAGTTTCGTCGTGTTGCCGCGCACCAGATATGGCCACTCGTGCCCATCCATGCCCATGCCGTGTCCCAGACGGTGCGTAAAGTATTTGTAATCGGGGCCGTACCCAGCATCGGTGATTACTTTGCGCGCGGCCGCGTCGACCGATCCAGCTTCAGCGCCCGGACGCGCCGTGGCGAGCGCCGCGCTCTGCGCGCGATGAACGATATCGAACACCTGCTTCATCTTGTCGCTCGCTTTGCCGAGAACAAACGTACGCGTAATGTCCGAGGCGTAGCCCTCCACCGAGCAGCCGCCGTCGATCAGCACAATCGTCCCTTCGCGAATTTCCTGCGGAAGAATCGTCCCATGCGGAAAGGCGGAATATTCGCCGACCAGCACGTCTGCTCCGCCCTCGAATCCCAGTTGCCGGTGCGCAGTCTCGAGCATGCTCTCTACATCTTTTCGAGTCATACCCGCTTTCAGGGATCGGTAGGTCGCCTCGTAGGCGGCCAGCGTTACCTTCGCTGCCAGCCTCATAAGTTCGATCTCGTGCGCGCTCTTGATCATGCGGCATCCCGAGGTGACGGGAGTCGCGCTAGTGAACGAGGCGCTGGCTGCGGCTTTTCGGATGTTATCGCTGAAAACAAACTTTATCGTCTCATCGAGGCCGATCGCGCTACCGGCGATTCCGCGATCACTCAGCCCTTGCGCAACCCGCTCGTAAGGGTTCTCATTCTCCTGCCACACCCGCACGTCGGGATTTTTGCCCTCGGGAGCGAGCGCGATCTGCTCGCGCGCCCGGCCTTCTTCAAACGCTGGCGCAACATAAAAAGCGTTGCCCTTGGCGGGTAACACCATGGCAAACAAACGCTCGCCGCCCCACCATTCGATGCCGGTGAAGTAGACAAGAGACGTACCCTGAGTCAGCAAAATCGCAGAGAGATTGTTGTCGCGCATTAACTGTCGCGCTTTTTCCTGGCGCGACGCACGCTCTTCAACGGCGATGGGCTTGGCCCCCGAGCGCATCGAGCGAAGCTCGGCTATCGGTGGAGGAAGAGAATCCTTGGTTTCCACCGCTTTTGCGGCAGGCATTAGAGCGAGGCCGGTACCGGCAATAGATCCGGCGGTCAAGAATCGGCGGCGTGAAAACAAAATGCCTCCTATTGGTCGATCAAGGAAAGCGAAGACAACATTATAGAGAGATTACGACGCATCACGCACGATGAGATTGAGTGTCAGGAAAGAAAAGAGTAGAAAGGAGAGTCCGCTCGATACGTTGCGGTCGCCGATGGAAGTCAATCGCGAGGAGAGGAACAATGGGAGCTTATTCTGCTACCGGGCGCATGGTCCCGCACAACATGGTAACCACGCAGTTCGAACTGGATGGATTTCGGGTGGTCCGCACGCTCGGCGTGGTCCGCGGAATCACCGTTCGCTCGCGCTCGATCTTTGGCACCATTGGCGCGGGCTTGCAGACGATCGTGGGCGGTAACATTTCTCTACTCACGAATCTCTGCGAAAAGACTCGTGCTGAAGCCTTTGACCTAATGCTGCAACATGCCGCCGACATGGGTGGCAACGCGGTTGTCGGCGCCCGCTATGACGCGACCGAGGTGATGCAGGGCGTCACGGAAGTACTCGCGTACGGAACCGCGGTATACGTCGAAGCGGCGAAATAGGCGGAGCCCCGCTCAGGTCGTGGCAAGGAGAAATCGCTGTACCGCGCGCTGCCGATAAGCAAACGTCCGCCGCACCTGCGGAGCGATGAAGAGCGCGTTCACCAGGCTGCCCAGCGGTTCGAAGCCGACTTCATATTCGATCCGATCCTTCAGTCGAGTGCCATGAATCCCGTCACGACTCTCCGCGGCGAATTCATGCCGGTGATGCCAACTTCGAAATGGGCCTTTAGCTTGTACGTCCGCGAAAAACTCGTTCAGTCCGAAACCAACAATTTGCGCCTCCGACCGAATTCGGATGGGCAGGAAGGGAAGCGCGCGATAGGAAGCGAGAAACCTTGTGCCTTCGCCCGAAAGACGCGACGACGAAAATCCCCGCGGAGCGACTATCGTGATCTCCTCAATCTTGACTCGCATCCACGCCGGCATAACGCGCGGCAAATTCATCGGGTCGCCAAAGAACGGAAAAACCTTCTCAAGCGGAGCAGGAATCCATTGCTCGAACTCGGCGTGATATGGCATGCATGGTATGGAACCGACGAGAAGCGCGGCCCGTGTTTTCCACAGATTTTCGATCGGCCCTTGGCGTCACCAAGCGAAAAATTCATTATCTTCTCAATCCGAACCATCTCACTAAACCCAACTGCTTGTGGTCATCTTTTTGGTTAACCGCAACATCTCGCGTTTTACACCTTGAGTCCCGATTCCCCGTCTCAACCTGAAACTTTGTTATTGACAATAAACCAGTTAGGCGTAGGATGTGGACAAAAGTGGTTGGAAGTGGAGCAAGCAGTAGAGTTCGGGGCAGATTCTGTAACTTTATGAGGCGCCAGTGGTTTTAGAGACTGACACCCGCAAAACGAGCCCAAACGAACCTGATTCCACTTGTTTTGCAGCCGCTTTTACCTCCCTCGTGATGGTGGCTGTGGTAGCAGCCAGTAATAAACGGAACCCAGCGACAAGCAGGGCACATGTTTCGCGGAAATCACCCAACTCGCGTGGACGAAAAAGGACGGCTCAAGGTCCCCGCGGAATTCAAGCGGGTGATCGACGAGAAATACGCCCAGCGATTCTATATCACGAGTCTGGACGGGGTAATTGCCCAGATATATCCCTTCGAAGAGTGGGAACGGATCGAGCAGAAGCTTGCTCAGCTTTCGACCTACAACCCCACGAAGAAGAAGTTTCTTACGCGCACGAATTATTACGGGCAGGTCGTAGAGATGGACGGGCAGGGGCGTCTGCTGAGTCCCCAGACTCTGCGCGAGGCGGCGCAGATTCGCGGCGATGTGGCAGTGCTCGGCAATCTGACCTACCTGGAGGTCCGGAACATGGAAGCGCTCGACAAGGAGATCAAAGAGCCCTTCACGGATGAAGACACAAAGACGCTCGACGACCTGGGCATCTAGTGGCAAAGGATCTTGGACAAGACATCCCCGAGCGGGGTGGGCGTGGGCCTGGTGGACACGTTCCGGTTCTTTTAAAAGAAGCGATCGATTTTCTGGCCGTACAGCGTGGCGGAACTTATCTGGATGCCACGGTGGGCTTGGGCGGGCACAGTTGCGAAATCGCAAAACGCCTAGGCGCACCGGGACATTTGATTGGCTTCGATAAGGATCCTGCGGCGCTGAATGTGGCGCGGATGAAACTCGCGCCAGTCGTTGGTCGTCAGTCGTTAGTCG
>JBAWBE010000304.1:0-4166 GCA_049589635.1 Terriglobales bacterium
CACAAGCGTTCCTGAATGGGAGCCACAAACCGGTCCAACATGCGCGCCTCACTCACCACCGGAGCAACGCGTTTTGCAGCCTCGGCCAGCAACCGAATTTCATTCTCCGGGAAAATTCGTGCCTCGAGCGTCTGCACCACCAGCACACCTTGCAGCACTCCCCGCTCGACCAGCGGCACGCCTAAAAACGACTGATAAGGATCTTCACCCGCCTCGGGAAAATACTTGAACCGTGGGTGGGTCTTCACCTGTTCGACCGCCACCGGCCGCACCTGTTCAGCCACCAGTCCCGTCAAGCCCTCAGTTACGCTCATCCGCAACTTGCCGACGCACTCCGGCCGCAGTCCAAGCGTAGCGGCCAGCACCAGATTCGCGCGGTCGGGCTCCAGCAGATAGGCCGAGCACACATCCGTTCCGAAGCGCCGCGCAATCAGAGCAACCACATTCATCAGCGTTTCGGCCGGCTTGGTCGAATCCGCCGTCAGATTTGCGATCTCGTCCCACTCCAATACGTAGCTGGCATCGAGCGAGCACGAAGGCCGCTCGGGGTCTAATCGGTTGGCTTCTAATCTGCTAACGCCCAGTCCATTGATCTGATCCAGTCCGTCAGTCCGGTCCAAAATATCTATCTCTCCATGCAACAAATTGTGGAGCCACGGACTCTTCGCCCGAACACCACGGATTAAGCCGGGGGAATCGACTTCAGTCTTCCTATTCTATCGGGTGAGATCGGTAGGATTTAGAGGAAGATGTGGAATTCGTCGTTACCACGGTGTGGATCACAAGGCTAACTCATTGAATAAAAAGGTTGGAACCAGGATTCGCTCCAGGCCCATTCACTTCATTGGTACGCACTTGGTACATATTTTAAGATGGGCGAGGAAGACCTATCATGCCCACACCTGCCAAGCGCACCTCACCCGAAAAGCTAGCCCTCTATGAAAAAGTTCTCCAGACGAATCCAGAGATCGAACGCAAAGGCGACGCCAATCCCTACACCTCACTCAACGGGAACATGTTTACCTTGCTTCACTCCTCCGGCACGCTAGCCTTCCGCCTCCCAGACGGGGAGCGCGAGAAATTTCTGAAGAAGTACAAAACTACTCTATTCGAAGCCTACGGCGCCGTAATGAGGGAGTATGTGGTGATCCCGGATTCGCTATTGAAAAAGACCCCAGAATTAGCAAAATACCTTGCCATGAGCTACGACTACGCAAAAACGCTGAAACCAAAGCCGACGAAGAAGAAGAAATAGACAGGCCGCATGCTTTGCAGCAAACTCCGGCGTTCGAAGAAGACCAGGAATTTACTGAGAACTGACAACTGAGAACTGAGAACTAAAAATCGCTGCGCCCATCCGCTTCAACTCGGACAAAGCGCAGCGATAATCGGCCAAGGAAAGAGCCAACCGCCGAAAGCCACGCGCCGTTACTGATGGCTGAGAGCTGACGGCTGACGGCTGCTTTACTCCGTCGCGTGCAGCACCCTGAACGTGCTCCCTCCGTTCGACCACACCAGCACCAGCGCATCCTGCCCCTTTGCGACATTGCCAAGCGCTTGCGCAACGTCGGCCGCGGAATGCATCGGCTTGCGATCCACTTCCATGATCACATCGCCGCGGCTGATGCCCGCATTGTCCGCCGGACTTCCCGGCACCACATCATTCACCAGCGCGCCATGAATGTTTACACCCTGGTTCGCGCCATCCTGTTGCAGTTCCTGGCGCGCGTTCTGGTCCAGGTCGCCGAGATGCAGCCCCCAGCGTCCTTTGTGCTCCGCCGCGCCAGCGACTTCATCGCTATTCGTGCGGTTCAGGTCGCCCAACGTCACCGCCACGGTCGTCGGCCTGTCATCACGCATCACGTCGAGGTGAATCGTGTCGCCCGGCCGCTGCTGCCCGACCAGCATTTGCAACTCTCCAGCATCCGTAATTGCCTTGCCGTTAAGTTCAGTAATGACGTCGCCAGTCTTAAGCCCGGCTTTCGATCCCGGCGAATCCGGCGTTACATCGCTCACCAGCGCTCCCACAGCTTTATTCAGATGGAAGAACTTCGCATTGTCCGGAGTCACGTCGGCGATCTGAACTCCGATGTAGCCATGCGTGATCTTGCCATCGCGGATCAGCGTGTTTACGGTCGGCTCGACGATCTGTGTAGGAATCGCAAATCCCATGCCCGCAAACGAGCCCGAGCCCGAGATCAGGAACGTGTTGATGCCGATCAGTTCGCCATGCGCATTCACCAGCGCTCCACCTGAGTTGCCAGGATTGATGGCCGCATCCGTCTGAATGAACTCGCCCGGTTTACGCCGGTCGCTAGCATCCGGATTTGCACGATTGAGCGCGCTGATAATTCCGCGCGTCACCGTGAACTGATATCCAAATGGATTACCGAATGCCAATACCGTCTGTCCTGGCCGCAGGCTCGCCGAATTACCCCACGGCACGCTCGGCAAATTCGAACCGCTTACCTTAATGACCGCAAGATCGGTCAACGGATCGGCGCCGATCAGCTTCGCCGGCATCACTTCTTTATTGCTCATGGTCACGCGGATATCGACCGCTCCGTCGATCACGTGATTGTTGGTAACAATGTATCCATCGGGAGAGATGATCACACCGCTGCCGAGGCCATGCTCGATTCGGTTCTGCGGCTGCTGCTGAAAGTGGAACTGCCTTCCGAACTGCTGCCCCTGCTGCCCGAACGGCCCATTCTGTCCAAAGAATTGCTGCATGTCTGGCATGCCGCCCTCATCCGATGCGGCCTCCTTCGACTTGGAGACGACCGTGACGTTGACGACGGCCGGCGTCACGCGCGCCGCCAGCGTCTCCATCGCGCGATCAAGCGAAAGCAGCGCGCCCACGCTGTTGTCATCCAGCGCCGCCGCGGCTGGAGCCGGAGTCCCGACCGATGCTGCCGCAGTCGCCGACTTGGTGAATGTAAACGTACCGAGGCCAGCGATGACCGCAATCGCCAGCACCGCCACGGCAAAACGGGTGCTTACGAACCGCTTGATTCCCGACTTAGTGAATGTTGATTTTGTTTCCGATTTCGAATGTTGCTCCCACATCTTCATTGCTCCTTTTCCTTGATAGGACGAATTGAAATAGACAAACCAAACTTGCTCCCTGCAACTAAATCCTTAGTTGATGAGAACAAAAAAATTTGCGCCTCTACTAAATCTTCTTAGCCGCCGGCAGTCGCATCTCTCTCCATACCGGAGCGACCAGTGTCACCCGCATCATCTGGACGCTCCACACCATCACCGGCCCGCGCGGCAAATTGACGACCGTCAACTCACTCACCGGGAATTCCGCAGTTACGAACTGCGCCTCGCGCACCAACAGCAATCGCTGCATTCCAGATTGAGACTCGCGATCCGCCACGACCACTTCGGAGGCTGCGTTCAACTGCGCCATCGAATCGACCCTCGACGCAGAACTGGGATCGTCAGAATTTCTTAGCTGCGAAATGCCAAGGGCATTCGACGCCTGGAAATTGTGATTTGAAATCCCGGGACTCGCCTCGTGCGCGCCGGTTTTCGTACGAACGTTAACGCGCCCCGCGGCCGAATCATTGCTCTTCAAACTCGCCGGAATCACCGCAGCTTGAAGCGAGCCTTGATAATCCGCAACGCGCAAACTAGCCGGACGAACCAGTCCAGCCGAATATGGATGCGCCGTCGGCCCACTCACCGTCGCGCGATCAAACGCCACAAATTGCGGAGTAGCAGGCAGCATCACCAGACACAACGCCGCAAACGTCCCGATTAATCCCAGTATCGGCTTTGAAATCCCCCGCCCCGCCGGCCGGTTCTTATCCAGAATCTGCTCCACGCGTTCCGAAGCCTCGCGCGCGCGATGCACAATCGCTTGCGCCATCGTCCACCCGCGTTGCGCGAGACTTCTTTCCAGGAGGGATACCAGACAATTGGCATACCCCATCGGGTTGTCAGTTTCGGCAACCACGATGTCGTCACAAGCCATTTCGCGTTCCACCGAAAGCCGGCTCTCGATCCACCACACCGCGGGATGAAAGAAAAACACCGCTCGCACAACTTTCTGCGCCAGGTTCGTCCAATCGTCCCATCGCCGCAGGTGCGCAAACTCGTGCCGGAGAATGATGCTCAACTCGCTGGCCGGAAGCTCCGCCAGCGCCCACGCGGGC
>JBAWBE010000305.1:0-3487 GCA_049589635.1 Terriglobales bacterium
CCGCGGTGCAAGACCGTAAACCAGACGGTGCCATCCTGCATTCTTACTGGTGTGGAAATGTATCCTCGAGGAATGGACGGGAGTTTTCGGAAGCGATGCCCGGTCCATGCAAACATTCCATAATCCGACACTGCGACCCCGGGCATATCTCCATTCTCGAAGAATCCCCGCACCTGTCCTGGCGGAAGACCTTTAGCTCGCCCGAACAAACTCCAATCTCCGTTTTGAAAACGTGCGATGCCATTCTCCACCGTTCCTTCCCAGATGGCGCCTCCATTCTTCTGCTCAAAAACGGAATCGGGTTGGCCCCTGCCTCCCGTCCCAGCAGTGAGCGGCGTGTACGTGGAGAAAATCCCAACGTGCAGGCGCTGGAGTCCGGCGATGGTACCAATCCAGATATCTCCGTCTCTGTCCTCAAGCAGCGTGCGCACATCATTGCTCGCAAGACCGTCACGGTCGGTGAGGGTCTCTATCAAATTGCCGGATTTACGAGTAAGCCCATGCAGGCCGCCACTTGCCATCCACAAGCTGTGATTGCGGTCCACCATGATGGAAACGAAGTTCGTAACTCCGGGATTCTCAACCCGCTGGAAACGTTTCCCGTTGAAGCGGAAAAGGTGGTGGCCATCTCCCGCGTACAGTTCACCGAAAGAGTCGCAGTACAACATTTGTACGTTTGGAAGCCGGTACTCGGCATTCACTTTGTCGCCATCCTGCAAAACACGTACGCTGTCCCCGCCAGCTATCCACAACCTTCCATCGGATGTCTCCGCAATTGCCGTAGGTGAAACCGAAAATGTAAGTGGCTTGACCTCAAGGGTCATTCCGTTCGTGCGCGCTAGCTTTCCACCCCCGTAAATCCAGAGACCTCCGTTCCTCTCGGGCGCGAGCAAAGTTACTTGGTAACGCGTCTTTCCCTCCAGAGAAAGGTGCGTAAATCTTCCCTGCTGGTACTGGAAGAGACTCGTATTCGTAGAAATCCAAAGACCGCCCGTTTCATCGGGAAAAAGCCCTCTGATATCATCCTGCATCTCGGGGGGTCCAATGTTAGTGAAGCTTCGGAAGTTCACTCCATCGAAGCGGAGGAGACCGTTCAGCGTTCCTACCCACAAAAATCCATCCGGCGTCTGCGCGAGCGAGGTTACGAAGTCCTGAGGCAGACCCTGGTCTGTGGTCCAAGTGGTGAGGACATCGCTTCTCAGCGGAGGAATTGCGGAAGACGTAATAGTGCTTTGGCAAAAGCCACAGCCTGCAAAGCTGAACAACAGAACGCCTACCCGAACCTTTCGCACAAACTCTCTCCACTGCTTTAATTTCGGTTCGACAGTCCGCGACACACGGTTCGGCATTCTCGTAAACGGCAGGGTTGGGCACTGTGGCGAATTCTGTGCAAGCACCTTTCGCAGAGGCATTTGAGTAACTCTTGCGGAAGGTCGGGCAGAGAAGGTAGTTCTATATCGCAGGATTGCTTTGTTCTCAACTCAGACAGCGATTCGTACGATCTTCGCGTTTTAGTGGAGTGTTGTCAAGGCAATGCGGAATCGCTTGCAATCGAGTGTATCTCTCGGCCCAAGCAGCCAGATCACGACGGAGCGCAGCTGCGAGATGCATCGAGAATCCCTGTCGAAGAGTTGGCAACGGCACCCCCGCGATGAACTTCTCTATCGCCACCTGCACAACTGTTTCCATACCTGGACGTGCGTCTGCATCTTTCGAGGGCTCGAAGACGGTTGTAGACCAGGCGGCAATCTTCAAAAGCGCGTTCGTAGAATTCCCGCACACCATAACCCGATTTGAGTTGGCGATGGGGGATCATCCGCCTGTGGATGCTAAGCGGAATCGCGTACAATAACACGTCGGGGTTAGTCTCGCGCCGCGTAATACGCTTCACTGCAGTAAGTGTGGCCCGTGCATTTTGTATTCGCCACGCAGGCGTGCCATAAGGGGTTAGTGTGATTCCAGCGGAGTGTGAACTAATGTATGTGTTCTCAGCTCTACTTCTGGTTAGGGTCGCAAAAACAGGTGAGAATCGGCGAAGATTTCCCGACGGCAGATAGGTGAACTCGGTTGAACGCGGCGACTCGGGGGCTTTCTTCCGCAACTGCCTGACCACTTGCGATGAATGTAATTTCGGTGTGCAAACAAACTGCGCCCTTTCCCATCGACGCGGGTTCACCTAGAACAGACCCCAGGGTATCTCGAAATAACTCAGGACTTGGCCGATTCAGTGGAGGTCAATGTGCGTACCCAAGCGGAGTCCCGCGACGTCAGGAATTGTCGGCTGTACTCGTATGCAGCCAGCGCGGCAGCGGTTTTTGTCGGTAGTCTGGCCCTGCTGGGATGGTTGCTAGGCATCCCGACGCTCACGAGCGTTTTGCCAGGACTGGCCACCATGAAGCCCAACACTGCATTGTGCTTCGTACTAGTGGGTGTATCTCTTTGGCTGAGTCAGTTACGCGCCGGGGAATTGAACAACCCACCGGTTCTAAAAATGCGTGGGGCGCGGATTCTGAGTGGTGTTGTCGCGCTGGTCGGCCTGCTGACGCTGGCGGAGTATGTCTTCCAGCTGAATCTGGGTCTCGATGACGTGCTGTTTCCGAGTGCTGTGCAAGTCGCAGGAACTCTCCATCCCGGTCGGATGTCAGGAGCTACCGCGCTTGGCTTTTTTTTGCTGGGTAGCAGCGTGTTGTTCATGAGCAACCGACGGCCCTACCCAGCCCAAAGCTTTGCTCTGCTCGCCACTCTGAACGGACTTGTCGCATGCATGGGCTACCTGCTCGGCGCTCGTGCGCTCTATGACGTAGCGGTGTACTCTTCGATGGCCCTGCACACCGCCATCCTGTTTGCGGTGCTGGGCCTGGCTGTTCTTGCGGTGCGGCCACGGATTGGGGTGATGTCTGCGGTTACCAGCGAATACATGGGTGGCGTGCTGGCGCGGCGAATTTTGCCATTGGTGGTCGCTGTGCCAATCCTATTTGGCTGGCTTCGGTGGCGCGGTCAGGTTAGCGGCATTTATGGCACGGAATTTGGCATCGCCCTCCGCACCCTGGGCGAGCTCGTGACCTTCGCCACTTTGTTGTGGCTAAGTGCGGTGTGGCTCAACCGGCTTGACAAAAAGCGCCGCGAGGCCGAACAGCACATCTTCCGTCTGGCTGCCATTGTGGAATCCTCCGAGGACGCGATTTTCAGCAAGGATCTCACGGGCACGATCATCAGTTGGAACCACGGCGCGGAAAAATTGTATGGCTACAGCGCGGCGGAAATCATCGGTAAACCGATCGCCACCATCATTCCACCCGGAATGCAGGCGGAAGCCAGGCAATTCCTGAAGGAGATTGCCGCTGGACGGCCAGTGACTCGCGAGGAAACCGTGCGGAGGCGCAAGGATGGGAGTTTGGTCAACGTGTCGCTGATCATTTCCCCAGTGCGAGATTTCGACGGTCAGATTGTGGGTGCCTCGACCTTTGCGCATGACATCAGCAAGCGG
>JBAWBE010000306.1:0-7710 GCA_049589635.1 Terriglobales bacterium
GTTCGCGCAGGATGCTCTGGTCGGCAATATTCCGACGGAGAAAATGATTGAAGCGCTTGCAGGCCGTGGCGCCCCGATGCCTCAACTCAAATCGCTCGACACGTTATTAAAGGCGAGTACGGAAATAGGCACGAGGTACAAAGCGTCATTCGTTGAGTAAAGCCAATTGGAATCACCTGAAATGACTTACAGCACTCTCCAACTCACTTTCGATGGCGGCCTCGCTAACCTCACCCTTAATCGTCCTGACAAGCGCAATGCCATCAGCTACGAACTGATCGCCGATCTGCTGCGGGCGCTCGAAGAAGTGAGAACCTCCACAGCGCGCGTGCTGATCCTAACCGGAGCGGGTAAGGCCTTCTGCTCCGGCATGGATCTCGACAATCTCAAGTCTCTGATCGGCCGCACCGCCGAGCAGAACCTTGAAGACTCGCGCACGATGGTCAGCCTGTTCCGATCCATCTATGAATTTCCCATGCCAACCATCGCCGCTGTTAATGGAGCAGCGATCGCGGGTGGCACGGGTCTCGCGTTTCTCTGCGATTTCACGCTCGCCGTGCCGGAAGCCAAGTTCGGCTACACCGAAGTTCGCATCGGATTCGTGCCCGCCATCGTTTCAACTTTTCTGCTCCGGCAAGTCGGTGAAAAAATCGCGCGCGATCTCCTACTGACCGGCCGCATCTTCGACGCCGAAGAAGCTCTCCGCATCGGCCTCCTGACGCAGATCGTTCCGCAGGAGACATTAATGGAACGGGCGCGCGGGCTGGCGACCCAGTTGATAGAAAATAGTCCGCTCTCCCTCACCTACACCAAGCGCCTGCTCACCGATCACGGGCGTGCAGAACTCGATGCGCAAATCGAATCCGCCATCCGAGAAAACGCCGGCATTCGCTCTACGCAAGATTTTCGCGAAGGCATCTCGTCGTTCCTTGAAAAGCGCAAACCGAAGTGGACGGGGCAATGAGTACGTCCCATACCGTCAATGAAACGCGAATCCGCGTCCGCTACGCCGAGACCGATCAGATGGGCGTCGTCTATCACGCCAATCACTTCATCTGGTTTGAAGTTGGGCGCGTCGAGCTGCTGCGCCAATTCGGCTTCAGCTACAAAAACATGGAGACCGAAGACGACTGCTTCATCGCCGTCATCGATGCGCGCTGCCGCTACAAGGCGCCCGTGCATTATGATGACGAAGTCGTCGTTCGCACATATTTGAAGCACGTGCGCGAAAAAGTGATTCATTTCGGATATGAGCTGTTGAGCGCAGAAAGCCGCCGAGTGCTGGCGGAAGGCGAAACGACTCACATCGTCGCGAACTCGCAGATGAAGCCGCGCAAGCTGCCGGAGAAATACCTGAAAGTGTTTCGCGATGCCGTGGGAATGGCGTCGCAGAGAACCTGACAACTGAGAAACTAAGAACCTGATAACTGACAGCTAATAACTGAGAACCGAGAACGCCTTGCAAGCCCTCCACATCAACGGAAACGATCTGACTCTCGAAGCGGTACGCGAGGTCGCCGCCAACAGGCGCCCAGTGCTGCTCGCTCCCGACGCGCGCGAAGAGGTCAACCGCGCGCGCGCCGTCGTCGACACGCTCGTCGCTAACGACAAAGTTTCGTACGCCATCACCACCGGTGTCGGGAAGCTGAGCGACGTACGCATTGCGGGCGATCAGATCCGCGAATTGCAGGTGAATCTGATCCGCTCTCACGCTGTCGGTGTCGGCGAACCGCTAGCCATTGCCGATACGCGCGCCATGATGGTGCTGCGAGCCAATTCGCTCTCCAAGGGCCATTCGGGCGTCCGCGCCCAAACCATCGACACGATCTGCGAGATGCTGAACCGCGGCGTCACGCCGTTTGTGCCATCGCAGGGAAGCGTCGGCGCTAGCGGCGATCTCGCTCCTCTGGCCCATCTGGCGCTCGCGCTGATTGGCGAAGGCGAATGCTTCGACGACAAAGGCGGACGCATCGCGAGCGCGGATGCGCTCAAAAAAGCTCAGATCAAGCCGGTTGTGCTCGAGGCCAAAGAAGCCGTCTCGCTGATCAACGGAACACAGGCCATGCTCGCCATCGGCACGATGATGCAGCTAGCCGCCGAAACGCTCGTCGACTCCGCCGACGTGATTGGCGCCATGTCCTGCGATGCGCTCAAGGGAACCGACGTCGCCTACGACGAGCGCATTCAAAAAGCGCGCCCTCATCCAGGACAAATCAAGACCGCGGCCAACCTCCGCCGCCTGCTCGAGGGCAGTGAGATTCGCGAGTCGCATCGCGATTGCGGCCGCGTGCAGGATGCATATTCACTTCGCTGCATACCGCAGGTACACGGTGCTGTCCGCGACACGCTCACTCATTGCCGCGCAGTATTTGAGCGCGAGGTCAACTCCGCCGTCGACAATCCCCTCGTCTTCGTGAAAAATGCCAAAGCGATCGATGGCGAAGGCGATGTGCTCTCCGGCGTAAATTTTCACGGCGAGCCCGTCGCATTTGCGCTCGACTTTCTCGCGATTGCACTGAGCGCGCTCGCCGGCATCAGCGAGCGGCGCCTCGAGCGCCTCGTGAATCCCGCCCTTAGCGAGGGTCTGCCTCCTTTTCTGGCACCGGGCGCAGGCCTCAATTCCGGATTCATGATGCCGCAGGTAACCGCCGCTGCGCTCGTCAGTGAAAACAAAGTGCTGGCGCATCCCGCGTCCGTCGATTCCATCACCACCTCGGGAAACAAAGAAGACTACGTTTCGATGGGCATGACCGCGGCGAACAAGTTGAAGCGGGTTGTCGAAAATACGCGCAACACTCTAACGATCGAAGCCATGGCGGCAGCCCAGGCAATCGATTTTCTCGCTCCGCTCAAGCCCTCCAAGCCGCTCCAACGAGCCCACGCCGCGATTCGCTCCGTCTGCGCGATCATGGAAAAAGACCGCGTGATGTATCAGGATTTTGAGCGCATCTCCGAACTAATCGCGGGTGGGAAGCTAGCCGCAGTTCTGCAATAGGCAGGTTCTGCAACACGCTATTCTGCGAGAGGGAGTTCTGCACGACCGTGCCGCACCTATTCAAACCTCCTCACAGTCCCACTCCCAGAATTGTCATCCTGAGCGAAGCGAAGGACCTGCTTTCGCCCCGCGCCATCCACGGAAAGCCGTGGAAAGAAGTTGAGCCGCAACCCGGCAAATCGGCCTCCCGCGCGCCCTTCAGCGGCTGACTGCATTTTTCTGCAGCTTCACGAAACAGAATTCGCTATTTACATTCCCTCTCGCGATGCTTTAGACTCAACGCGCTTTTGTGTCTTTCCCCCAAGGCACATTGCGTTAGCTTCACGCGTAGTTCCCCAATGATTTTTGATGCACTGAGCGGAAGTGAGATTCCGCACAGCCAAGCTCTGACTCGAGTAGTCGCAAAGAGAGTTGTCGGAAAAAGAATTGTCGGAAAACAAGCTATTGGAAAACGAGGACCAAGAAATGTCACGACGTGCGAACAGCAGTTGCCTCTTCAGCGGATCAACCGCCATCCTGATTTTCATCGCCGCGAGCGCGTTGATCGCCGCCAGCCAGACCGCAGTCACCACTTATCACAACGACAACTACCGCACGGGATGGAACCCCAATGAGACGACTCTAACCCCCGCCAACGTCACGAAAGCCACGTTCGGCCTCCAGCACTCAGTTGCGCTTGACGATCAGGTGGACGCAGAGCCGCTAATCGTTCCGGGCGTGATGATCACTGCCGGGCAATTTCAGGGCACGACGCATGACGTAGCCTACATTGCCACCGAAAACAATACCGTCTATGCCATCGACGTGCACACCGGAACAGTGCTACTGAATCCGAATTTCGGCACGGCCGTAGCGTTTCCCCTAGGGTGCAATAACAACGGTCCCAGAGTAGGCGTGAACTCGACGCCCGTGATCGATCTGTCCGCCAACACGCTCTACGTGATGATTTACACGCAGGACAATCACACCACCGTGAACTTTCGCCTGCACGCGCTCGACCTCGGAAGCCTGACCGATAAGGTCACGCCGCAAGTGGTTGTCGCCTCGCACACGCTGACCAACGGATCTACTTTCAATTTCAACGCCAAATATCAGCGCCAGCGCTCGGCTTTGTTGGCCGCCAACGGCAGCATCTATGCTGCCTTTGCCAGTTTCTGCGACTTTTCCGGCAACCTCTCGCGCGGCTGGCTGCTCGGCTGGTCGACCAACACACTCACACCATTTCCGTCGAATCAGTTGCTCGATGTGCAGGCCACAAACCCCGACAGCTTTTTCCTCTCTTCAATCTGGATGTCGGGATACGGTCCCGCCGCCGATGATTCCGGCAACATCGTGTTCGTGACCGGCAACTCAGAGCCGAACACCTACGACGGTGTCACCGACCTTCAGGAGAGTGTGGTCAAGGTCTCGCCCACGCTGACCACTGTGCTCGATGTGTTTACGCCCTCCGACCAGGTATCGCTCGATCAAGGCGACGTCGACTTCGGTTCCGGCGGCGCGCTCGTGCTGCCCGATCAACCCGGGTCCATGCCGCATATGGCGGTCGCCGCTGGCAAAGACGGCAACCTCTATTTCATGAACGAAGACGATCTCGGCGGCTACTCGCCCAGCAAGAATAACGTCCTCGGCACCTATAGCGTTGGCGGATGCTGGTGTGGTCAGTCCTATTTTCTAGACGCCAGCGGATCGAGCCGCGTAGTTACCAGCGGAGGCAACAACATCAAAGTGTGGCAAGTTCAAACTTCGCCCAAACCCGCGCTTAATTTGCTGAAGAACTCTGCTTTCATTTCCGGCCTGCAAGATCCTGGCCTCTTTACCAGCATCTCGTCGAATGGGATGAGTAACCCAGTCATCTGGGCAGTTTCTCGCCCGCAGTCCGCCGGCAAATACCCGCTCTTCCTCTATGCCTTCAATCCCGAGATCGGGAAGTCGGCCACGCTAAAGAGGCTCTACCGAGCGAAGGCTGGATTCTGGCCGAATACCGGAGGAAATTCAAACCTTGTTCCCGCCGTCGCAAATGGCCAGGTCTTTGTCGCCAGCAACAAGGTTCTTGAGATATTCGGATTGCTCGGAGGAAATTCGAAAGCGAAAAACAAATAGCAGTGAATTTCAGCTCAGGGGCCGGTCAATGTATCGGACCCCGTAGCTTCCTTGTGAGCCGGCGTTCCTTCCAGCCCCAGCTCTCGGGCTATCCCCTTCATCGCCTCGATGCAGAAGGCGATGTGCTGCTCCAGCTCCAGCCCAAGGTCAGCCGCACCAGTCGTAATATCGTCACGATTCACGCTCCTCGCGAAAGCCTTGTCTTTCATCTTTTTTCGCACCGACTTGGCCTCAACCTCCGCCAGTGACTTCCCAGGTTTCACAAGCGCGCATGCGGTGATGAAGCCCGCCAGTTCGTCGCACGCAAACAACGTTTTCTCCATCGGCGTAATGCGCGCCACTCCCGAATACTCGGCATGCGACATAATCGCGCGCCGCACTTCCTCCGAATATCCCCGCTCCTGCAAAATTTCATTCCCGCGAAACGGATGATCCTCAGCGCTCGGATACTTCTCATAGTCGAAGTCGTGAATCAGCCCCACCATGCCCCACAGCTCCTCATCCTCGCCCAGCTTGCGGGCATAGGCGCGCATGCAAGCCTCGACCGCAAGAGCATGTTTGAGAAGACTCTCCGACTGGGTGAACTCCGTCAGCAATTTCCATCCATCGTCCGACCTGGTTATTTCCATATTCCTGTTATGAGTGATTTCATCAGCGATCAGGCACACTTTGATCGGCTGGTCCTCAAGCCTCACCCTCGCTTGCGCTTTTTAGCGCGGCGTTCCAACTCCCGCTCATACCCGTCGCGGCCTGCCAGTTGTTCGCGTTCGTACTCGCGCATGTTCACTTCCAATACTTCTCGAACTCGTCTAATTTTTCTTCCCTCCAGTGTTTCGAGCAGGCGGAAAATAGAGGGACGGTTCGCCGCGGTTGGAGCCTGACGGGTCCTATTGGCTCCCTTCGTGGCGCCTTGTCGTAGGAGCATCCTCTGAAACGGATCGACGGTGGCCCTGGGCGCCGGGTTGCCAATGAAATTCTCCAGAATGGTTTTTGCATAGTTGAGGGTAATGTCCGTGCCGACCAGCGAGGAATGGGCTATGACAAGCGCAAGCGCACCTTCCAACGCACTCGCAGTTGACTGGACATTCTGCGCGATGTAGAGAGCCACATCCTTTGGGAGCGTTACTTTTTTCTGTTCCGCTCTCTCGCGCAAAATAGCAATTTTCACTTCGAGGGTGAGGTTGCGAGCCGGATTACGAAAACTCTCCGCTTCCATGTGGACTCCTTGTCGCCAGTTGAATGCTCTATCGCGCGTCTGTGAAGTATTAAGCCAGCTCCGAGCTCACGTCAAATTGGTAATTTGGCGGAATATCTCGCTAAGCTCATTGCCCCCAAAGGCCGCAGATAAATTTCGAGCCGATTTGTTCTGTCCAATCACGGCAACATCATTTACTGCCCGTTCTAGCCAATTGCCGATCAATCGCCTTCCGGTCGCAGTGTTGCCCAGAACCCACTTAGTAAACATCGCCTCGCCGCGCACTCATTCCCGGTTTCATGCCTGTTTTCTCCTGGTTTTCGCCGGTTGTTTTGGGTTTTACTGGACAAATACCCGGTTTCTTCGACGTTTTTCCTTGACTTCCACAGCCCCTATCCAGCAGATTACCCCCAGTTCGGCTTGAGAGTAGCCCCCTGCTCTGGCACTCCCAAACCCTAAATGGCCACTACACTCGCTCCCGTCGACTCACGGGAGGTTGTTCGTTGCGATCACTGTCTGCTGGTGCAATTCCGCACAACTAATAGTCTCTGCCGCCGTTGTCATCTGTCTTTAGACGAGGACGAAGCGGAGATTGCTGCCCTTTCACCGGAGCCCCAGACGCTTCCGGTCAACATCAACTCCCATGGACGCGGACACCTGCACCTGGCGCAATCCATTCGCAATCTGCGCTTGCGTGGTGGCATGAGCCAGCGTCAGTTGGCCTTACGCATGTCCGTGCCACGCACCTACGTTTCCAAGATCGAGAACGAAAAGGCCACGCCGACTCTCTCTTCGCTGGAGCGTTTGGCGCGCGCCCTTGAAGTCAGCGTTCCCAGCCTGCTCTCGGGCGGAGAACGTACTCGTCAGGAAGAAGTGCGTGAGTTAATGGAAGACCAATTCGTCGCCGATGTATTTCCTTATCTCGCGCAGCTTAACGGATTGCAGATGTCCAGTATTCTCGCTCAGGTGCGGGACTTAACAGTCAGGCCGCGTCGCAGCGCCTGAGTGCCGTGGCAGCGGGGGGCGCACAGTCCCTCCGTATCTGAACGCGGGCAAAAAAGTTTATCCGGGCACACACCAACTGGAGAGCCGGAGCCGAACTTGGCTCCGGCCTTTTTCCTCTGCTCGCGGGTCGGCATCTGCGAGTGCAGAAACCTGCACACGCGTGATATCCCCTACGCAATACTTTGCACGTACGTCCCAATTGTTTTCAAAATGTAACTCTTTCTTCTTGACCATCACAACCCCAAGGCGCTAACCTCTGGCCCACTGGCCGAACTCTGGGGAAAGCGTGCCCAGCAAGGCGTTGGATTGGGGAGGGGAAAAGGATGAAGATCAAGATTTCACAAATCTGTGCATTTGCTTTATTTCTGATCGTCGCTTCTACGCTGACTTTCGCCGACGAAATCAAAGATCCTAA
>JBAWBE010000307.1:0-8343 GCA_049589635.1 Terriglobales bacterium
GACAAAGGCTGATGGAGAGATGAAGCTACTCGATCCGCCGATAGAAGCTGAGTGCGGCGTCACCCTGGTCCAGCCTCCGGTAGCGTTGCAGCGGGCCGAAATTCTCTCCCGGATCAAATCTCTTTTCATGTTCCGCGACGATTGTGCTTGACGCATCCAGCAACTCCGATTCCGCGAGCGCGCTCAGCGTTTTCGCGTACTCGTCACGCATCCGATAGGGCGGGTCGAGAAAGACGAAATCGGCCCGCACGCCTGCCGAGTCCCACTGACGCAGAGCCTTGCTGGCTTCAGACTTCGCAATCTGGAAGCCGGAGGAAATCCCCAGCGATTTCAGATTTGCGGCAATCAGATCAGCCGCGGCTTTCGATGCCTCCGCGAAGTAAACCATCGCAGCGCCCCGGCTCAGCGCTTCGATTCCGACCGCTCCTGTTCCTGCGTACAAGTCGAACCATGTGGTTCCGGCCAATGTATCGGGATTGCCCGCGCACAGGACATTAAACAGCGTTTCCCGCAGCCGGTCGGATGTCGGACGAATGTCCATGCCGGACAACGAGCGCAGAGGACGGCTCCGATATTTTCCCGCAATGACTCGCATTCTATGACTTTCGATTCTTCTTCCCGCAACCTGCGCGGGCGAAGCGGTGTCTAACAAGTAGAATACTCATAGGCATGTCCATGCGCAGTTGGTCTATTCCCGTTGGTCGTCTCTTTGGCATCGAAATTCGCATTCATCTGACGTTTCTGTTTCTGCTCGTTTTCGTTTGGAGCACGGAGGCCAACTCGCAGGATCCGACCGCGGTCCTGCGGGGAATGGGGCTGGTCGGAATAATCTTTGGCAGCGTCGTGCTCCATGAGTTGGGGCATGCGCTGGTGGCTCGCGGGTCGGGCATCCCTGCGAAAAGTATTATTTTGCTTCCTATTGGCGGCATCACCATGCTCGATGAAGCGCAGGCGATGCCCGATCCCCAGAACGCGTGGAAGCGCGAAGTGCGGATCGCCGTCGCCGGTCCGCTCGTGAACCTTGCGATTGCCGGTGTGACGGCGCTAATCCTGATCACTGTGATTCCCGGATTTCAGTTGATGGCGCATCCCCCGATGCATTCGAACGCATTGTTGCGCAGCATCGTGTGGGCGAATATTTATCTGGGATTGTTCAATCTGCTGCCGGCCTATCCCATGGATGGCGGGCGCGTCCTGCGGGCGATTTTCTCCCGGCGCGTCGATATTGTGCAGGCCACGCAACGAGCCGTGCGCATCGGCCATGTTTTTTCCACTTTGTTCATGATGGTCGGAATCCTGATCGGCAACTGGTGGCTGGTGATGATCGGATTCTTCCTGTTCGTAGGCGCGCAGTTGGAAGAACGCTCAGCGGTTTTTCAATCCGTGCTGCAAAGCGTGCGTCTTGAAGAAGTGATGCTGACCGACTTTGCCACACTGTCGCCCGCCGATACGCTGGAAGACGCGTTGGAAAAAGCGGTGCACACCCTGCAGGATGATTTTCCGGTAGTGCGCGGTCGCGACATGGTGGGCGTGATCTCACGGCAGAAAATTCTGGAAGCTTTGCGCGCGGAAGGCAACGGATACGTGCAGGCGGTGATGAACCGCTTTTTTGAAGTGGCCGCCAAACAGGAGTCGCTGGCGTCGGCGTTTCGTAAGCTCTCAGCGCGGAATCTGAGCATCATCCCGGTGGTGGACGAGCAGGATCTGATCGGCATCGTGACGCTACAAAATTTGATGCACTCGATGGCGCTACTTGCCGAAAGCCGGAAGCTGCGACGAGAAGCGATGGACGCGTAGTGCTTGCGAGCAACGGGTCCCGATCCAGTACCCACGAGTTACGAGCTTCGAGCAATAAAGGCTGAATACACTTCCTGGGCTGCGCGAACCGCGCTGCCGAACTCTACTTTCTTTTTTGTGAGATCGGCGATTACGTGCTCCAGCGCCGCCAAGATTCCTATAGTGTCGAGATAATCGTAATAACCAATGTGCGCGATGCGGAAAATCTGGCCTTTCATCTCGGCTTGGCCGTTGGCTACGACCGCTCCAAATTGATCGCGGAAGCGTTTGCAGATGGCGTTAGAATCAGCTCCCTCGGGGGCGGCGACCGCGGTGAGTGCGGCCCCTGGAGAGGACGCGGAGAATAATTTCAATCCTAGAGCCTGGACTCCGGCGCGGGTCATAGCTGCGCATAGCTCTGCGTTTGCGATGAGGGCGTCGCGTCCTGCTGCAAGATTCCCATCTCCTATTTGCCGCACGTACTCCAGCGCAGCGGCCAAGCCCGCAAATAGTGATGTGGCAGGGGTATACGACGTTTCCGCTTTCGCAGCAGCTTTTCTCTCCTTGCGGAGGTCGAAGTAATAACGAGCCGAACTCGTCGTCTCCATACGCTGCCAAGCCCGTTCGCTGACAGCGCCATATGCGAGACCGGGCGGAATCATCAGTGCCTTTTGCGAGCCGCCAATGATGATGTCGACGCCCCAGGCATCAACATCCAGATGAGTAGTTCCCAGGCCCGTGATGGCGTCGGCGATGAGCAGAGTGTCGGGCTGAGTTTCAGGAGACGACCGTACGAGTTTGGCAATGGCCTCGACGTCATGTCGCGCGCCGGTAGAACTCTCCGTCGCCTGAAAGTAGACGCAGCGAATATCGGGAGTTAGTTTGGCGCGGATGGCGTCGAGGGAAAATGTTTCACCGTAGGGAGCGGTCACGGTTTCGACCGCGCAGCCGAAGGCTTTGGCCAGCGAGATCCAGCGTTCACCGAATTTGCCCGCCGTCAGCACGAGTACCTTGTCGCCTGGCGAAGTCAGGTTTGAGATCGAGGCTTCCATGAAGCCCGTGCCCGAGGAGGTCAGGACAAGCACGTCGTTTTTTGTGCCGATGAACTCTTTCAGATCGGCTAATACACGCGTGAAGAGCCCCCGGAAATCGGCGGTTCGATGATGCATGCCGTAGGAGGCCATCGCAATCTGGGCCGATGGCAGGAGAGGCGTAGGGCCGGGCGTGAAAAGACGGTTTTTCTTCAGCATACTCACAGGAGTGCAGTTTTTTCCGAACCCGGTTTTCAGAACCCGTTTTCAGACCGCATGTCGCGCAAATTTACTCGAGCGATTCGGGTTCGAGGGAAATATTCTTTTCGCCTTTCGCGCGGCTTTCCCAATATTTTTTCACCCAGGCTTCGTAGCTTTTTCCGGCGGCTGTGTCGCGGCCCGTGAAGGCGATTCCCGCGATTTCCGAATAGGGAATCGCGGGACGATCGGTGCCGACCGCCAATATCAGGCGGATTACAGAGTCATCGAGCGTTTTGCCGACCCGGCGGTCGAAGAGATAACCGGTAAGTTGCGATCCGTTTTTTCGCGTTACGGTGATGTCGCCCCGGTAATCAAAGGCCTTTTCGATTACCGCGCGGATGTCGGCTTCGGTCGCTAAGGCGGGAATCCACCCCTGAAGATTTTCGCGCTCAAAGCCGGGTACTACTTCAAGTTCGTCTGAAGATCGCGTCTGGATGGGCGCGACAGGTGGGACGCTGTGATGCGGCGGGGGTTCGTGTCCGTGTTCGCGACCGCTCATGCGTGTGTTTCTTCCACTGCCGAAGCGTCCGCTGCCGACCCCGCAATCTGGGCGTCATTGATCTGGATCAGAGGATTGTAGGAGTGTACGGGTCTCATCTCGCGGTCGAGATCCTTGAGCGCCTCCTGGTCGGGATAGAGTGAGAAGGTCGCCTTGACCGTATCCGCGAATCCGCGCAGCGATCCGAATGTGTCGTCAACCGACGAAGGCTCATAGCCGCAATGCACCATGCAGTTCGCGCACTGCGGATTGCCCGACTCGGTACCGTAGCTGGCCCATTCCGTCGTTTCCATCAATTCTTTGTAGGACTCGGCGTAGCCGTCTTGCAGCAGGTAGCAAGGCTTTTGCCACCCAAAGATGTTGTAGGTGGGCATGCCCCAGGGCGTGCACTTGTAGTTGCGCTTACCCATCAGATATTCAAGGAACAGGGGCGACTGGTTGAAGCGCCAGGTCTTTTTACGATTTGAAAGCATGGCGCGGAATAGCCGGCGGGTGCGGGCGCGTCCCATGAAGTGCTTCTGGTCGGGCGCTTTGTCGTAGGAGTATCCAGGCGAGACCATCATGCTCTCGACGCCGACTTCCATCATCTCGTCGAAAAACGTGCGTACGCTGTTGGGGTCGGCACCGTCGAATAGAGTGGTGTTGGTAGTTACGCGGAAACCGGCCTCGATAGCGGCGCGGATTCCCTCGAGCGCGACGTCGAACCCGCCTTCGCGGCAGACAGAAAAATCGTGATGCTCCTTTTGCCCGTCCACGTGAACCGAGAAGCTCAGGTACTTGCTGGGCTTGAACAGGTGCAACTTCTCTTTCAGCAGCAGGGCATTTGTGCAGAGATAGATATATTTCTTGCGGGCAACGAGGCCTTCGACAATTTCGGCGATCTGCGGATGCATGAGCGGCTCGCCGCCGGGGATCGAGACCATGGGCGCTCCGCACTCATCGACTGCCTTGAAGCAGTCTTCCGGGGAGAGATCTGTTTTCAGGATGTGGGCGGGGTACTGGATTTTGCCACATCCGGCGCAGGCCAGATTGCAGCGAAAGAGCGGCTCGAGCATTAGAACGAGGGGATAGCGCTTGCGTCCGGCGAGTTTCTGCCGCAGCACATACGTCGCTACGGTCCACATTTGGGATACAGGAACTGCCATCGCCCCTCCGGAAAAACGTATCTCTATGATACCGGAAAAACAGGGGCTGGTGAGGAGTATAGGCTTTGCAGAGATGGCAGGTTCAAGTCAGGGACGACAAATTGAAAGTACCGGAAACCACTCATTCGCAAAAAACACGAATGAGTGGGCTATTCTCGAACGCTGCCCTTGCGGGCTTCATACGCTTCTGCCTTAACTATTCTTCTGCCTTGACTACGGCTTCGGTGATCCGCTTAAGTCTCTGAGCGGTTTCAGGGAATCGACGCTGCGAAAGGAGAATACTGATTCGGTGTACCGCTACCGTTGCCGCCCTCCATGAATGCGAGTCCGTAGACAACCACACCGCTCGAACCGCTAAGAGGCGCCGGCAAGGACGCGACCGCCTTCCATTTATTTTTATGTGGATCGTAGACCTGGACAGTCGCCACATCGCTCGATGGGTTGTTGCCTCCGAAGACGTAGAGCTGTCCGTTAAGAGCGACGCTGGATGCACTTTGAACGGCGGTTTCATGGGCGCCAGTTGGTCCAGCTGTTGGCCGCAGGATCGTACACTTCAAGCACATTGCTGAGTTCACCGCTCCCATTGAGCCCGCCCGCAACGTAAAGCTTGCCGTTGATGACTCCGATGGCGGGAGCCGCGTGCGCACTCGCGGACCCAGGCAGACTTATCCACGCATTGGCTTCGGATCGTAGACGTCCAAATAGTCTCGGCAGCGTCACGGCGCGTGGGCCCGATGCTAGAATAAACCGTTTGCTCATCTAATTCCGTTCTGCTCAGGGAGCCTGCATGTCCAGCACTTCTCCGTCCGGCACCATGCTTGCGGTGGTTAAGCCAACATCCGCGCCGGGCGCGGAGATTCGCGAAGTCAAAATTCCGTCCTTCGGACGCACTGACGTCCTGGTCAAAGTCAAAGCCGCCTCCATCTGCGGCACCGATCTTCATATCTACGAATGGGATCGTTGGGCCCAGGGACGCATTCATCCCCCTCTCATCCCAGGGCACGAGTTCTGCGGCGAGGTCGTCGCCTTCGGCGATGAAGTGACGAGTGTGAAGGAAGGCGACTTCGTCTCGGCCGAAATGCACGTCGCATGCGGCAAGTGCCTGCTATGCCGGACAGGCGAAGCGCACATCTGCCAGAACGTAAAGATTATCGGCGTCGATACTGATGGGGCGTTCGCGGAATACGTAGTGATTCCAGAATCGAATATCTGGAAGCTCGATCCCGCCATTCCGCAGGAGTACGCCTCTATCCTCGATCCGCTGGGCAATGCAGTGCATACCGTGCTCGCGGGAGACATTGCCGCAAAAACCGTGGCCGTCACCGGATGCGGGCCGATTGGTTTATTTTCGATCGCGGTGGCGCGCGCGTGCGGCGCCACCACCATTTTTGCGATTGAGATCAACGAGCATCGGCGCAAGCTGGCGACGAAGATGCACGCCGACTATGCGCTCGATCCTTCAAAGGAAGATGTTCGGGCGATTGTCGCCGAGAAAACCGGCGGTCTCGGTGTCGACGTCGTGCTTGAAATGGCAGGGCACCCCGACGCCATCCGCGTCGCCTTCGACATCATTCGCCGCGGCGGGCGCATGTCTCTGCTCGGCCTCACATCAAAACCAATTCCGCTGAACTTCTCGGAAGACATCATCTTCAAGGGTCTGACGATACAGGGCATCAACGGTCGTCGTATGTATCAGACCTGGTTTCAGATGACAGCGCTGCTGAAAGCCGGCAAACTCGATCTTCACCCCGTGATTACGGATCGCATTGCGATGAAAGATTTCTCCAGCGCGATGGCCCGCCTTAAGACGGGTGAGGCCAGCAAAATTCTGATTTATCCAAACGGCACGAAGTAACGGTCGTTACTCTGCCGCAAAGCCTCCCGATTGGTAAACTGTATTCAGCCGCGGAGGGATGTGTGAGCGGTTGAAACAGTCGGTCTTGAAAACCGATGTACGGGAAACCGTACCGGGGGTTCGAATCCCTCTCCCTCCGCCACGCAGTCTACACTGCAGAGAAATCTGCGGAATTTAACCGGGGAATTGCGCGAAATCCCCTAGCCAAGTCGTGGTTTCTCCTCCTCAACGCGGACCAGACAACCTGATCTACCCTAACTACTTCTGCATCCTCCAACAAAGCCTTTTTTCGTCTCTTCCAACACAGTGGGCGCGGTTCTCGTGAGGGATTCCGGCATCGCACGCGTTGTCAGCGTCTGAGAAACGAGTTCGGCCCTGACGACCACATAGGTTCCAGTGGAATAAAACCGGGCCTTACCGGTTCTGCACAATGAGTCAGAGAGCGAACTGGAGTCACCGAGGGAATGCTGGCGCGGAAGAACCACGCGCTCTTTGGCAATTCCTTAGGGAACAAAATAAAAACAATTCGACGGTGCCGGGGCCCCCGCGTTGTGCATGCTGCCGCTGGCTCTGCACGATCTGTAGTCCGGATTCCGGCAGGCACCACTATTCCCCATGAGCTTGAGCTCCACCTTGCGCTCGGACAAGGGTGGGAGCGGGGCAACGATTACCGCAAGAGTCATGCAGGATGTGCTCGATTAGGGTCGCCCCGGATCACCTGTGAATCTAGAATAAGAGCGCGGACGAGTCATATAACTTATCTTTCTACGTACCTATGATCCACGCTGAGACTCCAACACAATTACATAACTCAATATTCTCGCTCCGCATTGTCCATCAGCGGTTGACGCCAGCTAAACAAATAGTTGACATGCAATTGACATCTTGAGCGCATCTTTCCATTTATCGCCGCGTCTAACCAGTATGTTGTGAAAAGCATTTGACAAACGAAACTCAGGATGCGCCTTTGGAACAAACTCAATAGCGCAATTATCAGTAAGCGAAGTCAACACATTAGAATAAGGAGAAATCATGAACAAGTTGTATTTGACAGCTGTACTTATGGCAACCTTCTTTCTTGGGTTGAACACTAGCGCCAACGCTCAGGATCTTGATAAAACAATTGTAACTGTTCCGTTCGAGTTCGTAGCTGGAGGCGTCACGCTACCCGCGGGTGAATACAGCGTAAATCGTGTCAATTCTAGTGGGGCTCGGGAGTTGGCGATCCGCAGTTACAACAACGGAGGAACATTCCTGCTCCCTATCACGTTCGCTGAAGTTGCTGATGGGCAGCCAGGGCTTAGCTTCGAGCAAGTAGGGGACGAACACTTTCTGAGACAGGTTGAAACACTAAGTGGGGTCTATACCTTTGGAGCGCCGCGAGCGACGACAGCGGTAGCCCGGGTGAAGGATCAAGGCACATCGTCTTCAGCTGGCAGTAATTAAGTAGAGGCTAACATATACCTTTGTACGATTGTGGCAGGGAATTCAGGAGCCTGGAGTTGTCGGTTAATCTAATGCCTGAATTCTCTGTCCAGTCGGCAACCCGGGGACGAAAGGGACGAAAAGCCCGGACGCCTGAGCCACCCGAGATACAGCACGTGGGACTTGATTTCTACTTCAGAGCATTGCGGCGACTGTGAGGTCAGAGTCAGGTAGCCAGTTTCCCGTTTTGCCTACGCCCAGAGGGCTAATCGTCGCGATGGGAGCGGTTAGTATTGCGACTGGCCTCCTCGCGGAGGCCAGTCGGAGGATTTAGGAGACTCGGAGATACAA
>JBAWBE010000308.1:0-13181 GCA_049589635.1 Terriglobales bacterium
GTATACAACGAGCTTGGGCATGGTTTTATCGAGTCCGTTTATGAGAACGCATTGGCGATTGCGCTTGCCGGGCATCGGATCGGTTTTCAACGACAGATTGCGATTCCTGTCTGGTTTCATCAACAGCAGGTTGGAGATTTTCGAGGCGACCTGCTGGTTGATAACAAGGTGATCGTTGAACTCAAGGTCGGGCGCGCCATTGAATCTGCATGGGAGAAGCAACTCTTGAATTATTTGCGAGCGACTGAAGTTGAGGTCGGACTCTTGCTGAATTTCGGGCCGGCTCCGCAGTTCAAACGTATGGTGTTCGATAATGGAAGAAAGAGGATCCGCGTGAATCCGTGCGAATCCGCGGAAGAGAACTTGGCGGACGCAATCCCAAAGGAACAGGTTTGAAGACTCACGACAAATCGAGTCTGCTGATTACTGGCGGACATCTTATCGATCCGGCGGCGCGCATCGATGCGCCCATGGATGTTTTGCTGAAGGATGGGCGGGTCGCAGACGTTGCTCCGCCACGAAAGATCAAAGGCGCGGATCGCAAGTTCGATGCTCGCGGACTGGTGGTTGCACCGGGGTTTATCGATTTGCATGTGCACCTGCGCGAGCCTGGGCAGGCGCACAAAGAGACGATTGCTACTGGAACTGCTGCGGCGGCGGCGGGAGGATTCACTTCGGTTTGTACTATGCCGAATACCGCGCCGGTGGTGGATTCGGCGGATTGGGTGAAATGGGTCTCGTCGGCGGAGCGCGGGGCGGTGGTAAACGTGTTTCCGATCGCTGCGGCTACCCGGGCTAGCAAAGGTGCGGTGCTCACGGATTTTGGGGCTCTGCAAACGGCTGGGGCAATTGCGGTCACCGATGATGGGAAACCTATTCTGGATGACCGCATCATGCGTGAAGCTTTGATTCTGGGCGGCGAGTTGAATTTTCCGGTTGTGCAGCACGCCGAAGATACTCGCATGACAGAAAGCTGCTCGATGCATGCCGGAGCCCGGTCTTTTCGTCTAGGTCTGCGGGGGATGACGGCGGAAGCGGAGGCTTCGGTTGTGGAGCGCGATGTGCAGCTCGCGACTACGATTCCGAATGCGCGGCTGCATGTGGCGCATCTTTCGACTGCCGATGCATTGAAGGCGGTGCGGCGCGGTAAACGGTCGCGGGCGCGAATTACGTTTGAAGTCACGCCGCATCATTTTGCCCTCACCGATGAGGACATGCGCGACTATGACAGTAATTTCAAGATGAATCCGCCGCTGCGGTCGCGGGCAGATTTGGAAGCGATTCTGGTGGCGCTTGAGGATGGGTCAGCGGATGCGATTGCTACCGATCATGCTCCGCATGCCTCGCATGAAAAAGAAATGGAGTTTGAGCGGGCGGCGTTTGGGATTACCGGCCTTGAAACCGCGTTGGCGTTGGCGATTACTCGGCTGCATGTGGCGAAGCGGATTCCGTTGCGGCGAATCGTTGAGTTGTTTACGGCCGGACCGGCGCGGTGTTTTGATTTTCGCGGACGGGGATCGCTGGCGCGCGGATCTTTTGGGGATGTGACCATCTTCGATCCGAAAAAAAAGTGGACGTTTGAGGCGGCGAAGTCGCGGTCGAAATCGCGGAACACGCCTTTTGATGGATGGCAGCTGACCGGGAAGGTTGTGGCTACAATTGTCGGCGGATCGATCGTGTATGAGGCGTGAGACCTAAATTCTTCTCCGCGGATTTTCACGGATTCACGCGGAATGAAACCTTTCTCGGATTAACCACTCGGTCCGCTACACCCACTTAATCTACGTTTACTGTGAATAAAACGCTCGTCACGCCTGGCGAGGATGCAGTTACGGTTACTGTTCCCGCTTGAGCCGGAGCGGTGTAGCGCGATCCTGCAATTCCCTGGCCCGTGGTGCTGGCCGGGTTGGGTGCGAAACTGCCGCCCGCTCCGCCGTCACTGTAGGTGACCTGGGCTCCCTTGACCACGTTTGCGAACTGATCTTCGATCAAAACCTGCAACTGCTTCGCCGTACTCTTGCCGGCTTTTACGGTCTGGTTGTTGCCGGCGTAGATAGCCATCGAGGCGGGTGGTCCCGCCGTGACCGTCGCATTGAAACTTACGGACGGAATCCCAGTCACGGTGGCGGTGATGTTGATTGATCCGGCTTTGCTTCCTGTCGTGTAGACAGTTGATGCATAGCCCAACGAGTCGGAGATAACGGTTGCTGGAGAGAGCGTGCCGCCTGCGCCTCCATCGGAAAACGCCACGGAAACTCCCGGAACTCCGTTGCCCTGCGTGTCTTTGACCCTTACTTTGAGAGGCGTGTTGAGCTTCGACTGCACGGGTGCTGACTGATTGTTTCCGGCGGAGATCACGAGGGATGCGGGAGCGGCACCCGTGGCGGTTACGGTGAAAGTGGCGTTGGCGTAGCCCTTGCTGGCAGCCGTAATGGTATAGATGCCCGGAGTCTTGGGCAGAGTGTAGTTGGTGCTTGCTATGCCAGAGCCGTTGGTCTGCGTTTTTGCTGGCGATAATATTCCGCCTTTAGCATTAGCGGTGAAGGTCACGAGGATGCCGGCTTGATCGATGGAATTGCCGGTATAGGGATCCGTGAGTCCCGCTTGCAGCGCGAGAGGGAGTTGGGTTCCGGCCGGGCCGCTCTGGTTGTTTCCCCCCACAGGAGAAAATCCCGGCAGCAGGCCAAAAACGGCAAGCTGCGTCTGGCTATCGACGTAGACCTTGCCGTTGGCGACGATAGGCATTCCGAAATGAACCATCTTGCCGAAACTGTCTCGCGCGCCTTCCATGCCGCTGTCGTAGAGCTCCATCGCCAGGTTGGTTGCGTCGTAGGCGTAGAGCTTGGCGGTCGGAAAAGTTACATGCCAGAAAATTCCGTTCTGCGTCCCGTTCGAGGAGACAATGCCACCGGTGGGTTTGGCAGTTGCTGCCGGAGCTTGAGAAACGGGCTGTAACGAAAGCTGGTCGTTGCTGAATGAGTAGGCCATCAGCGGAGTGTTCTCCGCGGCGACGAATACGGTGCCATTCCAATACGTCAGCCCCGCGTGGACTTGGCCGAGAACTGGCACGTCGAGTTCTTGCGGGATCTGGAAATCGCCGGCGGGATTGTATCCCCCGAGATTATTTTGATCGAGCAAGTAAGCGGTTCCGTTCTTGTCGATCGCCAGGACGAACTGGCTGCCGTCGGGCTGTTGCGGGAGGATCTGCACCAGGCCGGAACTCACATCGAGATCATGCTTTTGGAAATATGCCTGGTTGTAGGGGGTAAAAGAGTCAGCCAGGTTGAGGACACCGTCTCCCTGAGAAAGCTTGAGGACACTGTCGCCGTAGTGCGTGCCGGCCGGGCCGTCGAAGAGACCATCGCCGGTGCTGAAGTAGATGTTGCCGTTGCCGTCCCCGGCAATTCCCGCGCCCGAGAGCCAGACCGCCGACGCCTCCACATTCGGAGATGTGTCAAAAGCGCCGACCTGCTGAAGAGTTCCGCCATCGTAGGCCATTACCCAACCGTTTTCGCTCTTGATGTTGCAGCCGGGACCACCATAGCCGATGTAAACGATTCCATCCTGGAGCAGCAGACCGGGCCGCGCTTGCTGATACTTGTCGATAAAGGAATAGGTCTCGCCGTTGATTACTACCGAGGCTGCAATGACAGTCGGGCCGCCGAACAGTTCCGCACCGGTGCCAAGATCGAGGGCGTGGAGGCGATGAACGTAGTTACCATTCTCTTTGGTGATTGCCTCGATATAAATGGCGTTTTTGGTGGGATCGATGACAGGCGTGCCCTGAATGCCAAATTCGGTGTATCCGACGCTGCAACCTTCGTCGGGCTGGGGAACGCTGGTTATGCCGGCGGCGGGATTGATGAAGCTGACGTACCACAGCGGCGAGGCATTGCTGCCTTGGTTGTTGTCGGCGTCGAAGGCGTAGACCCCATCGTGCATGGTGACCGCGTAGACCACATTGTGAGTGGCGTTCAAAGAAGGAATAAAGACGTTCGGGACGTAGAGTGGTTGCGCAGTCATTTGCCCGTCGAGGGGCTGGGTAAAAAGCAAGCCAAACTGGATGGGGTTGACGTTGGCGTGAGTCAGGACGGTTTCCTGAGTGTTTTGACCAGTGCGCGCGTTGTCATAGTGCTGGGTCAAAACGCTGATTTGGCTAGCGACGGGGATGGTCGACAGGACGAGCAGTATGATGACCACCGCACAGTACACAGACCGCTTTAAACCGGAGGACGACGGGTAGTTACGACGAGCGGGAAGCAGGCGGAAAGATGGCATTTTCAGGACTCGGCGCTCTCTTTTAAACGTGCGAGGGGAGGACGGCTGGGGTTAGCCGACTGCTGATGGATTATACCTTGTGGGGTTTTTTGAAAACAAGGAAGTTGTTGGTTAGAGATGGCCTTCGGTCAGGACGACGACTTGGGGGTGGGCGGCTGAGGAGGATTGGAATAAGGATCCATCGATAATTACCGGTCTTTCGCCGAGAGACATCCCGGTATTGCCCGCAGTGAAGTCTGACGGATCATGACAAAACGTGCCACGCTCGAAGGCGGCCGGGATCATTTCAGCAAGGTTTACATCGAAGTGAGGCCGTGGGAAGATGAAAATCGCATTCCATACCATGCAGATTCGCCCGCCAGTGCAGTTTACGTTCAGCGTGAATGCTTTCTTCTTATTTGCCCTCCTCATCGTGGTCAACATTTCTCTCCTCCTAAGTAGCGCTTTGGCGACAAACGAACCACCGGTCACATTCTGCAAGGACGTAGCTCCGATTCTGTACAAGCACTGTGTGAATTGCCATCGTTCTGGGCAGATCGCCGGGACATCTTCCCTGATGACGTACGCTGACGCCGCACGCTGGGCTGAAGCAATCAAGGACAAGGTTTCGCAGCACGAGATGCCGCCGTGGCCGGCGGATTCCAGCCGGAGCGCGAAATTCAGGAACGACCCGCAGCTGACGCAGAAAGAGATCGATACGGTCATCGCGTGGGTCGATGCGGGCGCACCCAAAGGCGACGACTCCGACCTTCCGCCGACTCCGCACTTTGCCGAGGGCTGGCTGCACCCCAGGGGGCTCGCGCCTGACCTTGTCGTCACATTGCCCGAGACTCAACTGCCAGCAGAGCATGAGATTCCGTATCTCAGATCATTGGTTAAGGTGCCGGTCTCCGAAGACAAGTGGATCGTCGCGATGCAGGTGCTGCCAGGCAACAGCGCAGTCGTGCATCACATGGCAATCACGGAGCTCGTGCTGCCAGACGGAGTGACACCTGCGAACATCGACAAGTTGGAGCAGGTAGCGCGCAAGCTGGGGTTTGCCGGCGGATTGAATTCTCATTTTGCAGTCAGCGCTCCGGGCAATTCCGCGGTGTATGACATGCTTGGCGTCTACACACCCGGTACAACTTTTGAAATGTACGAGGATGGAAGCGCCAAGCTGCTGAAAGGCTGCAAGAACTGCTACCTCAACTTCAATATTCATTACCAGACAACCGGCAAGCCAGAAAAGGATCAGACGAGAGTGGCGTTTTGGTTTGCGGCGAAGCCTCCCAGGCATCAGTTGTTTCGCACGCCCGCTTCCGGCGAAACAATTATTGCGGATGGGAAGCAGCTGCTAACCGATACAGCAGGCGAGAAAGCTGAGGGAACCACCGTGGCGATCCCTCCGATTCCGCCTAATTCCGCGAACTATGAAGTCGCCGGTATCACAGGCTACACCCAGCCCGTCACGATTTATCAGTTTCAGCCGCACGCTCACCTGCGCGGAAAGGATTTTACGTATGCCGTCGTCTATCCTGACGGGCGCTCGCAGACCTTGCTCACGGTGCCGAAGTACGACTTTCACTGGCAGTTGGCGTACGACCTCGATCAGCCTGTGACGCTACCTGCGGGCAGCAAGCTGGTGGTTACGGCGCACTATGACAACTCGGACAAGAATGAGCATTTAGTGCATCACCATGGGCATGGTGGCGGCGACCCGGAACACACTCCAGGGCCAGAAAAAGAAGTTTATTTTCGCGATATGAATCAGAGCTGGGATGAGATGTTCACGCCTTTTATTCAGTACGCGACTGACAATGAGGGAAACGCTCTGAGTGTTGTCGAAGTCGTGGGATGTTTGGAGCCGGGGTCTTCCGACGACTGGACACTGACTCGAGCAAGCGAACCGGTTGTGTCGAAGACGCAGACAATGTCTTCGGAGGCCGTGAAGGCGGCATCTAACACACCCTTAGGCAATTTGCGGAACCCGTTGCTGGGGGTTGAGATGTTTAATCCCTCGCGAGAAAAAGGGCGGAAGGTGGACGTTAAGGGCGTGCTCATCAGGGATGCCGGAGAGAGTCGGATCAATGTCACTTCGCTGCAGGCGGCTGGATCGGGATGCTTTTGAGGCGGCGGGACGCCGGCGCTACTCGTCGAAGTTCCGCCGGCAGATTTCTCCTCAATGTGAGCACCCGTAGAAGTGCTACAATTCGCGGCCATGAACCAGACTTTGATCGTACTCATGATGATTGTCGTGTTGCCGATGTTCGCGCTCACTCGATCCGCCACTGCTCAGGACGTCGAAATCACCGCGGAGCCTTCCCACCACGTTGCGCTCGAGAACGCGCACGTTCGCGCTTTCAAGGTTGAGGTTGCTCCCCACGCGGCGACGTTGATGCACTGGCACAGGCATGACTACATTTTTGTCACGCTGGGCGACGCGCATATCTCAAATGAAGTCGAAGGCAAATCTCCGGTGGAAGCCAAGCTGTATGACGGAGACACGCGTTTCGCGCCCGGAAACTTTGCGCACATTGCGAGAAATCTGGCGGATACTCCATTTCGCAACGTGACGATTGAGTTGTTACAGGACGAGAAAATGCGGCCTGCGCCGGCGCATTGGGATAAGGACAGCGGCGAGGACTCATTCAACGGCGGGCAGAGGAAGATTCTGTTTGTGAAGGACGGGGTACGCGTATCGCAAATTGAACTCAGTGCAAAAATGGCCATGCCGAAGGATGAACACGTTAGGCCGAGACTGCTGGTTGCGGTAAGCGCTTTTGAACTGGGCCAGAACTCGGACGGCAGAGAATCTCCGGGAAAAGATCTTAAGGTAGGAGACATGTGGTGGTGGGATGGGCCGATGGCGGTGACCAATGCGGGTAGTGGACCGGCGAAGTTTGTGATTTTGGAATTTTAAAGTCTGCGTCCAATTTCCTTCGGTTCGTAACCGCTGCAAATCAAAACCGGTAAGCGCGGATATTTCGCAAAGCTTGGGTCCACCAGCGATAACTCACACCGCATGAAGACTGAACCCTTGTCGGACTCGATCCGGCGAGCGTGGCAACAGTTGTCGCAGAGGCCCGCCCGCGGCATTCTGCTCCCGCCTTCGATATGCTCAGGCATTCATTCAGTTTAGCGCCGGAGGCATCGCCCCCTATGGCGAGTTACAATCGAAGACGGGCAAATTTCTATGGAAAATTCCGCTATGAATCGTTCACTTTACGAGGTTGATCCGGAGATTGCGACCGCCATCGATAACGAAGTTCGCCGCCAGCATGAAGGGCTGGAGTTGATTGCTTCGGAGAACTTTGTCAGCGAGGCGGTGCTCGAGGCTGCCGGCTCGGTGTTCACGAATAAATATGCGGAAGGGTACCCGGGAAAACGTTATTACGGCGGATGCGAATTCACTGACGTGGTCGAGAACCTGGCCTGCGAGCGCGTGAAGAAACTGTTTGGCGCGGAACATGCCAATGTCCAGCCACATTCGGGTTCGCAGGCGAACCAAGCGGCTTACGCGGCGATCCTCCAGCCGGGCGACACGATTCTCGGCCTGAACCTGGCTCATGGCGGCCATTTGACGCATGGGCACCATCTGAATTTTTCGGGCAAGACGTACAAGATTGTTCCGTATGGCGTGACTAAGGAAACCGAGACGATTGATTACGACGAACTAGAAAAGCTCGCGCAACAGGAACGGCCGAAGTTGATTATTGGCGGGGGAAGCGCGTATCCGCGGATTATTGATTTTGCGCGGATGCGGCAGATCGCGGACAAGGTCGGCGCGCTTTTTCTGGTCGACATGGCGCACTTTGCCGGGCTGGTCGCGGGAGGAGCGCACCCTTCCCCGGTGCCGCACGCCCAGATAGTGACTTCGACGACCCATAAGACGCTGCGCGGTCCGCGCTCGGGAATGATTTTGAGCAGGCAGGAATTCGCAGCGGCGATCGACAAGACCGTGTTTCCTGGAATGCAGGGTGGACCGCTGGTGCACATCATGGCAGCGAAGGCGGTGTGCTTTTTAGAGGCTTCACAACCGAGCTTTAAAGAATATGCGCGGCAGGTGGTGGCGAACGCGAAAGTGCTGGCGGAGACTCTGGCGGCGGAAGGCTTCCGAATTATTTCTGGCGGGACCGCCACACACCTGATGCTGGTCGATGTGTTCGCGAAAGGCATGCTGGGAAGCGAGGCGGAGAAAGCTTTGGGTGAAGCGGCGATCACCGTGAATAAGAATGCGATTCCGTTTGATACGAATCCTCCAATGAAGCCGAGCGGAATTCGGATTGGGACTCCGGCCGTGACTACGCGCGGCATGAAGGAAGGCGAGATGCGGCAGATTGGGCGCTGGATCGCCGAGGTGCTCACGAATCGCACAGATTCCGCGGCGCTCGGGAGAATTCGCAAGCAGGTGCTTGGCCTGGCCGAGGAATTTCCGCTTTACGCCGAGCGGCGCGCGCGGACGGGGGCGCACGAGGAAGTTCGGGCATAGCGTTTCACAATACATCTCAAATTAAGTTGGGCGTCGCAGTGTCGTAATAACGATCATTGGCGTGAATTCGCTGTGCCCATCGTTGCTCCCTATGGTTAAATTCTCCTCGTGAAAGTAGCCATCGACATCCGGCGGATGACGGAGTTCGGCGTTGGGACATACATCCGCAATGTGGTGCGGACGCTGGCTCGACTCGATCGCGACAGCACTTATTACTTGGTAGGGTCGCCCGCGAAGATGGCAGAGTGCGGTCCGCTCCCAGGAAATTTCCAGGCTGTCGAGTTGACGGCTCCCGACAACACCGTGAAGGGGTGCGTGGAGTTTCGCGCGATTGTGCGTCGGCTTGGATGCGATGTGGCACACATTCCGCATCTATTCTGGATGCCGCGCGGGCTGGCTTGTCCTTATGTGCTGACGGTGCACGATCTGCTGGAACACATGTATGGATCGCGGAATTTTTCCAGCCTGCGACGCAGCTTGCATTTCTATCTGACACGGCGAGTGCTGCGCGGAGCAGCGCGCGTGATGGCGGTTTCGCAATTTACGAAGAGCGAAATTGAAAAGTTGCTGGCGATTCCGGATGCTCGCATCGAGGTGGTGTACAACGCGATTGATGAGCGGTTTCTGCATGGTCATGCTACCGAGGCGGATCGGCAGTTGATTGCCGAACGCTACCAGGTGAACTATCCGTTCCTTTTGTACGCGGGCGCAATCCGTCCGCATAAGAACGTGGTGCGCATTATTGAAGCTTTTTCCGCGTTGAAGAGCGAACTGGCCAAGGAACGGCGGTTTGCGGATCTAAAGCTGATTATTATCGGGGACGATTTGTCGAACAATCCGCGACTGCGGCGCACGGTGGTGAGCGGCGGCGTGCAGAACGATGTACGTTTTCTGGGATTCGTGCCGATCGAGGTGTTGCGCATTTTCTACGATGTGGCGAAGATTTTCGTGTTTCCATCGCTTTATGAGGGATTTGGGTTGCCGCCGCTGGAAGCAATGGCACATGGAACGCCGGTAGTTACTTCGAACACCTCGAGCTTGCCGGAGGTGGTGGGAAATGCGGCATTGATGGTGAATCCGGAGAACGTGTTCGAGATTCGGCGTGCGTTGCAGCAGGCGTTGCTTGACCCGGAGGTGCGAGATCGCATGAAGCGGGTTGGCTATGAGCAGGCGCAGCGGTTTTCCTGGGAGAGTTCGGTGGCGCGAATTCTCGAGATTTATCGTGAGGTAGCCGGGGAGCGGGTTGTGGGACACGTGGCGGCGGGTTGAATCCCAAATTCCACGCGGATTCCGGGTCGTCGGTTCGAAGTAGCATATAAGAGAATGGTTGGCGAACGATGGCGATTGTGCGGCTGAAAATCGATGTTGCAGGGACCGTGGGCGATGAGGCGTGGCGGGGAATCAAGCAATTTGATCAGATCCAAGGCGCCGCATTTGGACCACAGTTCGGAAGCGGAGGTCAGCACAATCACGCGCCGGACTCGCCGCATGCTAAAGGCGAATGGATTGGTGCTGAGATCCGCCTACAGACGCCTCTTCTGGCTCAGTATGCGGTGTCGCATTATTTGGAGCAACCCCGCGTGCTGGATGCGGATGTGATCGAATAGGCAGTGAAGACGACTATTTCCTGATGACTTCCACAGATACTTTTGATCAAGAGCCAGCGCCGATAGAGGACGTGAGCGGGCTGAGTCGCCGGCTCGCCGACTGGCGCTTCGCGCTGTTGGTCCTGGTTGGATTGTGGCTCGCAATCTACGCAGTGGGATTGTCGAGCGCACCGCTGTTGGACGATGCCGACACGGTACACGCCGAGGCAGCACGCGAAATGCTTCAGCGTCACGACTGGGTCACTCTGTATGTGAATGGCGTGCGTTATCTGGAAAAAGCTCCTTTGATGTACTGGAGCGTGGCCGTAAGTTACAAACTCTTTGGCATCAGCGAGTGGAGCACGCGTTTTCCACTCATGCTTGGCGTGCTCGCGATGATTCTGGCGACGTACGGGCTTGGACGCTGGGCGTTTGGCGCTGAGGGAGGATTCAATTCGGGATTGGTGTTGGCTACGGCGCTGGGACCGTTTTTGTTTACGCGCTTTCTGATTCCGGATGTGCTAGTGGGGCTGTGGCTGACACTGACGTTCTGGTTTTTTCTGGAATCGCTGCAGCAGGAGAAACCTTCGCGTGCAATTTGCTGGGGGCTTGCTACGGTATGCGCGCTCAACGTGCTGACCAAAGGCTTGATCGGGCTGGTATTTCCGGCCGGGGCAATCGGGCTCTATCTGCTGCTCACTGGGCACCTGCGACATTTGCTGCGCCTGCGCCTCATTTCCAGCACATTGGTGTTTCTGGGGGTTGCGGCACCCTGGCACATTCTGGCGGCGCTGCGCAATCCTGCGCAGGGGCATGTGCGCGGATTTCTTTGGTTCTACTTCGTCAATGAGCACTTCCTGCGTTTTCTAAACAAGCGCGTGCCGCGCGACTACGACACAGTTCCGCTTCTATTATTTTGGGCGTTGCTGGTGTTGTGGCTGATTCCATGGACGGCTTTTCTGCCGCAAGCATTGCTTGAAGTACCGCGGCGATGGCGAGAGTTTCGCGGCCAGATGTCGCGCAGGCGGAAGGCGAATCTTCTTTTCTTTTTGTGGGCGCTGGTGATTGTAGGGTTCTTCAGCCTTTCGACGCGGCAGGAGTATTACACCATTCCCGCGATTCCCGGGATGGCGCTGCTGGTTGGAGGATGGCTCGCGCGCGAGCAGGAAGCGGCGGCGAACGGCCCCGAACGCCGAGCGGGGAGGATTTCGTCGGTCGTGTTGCTCCTGGTTGGCGTTACGATCGCGGCGGTTGGATTCGCGCTGCTCTTTTTCTCGAAGACACCGCTGCCGGGGACGGATCTCACTGATCTGTTGCGGAAAAATCCTCAGGATTACGCGCTTTCATTCGGACACTTTCTCGATTTGACGCCGCAGGCGATGGGAGCGTTTCGATTGCCGCTGGGTCTTTTTTCGGCTGCGTTTCTGGTCGGCACGCTCGCGAACTGGTCGTTGCGCCGTGCGGGACGACTGGAAGCGGGGAACGCGGCACTTGCTTTGATGATGGTCGTAGTGCTTGCTTGCGTGCGAATTGCGTTTGGAATTTTCTCGCCGATTATTTCGTCGAAGGATCTGGCGATGGCGATTCGGGCGCAATCACAGCCGGGAGATCAGGTGGTAGCGACGGGGCTCTATGAGAATGCGTCGACCCTCAATTTCTACGGAGGATTTCATCTACTCAGCTTGCGTACGCCAGGCGGGAATATGTGGTACGGCGCGCAGTTCCCGGATGCGCCTCCCGTTTGGGAGAGTGAGGCATCGTTCGTGACGTCGTGGAATGGTCCGGGACGCATTTTCCTCTGGACGGATCAGGATGATCCGGCGGCCCTGCGTGGATTGACTAGCTATGTCATCGCGCGGCGGGGTGGAAAGACTATCTATTCGAATCGGCCTCCTGATGTACCACGTTAACAATCAGTGGCGATAGCCGCGGGGTACACGGACTCGCACGGAGGAAGGCCCTGTTTCTATCAGCTCGAAACCTTTGGGGCGATCTTCGACAGCCGACCGTCTTTCAAATAGAAATCGTCGCCACGCCAGTGGATGTGATTGCCGATCAGGCCCGCGGCCCAAATGATTGGGGCGATTAAATCACGCAGGGGAAGCCAGAAAATATTTCTCAGCGCTTGGCGGTCGTCGAGAACTCGCGTCGCGGTTAGCAGGCCGACCAATATTCGCGTCGCATATGTCAGCGCGAAAAGTATCCATGCCCATGTCGCGCCACCCGATGCGACAAGCGTTGCTAATCCCCACGGCAAACCGAAGGTAAACAAAAGTCCAACGTATCCCCAGGGGCGCGCGTCGCGAATTGTGCGCGACCAGCGGAGTTGATGCTGCCAGAATTGGCGCAGAGTGTAAGCGGGGAGAAATGTGGTCACGGTCGCTGCGTTGAGCTCGACTTTCTTACCGGTCGCGGCAATTCGGCGGCCTAGTTCGTAGTCATCCGCCAGGTAGTCGACGAAAGATTCGAAGCCGCCGGTCGAAGCGAGGTCAGCGCGGCGAAAGGCTAGCGTAGAGCCTAGTCCGAAGCGCAGGCCATTTTCGAGGAACTTTGCGCTAAGTACTCCTGGGACGAAATCGGTAGTGATCGTCAGGGCTTCGAGGCGGGAACCCACGGTGTTAGCGGGCTGGGCGCGATAGAGGCAGGTGACCAGACCGACTTGCGGGTCGGCCAGAGGCGCGATCACGCGCTGGAGGTAGTCGGGCGTGACCCGGATGTCGCTGTCATTTACCACCAAGATTTCGTGAGTGGCGGCGCGGAGCATCTGCGCCAGATTGCTTACTTTGATATTCGTGCCGAGAACGTGATCGCAGATGATTAACTTGATCGTATGCGCCGAGTATTTT
>JBAWBE010000309.1:0-1639 GCA_049589635.1 Terriglobales bacterium
CTGACGGAGCACATCACGATGTTGCATGAAGATCGCGCCCTGCTGGAGAAGCTCCGTGCTGCGGGTCTCGCGGCAGCTCCGGGAGTTACCTGGAGTGCCGCCGGGCGCATTCTCCTCGATGTGTACCGAGAAACGATTGCGGCCCACGGGGCCGGAGCGATGCAGGAGACTAGTCGGAATCCAGCAGCAGTGTGTGTTCGAGCATGAAGAATCCTAAAGTATCTGTCGTGATCCCGACTTATAACCGGGCAGGCACGGTTCCGCGCGCGATTGAAAGCGTGCTGGGCCAGACCTTCACCGATCTCGAAGTCGTGGTGGTGGATGATGGGTCGTCCGATGATACTGGGAAGGTTCTGGCGGAGATGTTTGGGGATCGCATCCGCTACTTCGCCCAGGTAAATCAGGGCGCCAGCATCGCACGCAACCGCGGGATTGAAGAGGCCCGTGGCGAATGGATTGCGTTTCTGGACTCCGATGATCTCTGGGAAAAAGACAAACTCGAATGGCAGCTCAAGGCGCTGGAGCAATTTGCTCCCCAGTGCTGTGGCTGTTATGCGGACACGCGATTTTTCAACCATCCCGAAACCCGCACGATGTTTCAACTGGTCGAGCACGAATTCCGCCATGAAGGGACGATGGGCGCTAAGCCTGACGTGCTGGAGCGGTTGGTGAGGCCGGGGGGCGCGGGCATGGTTGTTTGCCTGTCGTCGTTTATGGTGCGGGCCGATGTGATCCGAAAGACCACCGGATTCGATCCCAAGCTGCTGTATAGCCAGGATAGTGAATTCCTATTCCGGCTGGCGCTGCTCACCGGCTTCTGTTACGTGAACCTGCCGCTCGTGCGCTTCGACCGCTCGCCGGCGGAAGTTCGTCATGTGGGCGTGCAATCGGAATGGAACAAGTTTGAATTCTGGCTGCGCGATAGCCAGCTACGGCTCGAAGGGCTGTTACGCCTAAGCGAAGGTCTGCCCAAAGAAATCCGCGGCGTGATCCTGGAACGGTTAAGCACGATCCATCGCGGATGGACGAATTTGTATTTGGAGACCGGACAGTACGGAAAGGCGCGCAAGGCTGCGACCCGGGCGGCACAGCTGGATTTAACTTTCAAGGTTGCAGCGAAATGGCTGCTGACCTGGGTGAGTCCTAGATTAGCGCTCTGCACCGTACAACGGCGAAAAGAAAGAGAGAACTCAGTGGCATGAAATCGACTGCCTTTCCAGGACCGAACTCTGCTGCCGAGCGCGAGGACGAATTCATAGAGATGCGTGACTGTACCGAGGCGTGCCCGATGTGCGGGAAGGCGGAAGCACGGGAATTTCTGCGTGGACCCGACCGGTTCCATGGCAGAAAGGAACAATACAAGCTGGTGCGCTGCCCCGCATGCTCGCTGGTTTGGCTGAGCCATCCACCGGAGCCGGCAGAGATGCATCTGCATTACACGGCGGCTTACGACAGATTGATTTCGGCAAGCGGGCAAAAGGCCCCTCAGCGCTGGCGCGACCGCAAGGCGGCGCTGACGCCACACAAGCAGTCAGGCGCGCTGTTGGACCTAGGCTGCAGTTCTGGATCGTTTCTGGAGTCGTTGAAGGGCGACGGGTGGAAGCTGCACGGCATCGAGATGTCTAAGGAGTGCGCGAAA
>JBAWBE010000310.1:0-6881 GCA_049589635.1 Terriglobales bacterium
GTGTAAAGTGTCTTCTTTTCGATTTCTTTTGAAACCAGGCCAATGCCCATGAAAATCGCGATCACCACGCCGAACAGCGACACTGCCGTCAACCCGAGATTTACGACCACCAATCGCTCGATATCGATCGAGATTTCGCCCACCAGCACGGCCGCTCCGGAAAGCAACAGCGCAAACGCGATCAGGTTGTACAGGACGCGATCCCGCACCGCCTCGCGAAACGTATTGAACGCTACATAGCCAACCCGGTTCATGCGCCCGCTCCCCGGCCGTTTTCGCGCGGCTGCAATTTCTGCACGTAATATTCTTCGAGCGAACTCCGCACCGGCGTCAACGAGATCAGCCGAATGTGTTCGCGTCGCAGAATCTCCAGCGCCGCGTCCTGTTTCTCTTCGTCGAGCACCGCGTTCACCATATCGCCGCTCACTCGCGCCTCGACGCCCAGTGAAGTCAACTCCGCTGGCACATTCGGCGCGCAGAAAATAATCTCGACTTTGCGCCGCGCCTGCGACATCAAGTCCGCCACTGCCCCGACTCCGCGCAATTCACCCTGATAGATGATCGCCACCCGGTCGCACAGCGCTTCGGCGTCCGACAGAATATGCGTTGAGAAGAACACCGTCTTGCCTTCACTCCGCATCTGTTGGATCATCTCCCGCACTTCGCGTCGTCCCATGGGATCCAGCCCCGACATCGGCTCGTCCATGAACACGACCCTCGGATCGTGCAGAATCGCTTGTGCCAGCCCCACGCGTTGCAGCATGCCCTTGGAATATTTGCGCAACTGCACGCGCGCCGAATCCGCCAAGCCAAAACGCGTGAGCATTTCCGCCACGCGCTTCGCCCGCTCGTTCGTGGGCACGCCGGAGAGTTGCGCATAGTAGGTCAGCAATTCCTGCGCGGTCAGATAGTCGTAAAAGTACGGCTGCTCTGGCAAGAATCCAATTTGCGCTTTTACTCGCGGATCGCCGAAATCCATTCCCAATATCCGCGCAGCTCCGGCCGTGGGTACGACCAGCCCCATCAGCAGCTTGAGGGTCGTTGTCTTGCCCGCGCCGTTTGGGCCAAGGAAGCCAAACACCTCTCCCTGCTCAATGGTCAGCCGCAGTGGACGCAGCGCCAGTTTCGGACGCTTCCGCCAGAAGCCGACATGATAGGTTTTTTCCAGATCCAGGATTTCAATCGCTGCCATGGTTATTTGCGCAAGACCAGGCTCGTTGCTTGGAGGTTCATGCACAAATTATATGCAATGCGCGTCGCCGTTGCGGCTCAACGCCTTGCCGGTGATTACGAAGGTAAACGGTCGAGAGCGGTCCCCCGTGCGACTAGGTTCAACTTGGGTTCGCAGTCTCTGGCCAGTAAGACGGGGACAATAAAGCGAGGACAATAAAGCCGCCGAAAACGAACAAAGGGCGCGTCATTTCGGCCGCGCCCTCTGTCGTCAAACTGTGATCCGGCGCCCTTTGCGCCAAAAGCTTGGAACTAATTCAGCGACGAGACGGTAGCATCGCACGTTGTAATTGTGGTCAGGCTGTATCGCACCACCGCATCCTGGAACGAACAAAAATACCGGATGCCGGAAACATCCCACAAGTTTGGCGTCGCCATCAACTGATAGGTCGCATTCGGGGTACCCGACGCACCAGCCAAGCTGAAGGTGTAGCCGCTTTTCAGGCCCCCGGCCAGCAGCGTGTCGATCAGGCAGGCGCTCGACGCATTTGGAGGACTGCAACTGCTTCCACCGAGCGCCGTCAACGATCCCGCATACCCCACCGTCGGATAAGACGAATTAAATGTGATCTGCGCTGTATTAACGGTGCGCAACGATCCCACCGCCGAAGACTCATTCGCTTCGATCCGCGCATGTAGATAGCTCGGTACTGCAATCGCGGCGATGATCAGAATGATCGCCACCACAATCAATAATTCTATGAGAGAAAACCCTCGCACCCGTCGCATCCGTACCTCCAACCCCCGAATTCCATTCCTATCTCATGCACTTTGAATGCCGTAGGCAGTCCGACATTGCGATTTCTAAAGCACTGTGAACACAAGCCCGACTCGCGAAGCCGCGCGCCCATACGGCGTTCTGCCACTCCCATTCGCCTGGAAATGACATTTTTTGTCATATGCCTCTTGCGATTGTGATCGCGCTTTAAGTTTGGTGGGGCCGAACTTCGAAGGCCCCGCAAAACACGCACAAAAATGAAAAGCGGAGAATCGCTCCTCTGCTTTCGGGGTTATTGGTTGAGCGGACTCACGCCATAATTACAGGTCGTCAGGGTCGCGCTCCCAAAGCGGACAACGGCGTCAGCAAACGTACAGAAGTAACGCACGCCGCTCTGGTTCGGCGACAGAGGGTCAGCGCGGAACTGGTAGCTCGAGTTCGGTGTTCCCGAGGTGCCCGACTCCGTGAACGAATACCCGCTCTTGCTGCCGCTGGCAAGCTGGGTATCGATAATGCAGGCCCCAGTCGATCCGGGAGGCGCGCAGTTGGTTCCCGCCAGCGAGCTTAGCGCCGTCGCAAAGCCTACCGTCGGAAAGCTGGTGCTGTAGGAAATCTGCGCGGTGTTCAGCGTGCGCAGCGAGCTGACCGCTGACGCTTCGTTGGCCGCAATTCGTGCCCGCAACAGGCTTGGAATCGCAATCGAAGCGATGATTAAAATAATCGCCACCACGATCAGCAATTCAATCAGGGAAAACCCTTTCTGTTCTCGCATCTCGATTCATTTTCTCCGTCCTGAGGGGCAAGGAAAATTTTGTAACTTCAAATAACCATCGGCACTTAAGCAGCCAGCTTTGCGGAATTATTACGAAGGTAAGAGCGCGGTTTTGTCCGACATTCTTAAGAGAGAATGCCGTCGGAGGCAATCGCCGCATGCTTGAGTGACAGAATTTGTCAGAGTTGAAAAGCTAATGCCACATTTTGTCAGTTGCGGCCGTCCTGCATTTCGAAAAGATCACGACGTCAAGAAATGTAGGCCCCCGCCCGCGGAGCCCGCCCTGAGCGAAGTCGAAGGGTGGCGGCGTCCTGCCGTTAGATTCCGGATCTTGCCATCTCTAGTGCCATCCCTACAAAAACAAAAAAAGCAGAGGATTTCTCCTCTGCTTCTTTTTAGGCTTGTACCCTCCCCCAGGTACTTTGCCAAACTAAAACTTACTGGTTCAGCGGGGACTGCGTGTAATCGCAAGTCGTGATCACAGCCGTCGGGTTCACGCGCACAACCGCATCCGCGAAGGAGCAGAAGTAACGCACGCCGCTCTGGTTTGCCTGAATCGGCGAAGCGAACATCTGATAGGTTGCATTCGGGGTGCCAGACGCGCCGCCGAGCGAGAACGAGTAGCCGCTCTTGGTGCCGCCAGCCAGCTGTGTGTCGATCAGGCAAGCGCCAGAAGAGCTAGGCGGTGCGCAGCTCGAGCCACCAAGAGATGACAGAGCGGTGGCAAAGCCTACGGTCGAATAGCTGGAGTTATAGGTGATCTGCGCCGTGTTAACCGTACGAACAGACGACACCGCGGACGATTCATTGGCCGCAATGCGTGCGCGCAGCAAGTTCGGAATTGCGATCGCCGCGATGATAAGAATAATCGCGACCACGATCAGCAGTTCGATAAGTGAGAAGCCCTTTTGTTTCCGCATCGATATTTTCCTCGTCTCCGTTTGACTGTTTGGTTGGATGACCAACTCGCTGCTACTATCGCACTCTTGTTGCCAGAGCCCCAAGTGACCTAAGTCAGATGTCCTGTCGTTCCAAAGGCCTTTTCTTTCAATGTACTTCCGCCTGCTAGTCACCTGCCAAAAGCGCCATCTCTGCCTAGTATGACACTTTCAGGGACCTGGATTGACAAATTTTGCCATTCCTCCTGACTATCTGCAATCGCCTGAAACGCCTGTCTGACGCCCAAACCCGCTGGACGGCCCAAATTATGAACGCTCGCGGCTCCTCCTCTTGCGGTGCATTCCCGCATTGCTTTGTTTCGCACGGGGACGCACTAACCACCAATCGGCGCGATTTCCGATTTATGAGACCAGTTCGAGCAGGCCGTAGTCCGCCCGGTCGTAATCTGGGAGGCTGGCCCCAGCCCCGCTAAGATCCTCTCAGCCAGAGGAACGCGCGAATTGTTTCCCGCAGAAAACAACCTAAAGAGCACGGGGCTGGCCCAATCGCCCAGCGTCTTTGCCGCTCCACAACAGCGGGTGGCAATCTTTTGTCTGCTGCTCGTGGCTCTCACTCTGGCTTTCTACAATCCGATCGCGCATAACCGCTTTGTCGATTTCGATGACTCGTCGTATATCGTTACCAATCCTCAGGTCCAAGCCGGTTTGACCTGGAGCACCGTGAAATGGTCGTTCACAACTTTTCGCGAAGGGAACTGGCATCCATTGACGTGGTTGTCGCACGCCCTGGATTTCCAACTCTTCCACCTGAACCCGCTGGGGCACCACTATGCGAATCTTCTCCTGCATACGGCCAACGCGGTTCTCCTCTTCCTGCTGCTCCAGCGGGCAATTGGATTCACCTGGCAAAGCTTGCTGGTCGCCGCTTTGTTTGCCCTGCATCCCGTCAATGTGGAGTCCGTGGCCTGGGCCGCCGAGCGCAAGAATGTTCTCAGCATGCTGTTTTTTCTGTTGGCGCTCCATGCCTACGATCGGTATGCCCGCACCGGCCGTCGCCCGTTTTATGTCGGTGTCGTGCTCCTGTTCTCTTTGGGGCTGATGGCCAAGCCGCAGGTTGTTACCTTGCCGTTTGTTCTGCTCCTTTGGGATTACTGGCCACTGGAACGAATGGCGGGGACTACCGGGACGAACCCTGTCGGCACCCACCCGACTCCGCGGTCGTTCTGGTTTCTAGTTTGGGAGAAGTGGCCGCTCTTCGCCTTAGCAGTCGGCGACTCGCTCGTCACCATCGTAGCTCAGCGGTCCGGAAATACGGTGCGCACTCTTGCCCAGGTTTCCCTGTCGGCACGCCTGGAGAATGTTTTCGTATCCTACGCCCGCTATGTGGGCAAGGCAGTCTGGCCATCGGATCTGATTCCGATGTATCTCCATCCCGGCGACTCCCTTCCTCTCTGGCAGGTGCCTGCCGCAATCGTCGCGCTCCTTACTGTCTCGTTACTCGTTGTTCGCCGGCGCGATCGCCGCTATCTTGCCTTGGGCTGGTTCTGGTTTCTCGGAACGCTCGTGCCCATGATCGGAATCGTCACCGTGGGGGATCAGGCGATGGCGGATCGTTATGCCTATCTGCCTTTCATCGGGCTTTTCATCGCTGCGGCTTGGAGCGCAGGCGACTTGGCGTCGGCGCGGAAATTTTCCACCCCGTGGCTGGCCGCCTGCGCGCTCCTCATCACTGCCGCGCTCGGGTGCCTCACTTACCGCCAAGTCGGTCACTGGCGCGATGAGGAGACGCTGTGGCGCTACACCTTGAGCGTCAACGGACAAAACTATGTAGCGCACAACAATCTCGCGCTTGCTTTGGCCAAAGAGGGACGCGCCGACGAGGCGATTCTCCACTTCCGCTCAGCTTGTGCCTTGCACGACTATCCTCCCGAGCAGATAGTGAAACTCGCTCTCTACGAGTTACGCGTGGGTTTCCCCGAACCGGCCCTGCATAATTTTCGGGCGGCGATCGATCTCTCTTCGGATCCCCGATTGAAGGAGGCGGCGTGGAGCCAGATGGGTCGTGCTCTTCTCCAAACGCGCCGTTATGATGACGCGGCCACGAGCTACCGGAATGCCCTGGCACTGCAGCCTCGGGATGAGGATGCCCTCCTTGGCAGCGGTTTGCTGGCGCTGCGTTCGGCGAATCTCGAACAGGCGGTTAGAGACTTTTCGCTGGCAGTGCAGATCAATCCCAGCGATGTGAATCTTCTTCTGCTCGCCCACGCTCTACGTCAGAGCGGCCAAGCCGCCGAGGCTCGGCGTGTCGAGGCGCAAGCCCAGAAAACTTCCTCGAACTTTACTCAGGTTCAGGAAGCCGTAGCGGGGTTCCTGGCCTTGGCTGGCATTGAGCCTCATCAAAGTAGCTAGTGTTATGTCCCGGAAAAAGGCGAACAAAGTCGGACTTGGGCTTCGACATCCGGCGAAGGCTCTCGTGGAACAAAATACATAGGTCCTCCCCCTTCGGCGACGCTCAGGGTCAGGATGACTCGTAAAGGTGCGCCGCAATTCGTGGGACGGAACACTACCGGATCGGCTCCTGCTACGCGGTCCTTACCCCCGCTTCAGCAGCAAGCAAGTAATGTCGTCATGCTGGGGCGCGTTGCCGACAAACTGATCCACATCCGCCAGCAGACCCCGCAACATCTCGGCAGGCGCGGATCCCGACGCGCGATCGATCATCCGCACCAGCCGGGGCTCGTCATATTCTTCGCCCGCGGCGTTCTCGGCCTCAACCACGCCGTCGGTAAAGATAACCAGCCAGTCCCCCAGCTCCAACCGGGTCGTTCCCACTTGATACGCTGAATCCGGAAGGACGCCGATCGGAATCCCGCCCAGCTCCGGCCGTTCGATCAATCCCGACTTTCGACGCAAAATCGGCACATTATGTCCCGCATTGACATAAGAGATTTCACCCGTTGCCGGATCGAGTTCCGCCAGAAATGCGGTGGTGAAGCGTCGTCCTTCCTGGCTGTTCGAACAGGCATAGCGATTGATTTCTCCGGCGAGTTGGTCGAGCGGCAGGCGGCTGCTGGCCAGCGTCCGTAAACTGGCCTGGAAGGTTGCCATCAGCATCGCTGCCGGAATGCTCTTCCCGGCCACGTCGGCCACCGCAAACAACACGCGGCTTTGTTCCGGCGTCTCTCCGGGCCGCAGAATGACGTCGTAGTAGTCGCCCGCCACGGTATTCGCCGGCCGGGTCGCATACGCAATGCCGTAGCCC
>JBAWBE010000311.1:0-6526 GCA_049589635.1 Terriglobales bacterium
CCAGAAGGGTTCTTGGGTTATCCGGCCCCAACACGCGACGATCGAGAGCGACCAACTGGCGATCTTCTTGTTCAGCCTCTGCGTAGCGCGCCAGATTCCACAGGGCAGCGACCAGATTGGTTCGCGCCCGCAAAATCTGCTCATTTTCCGGTCCCAGCTTGCGAGTTCCGATCTCGATTACCTCGCGCTCCAGTTTTTCCTGCTCGTCATAATGCCCTAGAGATCCTCGCACTGAGGCCCATCGATCCATAGTCTCGAGCGTCAGCCGGTCGTCTGTTCCCAGAACGCGGCGCTCGCCCTCCGCCGCCTGGCGAAGCATCTTCTCTGCTTCCTCATAGTGACCTTGGTAGGCCAAATCGACACCCACCTGACCTTCGGATTCCAGCGTCTTCGGATCATCGGGCCCAAGCAGGCTGAGACGGGAGTCGAGCGCACCCTTGGCCAAATCATAGGCCCGAGCGTACAGGCCCAAGCCTGCGTAGGTGCGCGACATGACTGACATCATCTGAGATTGCACTTCAGGATCCTTCGCCAAGCCGGTCTTTATATCTTTTGACGACTTGTCGAGAATTTCACGGGCCGTGATCGTATTACCGCGGGCTTCGCTGGGATCGGAGATCTTGAACATTCCGGTCATGAAGTCGGTGATACGTGTGGCCCGATCTCGTTCGCGGGTGGCGCGGTCGCGCTCTCGTGTGATCCGGCGTAACTGCACCGCTTGTAAGACGGAAAACGCCGCCAATAACAACAACAATCCAGCAGTGACTCCGACAGCTACCCGATGCCGCCGCGTATACTTCCGCAGGCGATAGCCAACACTTGCCGGACGCGCCTCCACTGGCTCATGATCCAAGTATCGTCGCAGGTCGGCAGCCAGCTCGGAAGGCCCGCCATAGCGCCGCGCACGATCCTTCTCGAGCGCCTTCATCGTGATCCAATCGAGATCGCCCCGCAGGAGGCTGACTAACTGCCTGGGCTCAGTGCCGCGTGCTTCGGCGCGAGCGCTCGATGTATCTCGCTCGGCGTTGACTTTGGTGCTCGGGGTGGGCGGCTCTTCTTCGCGCAATTTTCGCAGTAACTCGTCGATCGGCCGATTCTTCCACTGCTTGGTATCGAGCGGCTGAGACCCCGTCAGCAATACATAGAGGACCACTCCCAGCGAATAGACGTCGGTACGCGTGTCGATGTCCAGCACGCTCGGATCGGCCTGCTCCGGGCTCATATACCCGGGCGTGCCCACCAGGGACCCCGACTGTGTGAGGAGCGTTTCGCCCTCGAACTCGGTCGTGATCGCCTTCGCCAATCCAAAGTCGATGATCCGCGGCACTGGCTTGCCGTCTACTTCCACAACAAGGATGTTCGCGGGCTTGAGATCGCGGTGAATGATGGCTTTCTGGTGCGCGTGTTGCACGCCCTCGCAGACCTGGATGAAGAGTGCGAGCCGCTCTTCGATCTTGAGTTTCTTCCGATCGCAATATTCCGTGATCGGTAGACCGGGCACGTATTCCATCACGAAGTACGGTTGACCCTGCGGGGTCGCGCCGGCGTCGAACACCTTGGCGATGGCGGGATGATCCATGATCGCCAGGGACTGCCGCTCTGACTGGAAGCGTTGCACAGCCGCTTTGTCGTACATACCTGCCTTGATCAGCTTGAGTGCAACCTGCCGGCGCACGGGAGAACTCTGTTCGGCGAGCCAGACCTGGCCCATGCCGCCCTCACCAAGCTCGCGCACGATTTGAAAACGCTCGGCAACGATTTGCCCGGCTCGCAGGCCGGACACTGGCCGGTTCTGGCTGCCGTCCAAGGCGTTTGCGACCAGCTCGCCGGCCGGGCGGGATTGCATAAAACTGGAGCGCAGACCTTCATCGGCCACGAGCAGCGATTCCACCTCGACGCGAAGTTCCTCGTCCGACTCGCACTCCCGATCCAGAAGCGGGGCGCAGTCTTCTGGGGCGAGTTGCATCGCCTGATGCAATAGGTCCTTCACGCGCTCCCAGCGTTCGATCAGCATGGTTATCCGGTCTTGCTCATTTGGCGATGCAACCAGACCCGGGCCGTGGCCCATTCGCGATCGACGGTGGCCCGCGAGATGCCCAGTGCCTCGGAGATCTCCGGCGACGACAAGCCGCCAAAGAATTTCATTTCCACGATCTTTCCCTGGCGCTCGTCAACGCTCAACAGTTCGTCGAGCGAGTCATTCAAGGCGAGGAGTTCGACGTCTCCTTTGACGGGCAGCGCGTCCAGATAGTCGAAGGCAATCCGATTGCCTCCATCGCGTTTGGCCGCGTTTCGTTCACGGGCGTAGTCCACCAGGATTTTCCGCATCAACCGCGAGGCGATGGCGATGAAGTGAGCGCGATTCTGCAACTCCACGGGTTCGCCTCCCAGCAACCGCAGGTAGGCCTCATGAACCAGAGCGGTACTTTGCAACGTATGGCCGGGGCGTTCGGCTTGCAGGTGGTAATGAGCCAGGCGCCGCAACTCCTTGTAGACCAGGGGAACGAGAGCCTGGAGCGCGTTTTCGTCGCCCTGCTTCCAATGATGCAAAAGGGTGGTGACCTGGCCGGGTTGATCTTCGGGCATGCCACACCTCTGGCTGCGCTGCGGAGAAGGTCAACAGCATATTCGGACCTTCGACGGTCGTCAATCCCCATCACTTTCTGCGAAGTGTGTCGAGTATTCACCCATCAGCGAATAATCTTGCCGACTCCGATGAGGCGTTTCGCCCGCGTTTTCCGCCTTCTGCTGTGAACGCGGGACACGGACAAATAGTCCGGCTCGCGCAAATCGATCGTTAAGGAGAAAGAATTGTGAAAATCCAAATCGTAAATCCCCTCTAACACGAAAGAGATCTACACCCTGTGTCACGCCAGAATCGAATCGGCGTCGTGGTCCTACTCGCCCTTTTCCTGTGCGGCTTTGCGGCATCCGCTTCAGCCCAGTGGACGCAGTTGACATCGCCCACCGCTATGTCCGGCATTCAGGTCGGCACCACGCAAATGTGGACGCGCGATTCTTTCGGCAATGTCTATCAGTACAACAAGAAGACAAACAGCCTGACAAAAATCACCGCTCCGACATCGTTTGCCCAGATTGCGGTCGGCAAGGGTAATAACGTCTGGGCGCTCGATTCGAGCCAAAACGTGTACTCGTACAACTTCTCGACCAAGAAATTTCTCCAGGTCACCGGCCAGTTGTTCCAGATCGCCGCCGGCGGTCAGGGAGTCTGGGGAGTAAGTAAATCCGGACACATTTACATGTGGAATGGGACTTCCTTTGCGCAGCCGCCGAATGAGGATGAATCCATCGATTTCACGACCGTTTTCGTGGGCTCTTACGAAATCGGTGTCTGGGCTTTCGACTCCAGCAACAACACCTACCTATTCAATACCGATACCGGTTTCTTCGATCAAGTCGGCCCGGGAACTAAGACTCAGGTCGCAGTCGGCACAGCCGAGGTGTGGTCCATCAACTCCAGCAGCCAGATCTTCATGTATGACGTAGGCGCTGAGGAATGGGTTCAGGTTGACCCATCCGCAGCACTGACCGAAATCGCAGCCGGCTCCAATGCCAACATTTGGGGATTGAACTCCGGACAGGTTTACCTCTATTCGACCAAGAAACCTAAACAGTTCAACCTGGTCGAACCGCAACCGCCTGAAACCAGCGCAGTCCTTCGCGTCAGTTCAGCTGGAACAGGCGTATTTGTCCTGTCAACTTCGGGGCAGGTCTATAAATACTAGGAAGAAACAAGATCGCGTCGGATTCGCCGGAAATCCTAAGGGCTCCGCAAAATGGAGCCCTTATTTCTGGCCCAACAAACTCAAGCCTTTCACGCCGCCTGCGCGTTGGTGCCGGAATGCTGGAGGACTCGGTGAAGCTCTTTTTCTGCATCATGAGTGTAATGCCAGACCCTATGCCGGCCGTAGCGCGTCAGTGTGGCGACATTGGTCCGGAACCAGCAGCACTGCGCCATTTTCGGAGAGAGACCGCAAAAAAAACGAAACCTGTTCAACACCGGCGATGAAGTCTGCATAGCAGCGACGAGGCGGTGATTGCCGTCCAGGATTGTAAAAGGGCCGCGCTCATCCAGCCCGATAAGGAGAATGGCGCCGGCGGCATATTCCTGATTCAAGTGGTCGCGCAGATCGTCAATTTTTGCCAGGAACGCGGCATTAGCGCCGGCACGATAGCGATCGTCGACGATCCTATGTGCTACCTGTGTGAGGTCGAAATCTCCGGCCGCAAATCTTCGCCATTGGGCCCGAGGGAAAACACGGATGCGCTCCAGGTCCTTCGCTTCCATTTCAACTTCGTACCATTCGGTATCAGCCGGAAGCTGCTTCCAGAGCGATCGATGGCGGACATTAAAAAGTGCGCGCCGCACTTTATTCTGGCCGTCATGCTCGAGGTTCGGCGCCATAACGAGATCACGAAGAGCGCTCTGATATTGTGCAAACTCGGGAGCGTGAAAATCGGTCTTCAGAAATTCCGCGACGACTTCGTTTTCGGTGACTTGCCTGCGCAGTTTGACGAACCCGGGCACGATGACCTTCTCATCATCGCCCCCACCTCGAAAGAGCGTGATGAGATATGGAACCGAGACGCAAAGCACCAACAGCGCCATCATGACAACCTGCACCCAGATCACCTGCGCCAGTGAGGAGTGGAAGATGTAGATTCCGCCAACGACGGCGGCACCTACCAGGAGCTGGAACCAGCCAGTATTTGCAATCTTGCGCGACATCTCATACGCGATCATGACTACACTCAGGCTGTACACGGCCGTGGATAATGCGTAAAGGATGAGGAGGTGGCGAAAGTCCGCGCCACCGATGGTCCCAAACTGCGCGCCGAACAAGCGCAGCCAGATCCAGCTCGGGGCTACCCGTAGACTGACAATGAAAATCAGACAAGTACTTGAGACCATCAGCATGGTGAGGCCCAGCACGCCATGGCTTTCTTTTTTCCGGTCGTGCGTCTGGGCGGCAATCGGAAACATGCTGTTGACGATCGACCAGGAAAATGCGAACACCACACGTCCAACCATCGACACGGCGGCGTAGAGCCCTGCCGCCCCGGGGGAGAAGAAGTGCTTGACTACCACGATGTCACAGTTGTTGATAACGACCTGGCCCGCGAAGAAGACGGCGGCTTGCAGGCCTTCGCGGTAATCAAACGAGAGAGTACATTCGGCTGTGCTCAGTTCACCGAGCGCAGGCCGCGCAAAAAAGTATGCCACGACAACCGCCGCCGCATTGGCGGCAATCACTCCCGGAACGCCGAACCCAAACTTCATGAGCAAAAGCGATCCGAACAATCGCGTGAGCGCCTCCAGGACGAGGTTCCCGCCTAGGTGCCGGAAACTGCATGTCCCCAGCAGATAACCGCGGCGGGCTCCCAGAGGAACGTAAAAGGTTGTGCCGATCGCCAGCAACATGATGAGCAGTGGAGTCGGAATATTCAGGTACGCCGTGATCTCGTTTCTAAGAAGCAGCAACGATGAGCTGACGAAAATTCCGGCTGCCCAACCCCAGCGATGAAACTCACGGTAGGCAAGTGCCTGCAATTCGGGGCGCGAACGCTGCGCTACGATCTTGGCGGTTAGAATTTGAACGGACAGCGTAACCGACGAAGTTAGTACCAACAGCGTATAAACAGCGGTCGTGTGGCCATAAGAGATCGGACCGAGAATTCTGGCCACCGAAATGTTGTATCCGAAATTTGCCAGCGTGAGAATGCATAGAGCCGTGAGCAGGATGGCGCTGCCGTTGAGTAGCCGCTCACGCGGTGTTTTGGTTTTCGCGCTGATTCGCTCGATGATTCTCGAAGACACAATCCGGCTCCGACTCCCAAGTGGCGTAACGTGGCATCGGTAAGCGCAGGGGGACGGCGCCAACCGATCCAAAGGAGTTGAGTGTCAGATGCGCCAGACGAGACTCTAGCTGCCCACAAATCCGGTTGAAACGCGCCTATTTAGCTGCAACCTAAAGTCCTGCCTCTACCCTCTAATCGAGAGTCGCCGATGCCATTCCCTTCGCTAGCTACAGCAGCTGTTTTGACGCTGCTTGCCTTTGACGGCTGCACTCATACCAACCTGCACGGCGCCTTTCATGAGTCGGCTCCAAAGAATGGAGGAGCACCCACGAAAGTTCTGGCGGTCTATGAGCCGTGGTTTGGTCATCCTAAGCACATCAATGTCGGGTATTCATCGCAGGATCCGGTAACGCTTAAAAAACAGATTGAAGAGGCGAAAAAACTGGGAATTTCCGGGTTCATTGTGGACTGGTACGGGGACCGGGAGCCCTTTATCGACAAAGCTTATGCGCTTCTGCAATCGCAAGCGGCAGAGCAAAATTTTTCTGTTGCCATGATGTATGACGAGACGGCTCAGGAAGCCGGGCCGGCTACCGATGACGCACTGGTTGCATTTGACTCTTTTCATGACAAGTACCTCGCTCCCGAAAGCGCTGGCAGCCAGGCATATCTGACTTACAAGGGGCGTCCAGTGATTTTCATCTTT
>JBAWBE010000312.1:0-2530 GCA_049589635.1 Terriglobales bacterium
ATATTTTGTGCTGCCGGATAACGGGCTGCTGACGCTGGTGGAGCAACGCGATGGGATTGAGGGCGTGCACGAAATAACGAATCCGGACTGGATGATTGGCACAAAGATGTCATCGACATTTCACGGACGCGATATTTTTTCTCCGGCGGGTGCCCACGTGGCGCGGGGCGACGATTGGACGAAGGCGGGGCCGGAGGTGCCGGTTGCGTCTTTGGTGCGGCTGGAGTTGAAGGCGGCGCGAGTGGATGAGCGGGAAGCGTCGGCGGAGGTGATTGCGACGGATGGTCCGTTTGGGAATCTGGTGACGAATCTGGATGCGGAGGATTTTTTGAAGCTTGGCTACCAGCGCGGGCAGGAAGTTCCAGTGAGGATTGGCAATAAAGAAATGAAGATCAAGTTTGTGCGGACGTTCAGCGATGTGCCGCTGGGGCAGCCTCTTTTATATATCGACTCGCGGGGAAGATTTGCGATGGCGGTGAATCAGGGGAGCTTTGCCGCGGTATATGAAGTGAAGCCGCCGGTGGAGTTGTGGATTGGGCGGGCGAAATGAAGCTTGTGACGAGGCTTGTGCCGATCGTAGAGATTCCTCGCGCCAAAAGCAGGCGCTCGGAATGACAACGCGTGAGGGGGTGTGCGCTACTTGAGATCTTCCTCGATGCGCGGAAGGATTGCGCGCAAAAGCGCTTCGAGGCTGGTCTTGACGCGCTCGCCGGTTTCCATGACTTCCTGGTGGGAGAGCGGCTGGTCGAGAATACCGGCGGCCATGTTGGTGACGCAGGAGATGGCGAGGACTTTGATTCCGATGTGGCGGGCGGCGATCACTTCGAAAGCCGTCGACATGCCGACCAGGTCGGCGCCGATGATGCGCAGGTAATTTATTTCGGCTGGAGTTTCGTAGCTCGAGCCGAGCAGAGCAGCGTATACGCCTTCATGCAAATTCATCCCTTGTTTGGCGGCTTCTTCCTGCGCGATCGCGCGATAATCTTTTGCGTAGGCGTGAGTCATGTCGGGAAAGCGTACGCCGAAGAGGTCGTCGTTCGGGCCCACAAGCGGATTTGTTCCCTGCAGATTGATGTGGTCGCGGATGAGGACCAGAGCGCCTTGCTGATAATTTAAATTGATGCCGCCGGCGGCGTTGGTGAGGATGACGGAGCGGATGCCCATGCGTCTGAAGACGCGCATGGGGAAGGCGACCTGTTGCGGGGAATAGCCCTCGTAGAGATGGACGCGGCCTTGCATCACGGCTACGGGAGTCGCGCCCGCGTTGCCGATCACCAATTGTCCGGCATGGCCGATTGCGGTTGATCGTGGAAAGGCGGGGATTTCGTGAAAAGGGATTCGCGCAGCGTCGGTTAAAGAGTCGGCGAATCCGCCGAGACCTGATCCGAGAACCAAGCCGATGCGAGGGCGTAAGGATGTGCGCTGCAGGATAGATTGTGCGGCGGCTTCGGCGAAGGTGAATTGATCTTCCATACTCGGGCGGCGGGTGACTAGCCCATGATAAAGGCAATCAGGAAGAATTACAGGAGGTGTGCCGCAGGAGATCCCCTTCGACTTCGCTGAGGCTCTCGTCCCGCTGGTGAAAATGCGGGACTTCGGGATGACGCCAGTTTCGGAGGGATCGCTTTGTTCGCTCGGGCAAAAAAGTAGGCGGTCGTGAGGGTCCGAATGTCCACTGACACTAACCCATGACCGCCTTCGAGGGTTCTTTACCCTCACGATCTCTATTAGAGACGATAGTCAAGAAGCGGGTGAGCAGCAATACGGAGAAAACCCTAGTCTTTTCCGATTGCAATTCCGTCGCACCCCAATCACCGGAGTGTCCGTAGCAAATGGGAGGTGCCGGGCTTTGCCGGCGGACAGCCGAGGACGGCTGGCCCGACATTATCATTTATCATTAGCTATTTGCCATGACGGCGGGAGTGTCGATCACGAGCGCCCTTAATCCTGCTCTAATAAAGAGCTCTAAAGTAACCTGGCTGCGCTCCTACTCCGGGTGCATTTGCCGATGGGGATAATTAGCCAAACGATGTTTCTTTTTTCGAAGCTTTCGCGGCGCAACTATGCCGGAAATTGCAAACGTTCATGACAAGATGATTCGCATTCTGCTGGTCGAGGACAGCAAATTCCTCAGGCTCGCCACGGAACGCGCCCTGACCCGGGCCGGCTACGAGATGAGCAGCGCGGTCGATGGTGACGAGGCCTTGCGCCTGGCGCGTGCCAACCTTCCCGACTTGATCCTGCTCGACATGCTATTGCCAAAAATGAGCGGGCCTGACGTGCTGAAGGCATTGAAGCTGGATCCTGCAACTAAGTCGATTCCTGTGGTGGTGATGACGGGTATGTCGGAAAAGAATGCCGCCCGGCTGCGGGAGGACGGAGCGATTGCTTTCCTGGAAAAGTCCTCTCTCGAACTGGATAAAGGATCGGCGAAGCTGTTGAGCGCGCTGCAGGAGATTCTCCAGAAGCTTCCGCTGCCTCATGCGCGAACCACCAGCGCTTAAACCGTGCTGAAGGTCACTTCTGGTCA
>JBAWBE010000313.1:0-14148 GCA_049589635.1 Terriglobales bacterium
TGCCAATCTCGTTCAACGTTCCACCTTCGAAACGGAGAGCCCCTTCCCGAAAGTCGAGATCGTGAATCAGATAGTCGTGGTAGCCCTTGACGGCTGTCCATCCGATCACGGTCGGAGTCACTCTTTCGAGCGCGCGCTCCGATAGATAAAGCATTCCAGCGCCCTTCGGCCCGAGCAAGAACTTGTGACCACCCGCCGCGAACGCGTCGACAAAGTCCCGTTCCACGTCCAACTGCAACGCGCCGAGCCCCTGGATCGCATCAACCACATGCAGAATGCCCCGCGCCCGGCAGAATCGGCCGATTCGCCGGATGTCGAGCCGTTGGCCAGTGCCGAACTGAACCCAGCTCACTGCCACCACCCGCGTGCGTTCGTCGACCGAGGACAAGAGTGCATCCGTGTCAACCAACCCGTCGCGGTCCGGTTGAAGACGAAGTTCGACGCCACCGGCCTTCAACCGCGCCCACGGATAAACATTTGCTGGAAACTCTACTGCCGCACTTACGATATTGTCGCCGTTATGCCACTCCATACCATTGGCGACGACGGAGACGGCCTCGGAGGTATTCCGCAGGAATGCAATCTGATGGGGTTGCGCATTCACTAGCCGGGCAGCGGCGGCACGCGCCAGCATGATGACTTGTTCCCACTCTTCAAACTTGCGGTCGGCGTGTTCGCTCACGCCATCGAGCATTCTGGCCATCGCATCATGAACCGGCTTGGACAATGGAGACACGCTCGCATGGTTCAAATAAACGTACCGCTGGGTGACGGGAAAAAGTTGGCGGTATTGAGATGCGAGGTCCGCAGCTCCAGCGCACTCCCGCGGATTCAATTCGTCAATCATCGGCAGATTATTATCAGAGAACGAATGCAACGTATGTTGCACGTGCGAACTGTATCCCAATGGTAGAAAGCATGTCAAGGAACAGAATCACCGAATATTATCGAGGCGGATTGCGTCGTCAACGAGTGTTGCACCGATAGCAACGCGGCTGCGAAACTCGGTCTCGGCACATTATTGCGCTTTCGGTGGGGGGAACTGATTTACCACTTTCCCCGCCTCGTCCAGGAAGCGGATAACGGGCGCGCCGTCTGCTCCCACCTCGATCACGATGCGATCGTGTCCGTCAACGTCTTTGAGCTTCAGTGCCACCGACTTGTCAGCGCCGCGCCCGAGGTACAAGCGCGCGTGCGGCGACGGATGCGCTTGCAGGAATTTGGTGATTTCCGCACTTTTCTGGTCCGCCGGGAGCTCCTTGATCCGGTCCGTGAGCGCCACCAATTCTCCGATTGGATAATCTGGCCGGTCGACCACGGTCAGGGCTGAGCCGTGCTGGTCTCCCTCTTGCTGCGCGTCGATGCTGAAGACCTGGTCCTGCTCGTAGGCGTCAAAGCTTAAGTGCCCGTGACTGCTGACTTTCCCGTCTTTGTCCTTTTCACCGCCGAAAATCAGGCCGCCATTTTCGGTTCCCTCCTCGTTGAAGAAGAGCATGCCCGCCGTCTTGCGGTCCGGATGCGGATGCTCCTTGCCCTTGATGATGATCCCGGGAAACTGTGCCTTGTCGGAAATCACCATGCGCAGCGTGCCGTCGGGTTCGACAATGTTGAGGCGTTGAACGGAGATCTCCTGGAACTCGGTCTTTTCTTTCTGGGCTGCGAAGCCCCCCAAAATCGTGAGCGCAAATACGACCGTCAAAGTACCCGAATAGACCGCCAGAAATCGCTGGCTGCCAAAAACTTTCTTCATTGCCTCATCCTCCAAAGTTCGATCAGCCAATAGGAATCACGTCCAGCGTCTAGCGTTGAGCCAGGAATCGGTCAGTCTCAGGAAAAGGCGGCGCCGGCGCGATCGACCAGCACCTCACGATGGGGTCGCCCGTATTTACCGCCTTGTAATTCCAGACCAGCATGGCAAGCCCGGCTTTCTCCGCTCTCACTTTCTCGATCAAGCGTCCGAAAATATCGGACACCTCCGCCACCTCCGCGCCTTCCGCAACCCGGTCGCCCACCGCGACCTTCAAGTGCAACAACCCCGCCCGCTTCGCGCGTGTATTGTGCCAGTCCGTGGCCAGAATCTGTGGCCCTGAAATTTGCGGCACGCCGTCAATCATCCGCAGGTAGCGCATCACATTGCGCGCGCCATTGACGTGCACAGCGATGTCAGCCTCCTCCATCGTCCCGTCGCCGCCGGCTTCCGCGAGGATGGAAACGATGCCCTTCTGGGCCGCGGTATGCGCAATGAACCCTGGAGACGGCGGAAGGCCGCTCCCCAGCGGTGCGATGCAGAACACTTGCGGTGTGAAGACCCGCGTCAGCGCCTCTCCTTCGCGATCGAGTTTCTCGTTGCCGGTCAGGCTGTAGCCCGCGAATGCCAGCAGCATTTCTCCGAAGTCCCCGGCGTGAAAATCGATGTGGTATTGAGCCTTGCCGATGACCTGCTCAAACAGCGCGCGCGACAGGATCGAGGAGATGGATCCATCGCCTCCCGGAGCAATCTTGTTGAGATTGATGCCATCGAGCGGCGAAACAAAGGGTAGTCTCGCTGCGAACATATGCATGCTGACGATCGGTACCGCGATGATGCAACCACGCAGGCTGTTCGGCTGGATCTCGTTGGTAAGGCGCATTACTGCCGCGATCGAAGCGTATTCGGTGGCGTGCACACCGGCAGTAAGACAAAGCGTGGGCCCCGCGTCGACTCCGTTAATAATGACCAGCGGCAACTGAACCGGTCCGGTCGCTGTTTCACCGACGTCGAGAAATCCGCGGACCACCTGTCCCGGCTTAGCGGTCAGCGACCCAATCGTAACGACGGCGCACTTATCCTTCACCGGCATGGCAGTCTCCCTCAAGATGGAGGCACGGGCACCCTGCCCGCGCGTGCAAGAACCGAGCACGGAAAGCCCGGGATTTGTTTCGAAACGATCCGCCTTCCAGCCGGCAGCTTCTCAGGAATTCATCGCCCGCACTGCCCGCGCCAACCGCTTGATTCCTTCCACAATTTCGTCCGGATCGGCGTGGCTATAGCACAACCGAATGTGATTGGTCGGCGCGCCCTTTCCCTGGGGCCCGGCGCCGGCAAAAAACTTGCTTCCGGGAATAATGCCGACCTTCTCTTCGAGCGCCCGTGCCGTCAGTTTGTCGGCATTGATGTGGATCGGGAGCGTGAGCCACAGGTAGTACCCGCCATGGGGCACAGTGAAGGATGCCTCAGGCAAATGTTCCCGTAGCGCAGCCACCATAGCATCGCGGTGCGAACGGTAAAGGCTCTGTACCCGCGTCGTGTGCTCCGCCAGATGGCCGCCTTTGCAGAATTCCAGAATGATTCGCTGGGTGAGCGGGCACGAACCCAAGTCAGATTTCAGCTGCGCGAGGCGCGCGACAAACTCGGGCGAGGTCACGATCCAGCCGATTCGCAGGCCGGGTGCCACCAACTTTGAGAACGTGCCGAGAATGAATACCGTATCCGCGCGATCGAAGGCTTTGATCATCGGCTCATTTTCGCCTTCGAAGCGCACACGACGGTACGGACTGTCCTCGACAATGTACATTCCATGCGCGTCGGCAAGTTCGACAAGAGCCCGGCGGCGTTCGCGCGACATTGTTACGCCCGCAGGATTATGGTAGTCCGGCACGTTGTAGATCAGCTTAGGCAGCGCCTTCCCTTCATGGGCTCGCCGCTCCAACGTCTTTTCAAGCTCCTCCACCACCAGTCCATCCAGATCCTGCGAGACCTCGACGAAGTTCGCGCCAAAAGTCTTGAAAATTGGTATGCCCGTGAAGTACGTGGGCGCCGTCACAACCACTGTATCCCCTTCATCCAGCAGCAGCCGCGAAATCAGATCGAGTCCGTGTTTCGCGCCGTTCACGATCAGAACATTGTCCGCGGTGACGTTCACGCCGTTCTCTTTCAGGTAACCGGCAATCCACTCCCGCATCTCGGGCAGGCCGAGCGTCGGGCCATATTGCAAGGTTTCGTGGCGGTATTCATTGAGGGCCGTACGCGCCATCTCCGTGAGGTCCGGAAAAACTCCCGGGAACCCGTGGCCCGAGCCGAGCGCGATGATGTCATGCGGTTCCGCGCCCACGCTGGCAGGAACCCGCGCCCCGCGCTTGGAAAGTGGTACTCGCATTACCCCCGTTCCCGTTGTCATGGCTCACCTCGTGTATCCAGTAAAATTGGGGTTTTCTACCGCGCAACAAGCATACGCCGCTATATTTTCAAATGCAACGAACGTTGCACATGACATTTCGCCGGTCCTGGTAAGTAATCGGGACTAGTAATTCCAGGACGCGCTGTCGTCCCCGGACGGAGCGTTTGACTTCACGTACGCCCCCATCCGCTTCACCATCTCCGCCCACGTAAATGCGTGCCAGCCATGCCCTTTCATCGGCCGCCCAAATGTGAATTCCGCCTCGTAGTGCGGATCGGCCGTCTTCTTCAGGAATGCCTGGTAATCGTAGACCGCAAGATTTAAATAAAAATTGTCCATGTCGCCGCACAGGAAGTGGAGCTTGCCCACAAGTTTCGGGCCGAGCGTGCTCCAGTTCTTTTTGGTGTATTCGAGCAAGTCATAACCGTGGTCTCGCATGGAATTCGCAACCGCGTGGTCGATTTTTCCGGTCTGCTTGTCCCACAGCGGGACTGGATACCCGTCAGCGCCGATCGGGCCGTAGATTGCCTCCCACGCCTCGAACTGGTAGCTCGAACGCCCGTGGCTTCCCAGCGCCGCTTCAAATCGGCTCAGGTCCTTGACTGTGATCGTGACTTGGCCTTCCACCGACCGTCGCATTGGACGCACAGCTTTAATGATCGGCCCCGCCGGAACCGAAAACGCGTTTTCATCTTCGTAGCCATTCACCATCTGGTAATGGCGAAACGAAATCGGATCCGGCTGCAGGCACCAGATCCCCCCAAAAAAATCGGGGTGATAAAGCTGCAAGGCGAGCGTCTGCCAACCGCCGGTGGACGCGCCCTCCGCCAGCCGCGCATAGGGCTTCGCGATCATGCGGAAGTGCGACTCCAGGTACGGAATCACCTCCTCGATCATTGCATCGCCATACGGCCCCTGATTCACCGAATTCACCGAATACGAGTCTGGAAAGTATGGCGTCTGCTGCTGAAACGACACTGCGATCATTCGTGGGAAATCATCGCTGGTCCACGATTGATAAAACTCATATCCGCTTTCGAGGCCTCGATCCACTAGTTGCTGTTCGCTCGCCGGAGGCTCGGGTTTCGGATCGAACGTAAATGGCACATCGTGGCCCATCGTAAAGACGGTGGGGTAGTGAGCCTCCGGATGTTGCTCGTATCCCTTCGGCAGCAGCACCGTCGCATTGATATAGATCGGACGTCCCCAGAACGCCGTCAGCTTCGCGCTCTGGACGCGCACATGCTTCACCCATTCCGTATCCACCGGCGCTTCCGCGTGCGCTATCACATGATCCGCCGTCAGGCTGAACGTGCCTCCAGACCCGACATGGACCTTCTGCACTCCGCTGTATAGGTTCCCGGCTGCGATATTGAATGTCTCCTGCAAGCCATCGTTTAAATGCACCCAGATCGTGTGCCCATCGGAGCGGTGGACCTGCGTGTAAACATCGATGACAGCCTGCGCGAAATAATCTCCCTCGGGAAGTTTCGCAAGCGGCTCCGGAAAACCGTCGCTCGCGGCGTCGATCGTCGCCGTCTGCCCCGGTTCGAGATGTTCGATATCCACCCCGAAGATCGCGGGCCCGTTCGGGCTCACCGTCAATCGCGGTTCCGGATCGCTCTTGGGCGCAAGTACAAGCACCACTCTTCCTGTGATGGGCCCGGAATGTGCCGCGCCCGAATAGGAGATCTCGAATTTAGCCGCGCGGGCGGTCTGAGATTGCGCATGACCGCTAGCTGGGAAGACGGTACAGAACAATAGAGCAAGAACCATGGCTAGTTCCGGCCGCGCTCCCCTCCGGGAACGCGCTCCCTGAAATCTCGGCTCTCGCTGAAATGGCTTCATATCCCCTCGTTTCCCGCATCCGTTCCATTGGAACGGAGCAATGCAGTCTGCGCGACGATTGTTGCACATCAATTGCTGGTACGCAACCGCGCAACGTGCGTTGCATCCTAAACTATGCGTTGGTAGCGATGGCGCGGATACCTGTAAAATCTGCGTTGACAAAGCCTATCTACACAGCCATAATTGCGGCCTGTTCAAGAACAGTGATCGTATCGTTGATGCAATGAACGTTGCATCGTAATGATGTTGAGGGAGGGGTACCCCATGATTCGAACGTGGCTGCCAGTACTATTGATTTTGGTTGTTCTTGTGTTGCCTGCCGCTGCACAAAACGCTTCAACCGGTGCGATCTCCGGAAATGTCGTCGATTCATCCGGGGCCTTGGTTGCTGGCGCGCAGGTCGTCGTCACCAACGCTGCCACCGGCGATAAACGAACCACTGTATCGCAGTCCACCGGGGGTTTCTCGGTACCGTTGCTTCCGCCCGGAAATTATAGCGTCGAGGTCAGCGGCACCGGATTCAAAACTTGGATTGCCACCGACGTCTCAGTAGTTGTCTCAGAAACCGTGAAGGTCCCAGTCAAGCTGGTGGTCGGTACGAAGAGCGAGACGATAACCGTGACTGACGCCGGCGCGGAAATTCAGACCGAATCCGCCGAACTCGGCAGCGTAACCGACAGCCGAATGATCAGTAACCTCCCTCTCGCCGCGCGAAATTATCTTCAGATCATCGGATTGAATCCCGGCGTCTCAGCCGAGCTTACTGATGCCGGCGATCTGGGGAGGGGGAGTAGCAGTCTGGCGACGGGAGGTGGGGGATTTTCCGCCAGCGGCGCCGTTACCAACGACAACAATTTCCAGATGAACGGTGTTCCGATCAACGACAACTTCAGCGCCGGAGAATTTTCCGGCGGCGTCCCCATCCCCAACCCGGACACCTTCGAAGAGTTCAAGGTGGTGACGACTCCCTACGACGCATCCAACGGCCGCAACGGCGGCACCGCCGTCAATGTCATCACCAAAACGGGCAGCAACACCCTGCACGGTTCGCTCTTCGAGTATCTTCGCAATGACGACATGAACGCGAACCTCTGGTTTCTCAATCAGGCCGGCCTTCCTCGTGCGGTCGAAAAGCAGAACCAGTTTGGCGGCACCATCGGCGGACACATCCTCCAGGACAAACTCCTCTTCTTCGGTTCCTATCAAGGCACCCGCCAGCGCAACGGTATCTCCAGCGACTGTGCCTCCACCGCTTTCGTCCCGCCTCTCACCGACGATCGCTCTCCCGAGGGACTGGGCAAAATCTTCGGAGGACAGTACGGCTACATCCAGACCCTCCTCGGCGGAGTGGGCCCTTCCATTGCCTCCGATGGCTCTAACATCAATCCGGTTGCACTCACTCTATTGCAAATGAAATTGCCCAACGGGCAGTACCTTATTCCGACGCCCCAGATCATCAACCCTGGCCCTTACTCCGACACGCAGGGCAGCGCTACCTTCAGTGTTCCATGTCCCTATACCGAAAATCAGTACATGGCGAATGGGGATTACATCCAGAACAACAAAAGCAGTTTCCAGGTGCGCTATTTCATGGCGAACAGCGACGCCACGATGACGCTTCCTGGAGCGCGGCCAGCCGGCGCAGGCGTACCCGGCTTTCCCTTTAGCAATACGGTGAACTTCAAAACCGCCTCCGTCACCCACACCTACACCTTCAGCCCGACACTATTGAACCAGGCGGAAATCGGCTTCAATCGCAGTTATGACACTCTCCATCAGGGAGAGCAATTCTCTTATTCGAGCGTCGGTTCCACCGTGCCTGACTTCGTCAACAACATCCCGGGAATCGCTATCGCCAGCATGGGTCTTGGAGGTGATGCCGAAAACACGATCGAAGTGCAAAATACTTTTCTCGTTCAGGATTCCTTAGCCTGGACTCACGGCCACCACAGCCTTCGCTTCGGGGGTGATTACACGCGCAATCAAGTGAACTCCGCCTACCTGCAAGATCTCGGCGGCATCTATTTCCTGACCTTCGCCGATTTCCTGCTCGGCTTGGACGCCAATGACAACGGCACCGCCGCCGCGGGCCTGCCCTACAGCAACGAATATCTGGATGAGATGGTTCCCGGCAACCTCTCCCGTTATTACCGCTACTATGACGCATCCGGATACGTGCAGGATGACTTCAAAGTAACTCCGCGGCTGACGTTGAATGCCGGCCTCCGCTTCGAACATCTCGGAGATTTCAGCGAAGCTCGCGGCATCAATACCGGAGTCGATCTCTCGCTGCTGGACCCGAACCCTCCCGCGGGCGGCACATTGGACGGCTATGTCGTCCCATCCAACTATCCGGGCACGCCCCCGACCGGTGTAACGAGACTCGACAATAAAACTGGGATCAAGGGACTGGCGCAGAACGCATGGGAACCGCGTTTCGGTTTCGCCTGGCAGCTTCCGAACCTGGACAAGATTGTGCTTCGGGGCGGCTATGGGGTATACCGCAGCCGTCTCGGCGCTAACGGCCTGACTCAGAACATCGCATCGCCGCCCTTTGCCTCTCTCGTCTTTGCGGTCGGCTCCGACAATGCTCCGGCGAATCTTCAAAATCCCCTCTGGCAGCCGATTCCCACCTTCCCCTCCTGGCCGGCCGCTGCCTACAGCCCTGATACCGCACAGGCCTTTGAGGGCCTCGACCAGAACCTTCGCCCACCCGTGTCGCAGCATTACAGCCTCGACGTGCAGACGGAGATCGCAAAGGATTTTGTCTTTGATATTGGCTATGGTGGAGCCCGCTTCACTCGGCTATGGGAGTCAAATCAGGTTAACCAGGCCGCCCTGGCCAGCCCGACCAATCCGATTCGCGGAGAAACCACCAACACCCTCGCGAACATCCAACTCCGTGTTCCATATGAGGGTTGGAGCAGTGGCGATCTGATCCTAATCCAATCGAATGGAGCCTCCTGGTATAACTCGCTTCAGGCCAGCCTGAAAAAGCGTTTCAGTCACGGTCTTCAGTTCATGGCGTCATACACGTGGGCGCGTGACTTGACTGACGTGCCCGGCGCCGTGACAAGCGGCGGCTTTGGCGGTCTGATCTATGGCGATCAGCACAACCTGAAAAGCTTCTATGGGCCAGATCCATTTATCCGCCCCCATCGATTCGTCGTAAGCTACACTTACAACATTCCCTATCCTGGTAGCCTTTCATCGGTGCCTGGCAGGATTCTCGGCGACTGGATGTTATCTGGTGTAACTACCGCTCAAACCGGCCATCAGCTATTCGCTCTCAACGGAAACCCTCAAAATGCGTATGGCACGATCACCGATCGCCCCGACTATATCCCGGGGTGCGCGGTGAATAAGTCAGGATCAACCGGCAATCGCGTCAGCGATTATTTCAATACCGATTGCTTTCCAAATCCTCCAGTGATTGGGGACGATGGAATCGCGACCGCATTCGGAAACGCTCCGATCGGCAATATCCGTGGCCCGAGCGAGTTTGTAAGCGACATGTCTCTTTCGAAATCCATGCCGATCAAGTGGCCCACCGAAGGCACCCAGCTGAGTTTCAGAGCCGATGTCTTCAATGTCTTCAATCATCCCGTGTTTGGCGATCCGAGCACAGATTTTGAGCCCGGCGGAGCTGCCGGAATGATTGGCGGAACCGCTTCGAATCCACGAGTCATTCAGCTGGCATTGAAGTTCGCCTTCTAATTCGGATTTCGAGCAGTGTTCTGATAATGATAATAAAGACCCGCGGCCAGCCTCCAGTCGCGGGTCTTGGGGTTAACGATCTTGCATCTGACAATATCCATGCGCTTCTTGAAGCTATTCGGGCCTCTTGCCTTCATGGCGGCAGCTTTCCCTGTTAAGGCCGCCGCCCAGATCGACACTCACCTCCAGCCCACCGACCCAAAAGCCGTTCAGTCCTTGGTCAATGCCGGCGCCACCGCAGTTCCGATCGATGACCTGTATTACACCCGATCGATAGGCGGCGCCACCTGGTCTCCCGATGGCAAAGAAGTTGTCTTGGCTACCAACCTTTCGGGGCGAACAAATCTCTGGAAAGTAAATGTCTCCGGCAGCTGGCCCATCCAGTTGGCCCAGTCCGACGAAGCTCAACTTTCTCCAACTTATTCGCCCGACGGTAAGTGGATCGTCTATCAGCAGGACAAAGGCGGTAATGAACTGTACGACCTGTACGCAATTCCCTCCAACGGCGGCACACCCATCAATCTGACAAACACCCCTGAGATCCGTGAGCTCTCTGCGGAATTCTCGCCCGATGGAAGTTCCCTCGTCTTCGATGCCAAGACCGCCAAGTCTCCCAATGTGAACGTCATGGTGATGAATTTCCGCACCCATGCCGTTCGTGCGCTTACCGCCGAATCGACGCCCAATCACTGGTGGAACCGCGTCTGCTGGAGTCATGACGGAAACTTTGTTTTCGCCGTTCGCATAAAGAACGACTTCGCCGACTCCGACGTCTACCGGATCGAGGTCGCCACTGGCAAGGCGGAAAACTTGACTTCACACCAGGGCGAGGCGCGTTACGCGGCTTCTGCGCTCTCTCCGAATGATGATCGTCTGCTTATCAGTTCCAATGAAGGCGTCGCACATTCGCGCATCGGGATCCTCGATCTATCCACTCGCCACAAAACCTGGATCACCGACGGTGAGTGGGATGCCGAGCCCGGCGATTGGTCTTCCGACAGCCGTCAGTTCACTTACAGCCTCAATCAGGACAGCAGGAATGATATTTATCTCGTGGACGCGACAACGTTGCACACCGCGAAACTCCATAACCTTGAAGGCCTCAATTCATTGAATGCCAGCCCGCATGCCTTCGCGCCTGACAGCAAAAAGCTACTCGTGCGCCACGAGAGCTCTCGCCAGCCCGCCGACCTCTGGGTCTATGATTTAGCGGCGAGTTCAGGAGTCCAGCTGACTCATTCCGCCATCGCCTCGCTCGATGCCAATAACATTCCCCCATCCCAACTCGTACACTACAAGAGTTTCGATGGAACAGTTGTAAGTGCAATCCTTTGGGTGCCCTTCAACCTGAAGCGCGACGCGTCTAATTCCGCGGTCGTGATTGCGCATGGCGGCCCGACCGGTCAGACCGATGACGGGTGGAACCCTACCGCTGTTGCCCTCGCTTCGCGCGGCTACATCTGCATCGCGCCTAATGTCCGCGGCTCGACCGGATACGGCATTCCGTTTCAAAAAGCCAATTATCAAGATCTTGGCGGCGGCGACCTTCAGGACGAAGTGTATGCGGTCGAGTTTCTCAAGCAGACTGGCCTCGTCGATGCCAGGCGCATCGGAATCACGGGTAACTCCTATGGCGGATTCATGACCATGATCGCCGTCAGCAAGTCGCCCGATGTGTGGGCCGCAGGCGTCGAGCAATATGGAGTCTCGAACTGGCGCACCATGCTTGCGCACGCTGATCCTTTTCTTCAGGAGTACGTCAAAGGACTGCTTGGCGATCCCGAGCGCGCCGCCGCCGCCTACGACAAGACCTCCGTCTTGCAATACATCTCGGACGAGAAAGCGCCATTGCTGGTGTTACAAGGCGAGAATGATGTCCGCGTTCCCAAGGAAGAAGCTGAACAGATTGTCGACAAACTAAAGAGCCACGGCACCACTGTCGAAGCTCACTATTATCCGCAGGAAGGCCACGGATGGCGCAAGCGCGAAGACCAGATCGATTCCCTGCGCCGTGCCGTCGCCTGGTTTGACCGCTATCTCATGGCGAAAGAAGGCAAACAATGAAAATGACGATTCGAAAAGAGCTGCGCATGCTCAAAGGATACGCGGCACTCTCATCCATACTGTTCGGGATTCTGATCTTCGTGGCCGCCAACCCCAGCCACAAAGTTAAGTTTGAAGAGATCGATGCCGAGCGCATCAATATCATTGAGAACGGCAAGCTCCGCTTAACCATCTCAAATAATGAGCGCTCGCCCGGGCCGATCATGGGCGGTCATTATATGAAGACTCGCGAAGGCAAGCGCGGCGCAGGGTTTATTTTCTTCAACGACGAAGGCGATGAGTGCGGCGGCATGACTTGGGAGGTAAAAAAGGAAAACGGCAAGATCCTCGCCGACTCCGGGTTCATGTTCGATCAATTCGATCAGGATCAGACCGTCGGAATCAGCTACCGGCAATCCGGCGACGACCGCTCATCGGGATTGCACGTCTGGGAGAGGTCTCTTACTCCCATCGGTCCGTTTTCAAAGAAGGTAGAGGATATCGAACTGATGCCCGATGGAGCCGAGAAAAACGAGGCCATGAAAAAACTGCGTGAGGAAGCGGTGGCATCCGGAATGGGCGGCATTCCCAGAGTATTCGTCGGCCGCGGCGTAAAGAACGAAGCGACCGTTACATTGTCGGACACGAAGGGCAAGCCGCGCATCGTGATGTCCGTCGACGGTTCCGACGTGGCGTCGTTGCAATTCCTCGACGACAATGGAAAGACCGTGTACACGCTGCCCGCAAAGCAATAACGAGAAAGGCGAAAGCAAGCCCTAGGTCCAGGAAGGACGATCGAATCACGGGACTTACGGGCTTTCCTTATACCAACGGAATCCCGTGCGCTGTTCCTGGGCCACTTTCTTGAGAACAGACACATTCCGGCGCCGGTGCACATTCGCGCATGCAACTAACAACGCATTGAGCAACGCCATACCCGCAACATAAGAATCCGCATAAGATAGGTGTTCCGTCGAAGTAACAAAGAAATGGTCGGCAAATCGCGCGAGCGGCGAGAGAAAAGTATCGCTTATCGCGACGCAGCACGCCCCTTTTTCGTGCGCAAGCTTGATGCCTTCTACCGTCTGCTGTAACCCGCGGCCATAACTAATCGCGATCACTACATCCCGGCTGTTCACGTGTCGAACCCGGTGAACGATCTCGCCGGGAGTGATTGCCGCAACGGTATTAAGTCCCAATGTGCCGAGGTTATAGTCAAGGTACAAACCCAAGCTGCGCGAAAGGTCTCCTGCAAACACAAGAATGCGCCGCGCTCCATGCAGCTTGTTGGCGACGTCGACCAGACGCGGCCGGTCGAGGGTGCTGCGCAAGCTGCGTAAGTTCTCTATATCCCGATCGATCGATTTCGCGATCAGCGCTTCGACGCTGTTGCCATCCTCGGAACTCTCCAGCGCATCCAGCGCGGTCGAAAACGCTATCGAGCGATCATGCAGGTATTGCTGAAAGTCATGATAACGCTTGAACCCCATGGCCTGGACCGTACGCAGCAATGTGGCGGCATTGACTTTCAGTTGCCGCGATGCGGTTCGCAGACTAAGCAGAACATAGGTTCTCGGCTCGGCCAGAATCTGACGCACGATCTCCTGGCGGCTCGGGGCAAGCTGTTCCATCATTGCCGCCGATCCGTTCGAGCTCGCTCCAGACTGTCGTTTGCGACTCATAAGTCTCTCTTAGCCAACGCTGCATCCTAGCAGTTATCGCGAAGTAATCAAGTATTTTTAATCAGCGGTGGGCAGTAGACAGTCGGCGGCTCTGGCACACCAATAGGCGGGGGGGCGGCCGCAGCCCGGAGCTTGTAGCGCCCGCAACATCCGTTGCATTCTAATCATTCGCTCGCATTGCAGTCCTCTGCCATGCCCGATAGGGAAGAAGTCCGATTAGGATAAGAAGCAGCCCGATCGAGGATCGTACCGGCCTCGCGACCCACAGCCCACCCGACAGCCCAAACGCTCCAATCACAAAAAGAATGGGCGTAACCGGATATCCCCATGTGCGGTACGGCCGCTCCATCTCCGGCTTCGTGCGGCGCATGCGCATCATCGACACGACGGCCATGCCATAGAACATCCAGTTGGCGAACATCACAAGAGAGGTCAGGTCTTCAAAGGTGCCCGTGAGCGCAAGCGCGGCCGCCATCGCACATTGAAACAGCAGCGCGTTGCTGGGCGTGCGGAATTGAGGATGGATTTTCGCTACGAACCGGAAGAAGACTCCGTCGCGCGCCATCGCATAATCCACGCGAGCGCCGCTCAAGATCGACGAATTCAATGTTCCGAGCGCCGAGAATGCCAGAATCAATGTAACCCACAGCGCCGCATTTCGCCCGGCAAGACTTGCAAACACGTCCGACGCAGGATTCTGC
>JBAWBE010000314.1:0-7359 GCA_049589635.1 Terriglobales bacterium
ATGTTGTGCTCGCGGGCTAGCTTGCGGACGAGTGGAGAAGATCGGACGTCGGCTTGTTCTTCGTCTCTTTCCGGGGCACTCTCTTGGGCATTTTCTTTCGTGGGCGCGGCCTGAGCCGGCGCGGGCGGCGGAGCAGGTGCAGCTTTTTGTGCGGGTGGCGCGGGCTGGACGGGCGCGGCCTGGACAGCTTTTGGCGGAGCGGGGGCTGGTGCGGATGCGCCATTGCCTTCGCCGATGATGCCGACGACTGTGTTTACCTGGACCGTGTTGCCTTCTGAAACCTTGATTTCCTGAAGGACGCCGCTGGCGGGGGCGGGGATTTCCGCGTCTACCTTGTCGGTGGAGATCTCGAAGAGAGGCTCGTCGCGCTGAACCTTGTCGCCGGGCTTCTTCAGCCACTTGGTGATCGTTCCTTCGAAGATCGATTCGCCCATCTGGGGCATGACTACATCAGTCGGCATAGATCCCTTTCCCATTAGAACCGCCCGAGAGCGGTGAGCCACTCAACATTATAGCCAACGCAGAAGTGGATGACGCGGAGGACGGTCCGGGCGAGGGCGTGTCCGGGGTCTCTGCTGCGGGAATCGTTGATCAGGATGCTATGTGCCCACCGACGCGGGCTTACGCACGACGGGGTGCCACGGTGCGAGCGGGCGTGGGCGCCCGCTCCACACAACATAACCTTAAGGAGATGGCGAAAGTGAAATTGCGCTGGATTGCCGTATTCGTGCTGACTGCAGCAGTGTATGCCCAAGATGCGAAATCCGGGCACTCGGCTACGGCTGGAGCGTACAGCTCAGAAGGTCAAGCGATCGGCGGCGGGCAGAGCGGGCCATTGACTTATTCCGCGCGCACCGACATGGCTGTATTTGGAACCGGGGCGACTGGAGAACTTCTACCAGCGGCTTGTGCCGGAAGCGCGGCCTGTTTGGCAAATGCCTATAACGCGAGCGCGACGACCGGGCACCAGGGAGCTGCCTTGAGCTATACGGGCAGTCCGACGCAGGCTCCTCCGGCGGCGGGAAGCGGAACTCCGAGCGGGACGAACATCAACGGACTTAATGCTTATCTCAGTGGAGCGAACAGTTCCGCGATGCCAGCCATCGATCCGGATTTTGGAACTCAATTGTACCGGGGCACCGATGCGAGCATGGCAAGCACGAACTGCCTGGGGGGAGGCGGGTTCGGTGTTTCGTTTAGCGTGGGATCATCCGGTGACGGGCATATATGGGCGGCGGACGAATCGAAACTCATCATCCTTAATACGGGTGGCAATGATGACATTCTGGCGTTCAATCCAAGCACGGGCGTAGTTACGCCGAGCAATCTGTGCGGAGGCGATCTTCCGGGGGCGGCTACGTTCTCCGGGACGAATCCGCATCTCCTTTACAGTTTGAACAACGATCAGGAAAGCACTGTACCGTTCTCCGCGATCTCTGGAATGTTTATCACTCCTGAGGCGATCACCAACGGGCCAGCCAGCGCGATGGTGCTGGCGATCAACGTGGGCTCTGGATTTGCACAAGTCGGGATTATTTCCGGGACGCCATCCGGCTTAGTTTGGACGGGATCAAGCAGTGGCGCAACCTTCACGGCGACGGCGAACCCCGGCAGCGGCGCGGTCAATACGCCGTATGCGAACACGATCTATGCCGGTGTTATCAACGATAGCGGCGCGCCGAATACCTGGACAGTAAGTTGGTCATTGATTTTTAATTTTAATTACCTGCCGGCGATGGCAGGTGATCCTCACTTCCCAAGTGCGGCTCCCAATTGCTTGCCGCAAAACTACAATGCCAACTACACCGGGCTGTTCATGAGCAGCGACGACGACTCAATTTTCAGCGTCATATTTTCGGACAATGGACAGGGAAGTCACACGGGGAATAGTGGAAGCGGGTATTCCTGTGTGGGCGCGATGGGGACCGGCGCGGCCGGCTCGGGAGGAACGCACACCTGCACTGGGCCGGCTTATGTGGCGAGTTACAAGCAAGGCTCGGGTTGCCGCGTATTCAACTCGGTGACCGATCAAATAAGCGGAGATTGGGGCCCCACGGGGCAGGCGCTAAACGGACAGGCATATGTCATTCCAGTGTCTGGCTCGATTACAGGGACATTGACGCCGGGAGACGCACTAAAGCAACTCGTGACCGGGGCCGAAACGCAAATCACCTGTGCAGAGGATTCGACGCAGGCTTGTGATACTTCGGGAGTCATTCAAGTTGAAGTTGGATTGATCTATACGAGTGTAACTGCTGCGGATGGAACCCATGTGTGGCAGGACTGCGGAACTTCTGGTACGGCTTGCTCCTCATCCAACCAATTCACGCCATCGGGCGCCCCCGCGTTGGCACGGTTCTACTATCCCGACGTGCTGCATGATGCGAGCCAGCAGTCGAATGCCATCGTCGACAAGGTGACGGTTGTGCAGCAGCCGAACATGAAGGTAACGCAAGTTTCTTATAACGCGAGCACACAACAAACCACGATCACCTACAACAACTCGGCTTCGTACAGCTGGGGACAGCAATTCAACTTAGCGGGGTTGGCGGGAGCGGATGACCAATATCTGAATTGCCTGACATTGACTTGCCCGATTCTGACGGCGGTTGCCGGTGGACAGAACGGAACGATTACGGTTACTGACACTTTGGGTGGGGGCTCGAATTATGTTGATACGGAAAACCCCACGAACGCGCTTATGTATCCCAATAGCCAAGGTGGGCGCAACGGATTTGTGGGCGTCAATTACTGGCTAACATCGACCCTAGTTTTGCATCCCGCGCTCGCCGCGAGTGGACGTGCGTCGCTGGGCTTCAACTATGACTACCAGGGGAAATATTACACCGCGTTCAATGTCGCTAATCCATCAACCCCGGCGACGGTCGACGGCACGCCCAGCGGAGCGATTTATGGATTGGCCGCGTCCGCAGCGGACTATCAGACGCCGCCACCATCTTCGAGCCTATTGCAGTTGCTCCCTGTCAGCGTGGCGGACGACCAACACGGATCGAATAATGGGCATGGACTAAATGACTATTCTCCGCCGGGCCTGGTGACTACGCTAGTATGCGGGCAGGGCGGAAACGGTGGTGTTGGGACGGCCGCGTGCGAGTCGGCTTATGCTTCGATTTGGGATGCGGAGATCGTGGCGATTGAGAATTGGGTGACGCGCTCTTCGCCGGGAAGCCTCGTGGGGGCCGACTGCAATTACGGCTCCGGATCAGCGCCGTGCGTTTATCGGCTGGGTCACACGTTTAACACCGGCGATAACTGGAATTTCAATGGGCAAAACGCCATTGGGCGAATGTCACCGGACGGTAACTGGTTCGTTTTTCCAAGCGACTGGAATAAGACGTTGGGCTGTATGGATCTTACTTCGACTAATTGCTGGTCGTCATGGGAGACTACGGTGGGTACGGCCAGCGGGACTAATACCGCCTGGAGCGTGGATTCCAGTGGCAACGTCACGATTGTAATGCCAAATTCGTTCTGCCCGGCTGGAGGGACGCAATCGTGGTCCGCGGGCGGGGCGATAAACTGTGGGACGAGGGCCGGGACCGTGACGCTTAGCGGCTTCGCGGAATCGTGGCTCAATAACGCGACGCTCACGCTGGAGGCGAATAACTCTAATAGCTGGGGCTGCTCGGCCGGGGCATGTACAGCTTTTGTCGGAGCGGTTGTGAACGCCTGTGGCGGAGCGACTCCTTGCAGTGGGACGGAAAGCTCTGGCACTCAGAAGGCTATTCCTTCCGCTTGTGGAAACGGCACTCCGTGTCAACGGGAAGATATCTGGATTGCTAAGATTTCGTCCGCACACCAATAGATCGGCATTCCGATCGTCGTGGAAAGAAAAAGCCGCGAGAGAGTGGCGGATCAACCCATCGGCTGCCAGGAGTGAGAGTAGTTCGTGAACGTCTTCCCCTGCAGCCATGGGGCCCTATCGAATCGTCCTCGCCCATCAATTTATGAAGCGTGCGTTCCGGGTTCGGCATCCATAACTCTTATTGGAGGTGTCTATGTATGTTGTTCTCGGAGCGAGCGGCCACACTGGACATGCTGTGGCCAAGAATCTGCTTGATCGCGGGCAAAAGGTTCGCGTCGTGGGAAGGAATGCGGAGCGTCTTCAGAATCATACGACTAGAGGTGCGGAAATTTCGATTGCCGACGCGACGGACGGGCCCGCCCTCACCAAGGCATTCAAGGGCGCTGACGCCGCCTATGTGCTCATCCCACCGGATTCGACCTCGAGCAACTATCGCGCGTTTCAGGATCGCGTGAGCGACGCCATCGCTGCGGCGGTGGAGAATGCAGGCGTCAAGAAGGTAGTTGCGCTCAGCAGCTTCGGCGCCGATAAAGCGAGCGGGACGGGTCCGGTGGTTGGCCTCTACAACCTCGAGCAGAAGCTCAATCAGATTGACGGCGCGAACATTCTTTTTCTCCGCGCCGGTTATTTCATGGAAAATGTTTTTCCGCAGGTTGGCGTGATCCGGATGCTCGGGAGCATGGCCGGACCGGTGCGGCCGGATCTCAAGCTCCCAATGATTGCCACAAGAGACATCGGAGACGCCGCGGTGGAAGCCTTGGTGCGCAGCGATTTTCGCGGCAAGCAGACGAGGGAACTTCAGGGGCAACGGGACATTGATTACATTGAGGCTGCGTCCGTGATTGGGCAGACGATCGGAAAGCCCTCGCTTGGCTATATTCAAGCGCCCGACGATCAACTGAGGGCTGCGATGGTGCAGATGGGGATGTCGGCGAACATGGCTGATCTAATTCTGGAAATGGCGGGCGCGCTCAACTCGGGGCACATGAAGACGCTTGAGCCGAGGGCGGCTGCGAATACTACTCCGACATCATTCGAGACATTTGTTGCGGAGGAATTCGCGCCGGCGTACCGGGAGCAAACGGCGGCGTGATCGTCTGACTCGTCGTAAGAGAAGAGCTCAGCGGCGTTTGACTGAACTGCAATTGTTCCACAAAAGCAGGGTTGGCGACACGGAGTCAGTAGGTTGAAGTTAGCAAAGTACGGTTAGCAGGCTAAGGTTGGCCACACGAGGCTAGCTGAGTAAACCCAAGTTCTAGCACCGATCCCGGGCCACGGCGAAATTGTCGTGGCCCTTATTCCATCCGCGTCCTTCACCTATTGGATCTAAGTCGCGTTCCTGATCTCGAGATAACTGTTCACGGCGGCAACCGTTGTGGAGAGCTGGTTCGCGATCTGTGGAACCGTCTGGTTTTGCAGACTGAGCTGGTAAGCTTGCTCCGCCACGGTCAGTTTGATCACGTACGGTGCACTGGCTTCGGTCCGCACCGGCGGAGCGGCGGCTGCAGTCGAGGATGCGCCCGGAGCGTCGTACGATGCAATGGGAACCGAACTAGGGATGGAGAGACTCATAAACGACTCCTTTGCTCTTACGTGAGGAGAGATCGGATTATTAGGATGGTCACATAAAGGGATTTTTGGGACATGCCCTTGGGGGCAGGGCGGGTAAACGGATCACCCAGCTGCCGCTAGTCGAAGTCAACTGTCTCGAATCCCAACCCCTGCAACAGACTGGTGATCGTCGACGCGGCATTCTGTTGCGCCGTTTTCAGAATGCCATCGGCCAACGCAGCCTCTTGCAGTTCGCGCTCCGCCTCCTGGCGCACTTGCGTTTCCAGATTCGGATCGGTCGGCACAAGCAAACCGGTTTGCCGCGAATACACGCGTGTCTTCGCGCTATCGAGCCGCGTGCTGAACACCTGAGCCGCGGGGAGGCGTAAATGAACCTGCTTGCCGTCGAGGCGAACGTCTTCTTTCTTCAGATTCGAGAAATCAATTCCGGCGACCACTTCGCCGTGGACCATCATCAGGAGGCGGTCTCCCGCGAGAAAATCCGGAAGGATGGAACTCTCTTTGGCGCCGATGACAAGCTTGTCCATGGTGTAGACCACGGTCTCGAGGCGCTGGAGCCGCTGAATGCGATCCACCACCGTCGGCTGGCTCACATCGATGGTGAGCGTTCTGCCGGTCACTGCTGAGAAGACGCGGCTCAACAGGGTGCGGCCGGAATTTTGCGACAGCAGAACCCATCCGAGAGCGGCGATACAGAGGACTCCGCAGAGCAGGCCGATGAGGATGCTGAGAGCGATTGGCGACTTTGGCCGGGAGCGGGGAGGGTTCGGCGCGCTGATGGGCGCATCGGGGTCGGGAGCCATGCTGCAAGGTTAACATCGGGCGGCTGGGGATCGGTCGTCAATATGAACATGCAAATCTGACCACGCGCCGCTACGTATTTTTGCCCCTACGTCCTCTTGATAAGGATGTGCGTTGCGTTTTCGCCGGCGACGATTCGGGACGGGGGTGAAGCCCAGTTGCGCGAGATTGATTCCAGCAAATAGATTTTCGCCTTCGCCCAACGGTGCGCTGCATGCGCTAGAAGAAGCATGGCGAGAGTACGGGCACTGCGTTAGTAGCGCCGCAATTGGAGTGAACGATTCGCGTGCGGCGTGGAAGAGAACTATCCTCGCCAGCAAAGGAAAAGGCCAATCTGATTTCTCAGACTGGCCTTTATTTAATGCCGGCAACGACCTACTCTCCCACACACTTTCGCATGCAGTACCATCGGCCCAGCGGGGCTTAACTTCCGTGTTCGGGATGGGAACGGGTGGAACCCCCGCGGTAAGATCACCGACAACTTGTAGTCGTCAGTCGTCGGTCATCAGTCGTCAGTAAAACCTGAGCGACCTTCCCCGACTCCCGCGACAAACTTGTAAAAGATCGTGAGGACGATGCCTCACAACTGAATAGATTGGGTACTGCTTTAAATACTCGACATATCGTTTTCGTCGGCGCCAGTCGTCAGTACTGTGTCTTCAGTTGCGCGCAGTTTCTAGCGCTTCTGAAGAGACCATCTCGCTTTCGAACAAGTTCGAACTGAAAGCTGATGGTTGAGTGCTGACGGCTGTTTTAATGCACCGAGTAAATTTTATGGTCAAGCCGAACGGGCGATTAGTACAGGTAAGCTACACGCATTACTGCGCTTTCACATCCTGCCTATCAACCAGGTAGTCTACCTGGGCCCTTCATTACCCTTAAGGGTTGGGAGATCTCATCTTGAGGAGTGCTTCCCGCTTATATGCATTCAGCGGTTATCACAACCGAACTTCGCTACTGAGCGGTGCCCTTGGCAGGACAGCTCAATCACAAGAGGTTCGTCCATCCCGGTCCTCTCGTACTAAGGACAGGCCCTCTCAAATCTCCTGCGCCCACAACAGATAGGGACCGAACTGTCTCGCGACGTTCTGAACCCAGCTCACGTACCGCTTTAATAGGCGAACAGCCTAACCCTTGGAACCTTCTACAGCTCCAGGATG
>JBAWBE010000315.1:0-6594 GCA_049589635.1 Terriglobales bacterium
ACATCAGCAAGCGGAAGCGGGCGCAGGAAGACCGCGAACGGCTAGCAGCCGTGGTCGATTCGTCGGATGATGCCATTATCGGCAAGGATCTGGACGGGACGATCACGGCCTGGAACTCCGGCGCGGAAAGGCTGTTCGGGTACTCGTCGACCGAGGCTGTGGGTAAACCAATACTGATGCTTCTGCCACCGGAACGTGCAAACGAGGAAGCCGACATTCTGACCCGCATCCGCCGCGGCCAGAGCGTTGAACATTTCGAAACCGTCCGGGTTCGGAAGGACGGCAAGCGAGTTGAAGTTTCTGCGACCATTTCGCCCATTAAAGATAGCGGTGGCGTGATTATCGGCGCTTCTAAAATTGCGCGCGACATCACGGAACGCAAGCGCTCGGAAGTACGTCTACGCGAGTCGCAAGAAAACTATCGAACTCTGTTCGACTCCATGGACGAGGGATTCTGCACAATTAAGGTACTGTTCAACGAAAACGATGAACCTGTGGATTACCGCTTTCTGGAAGTCAATCCGGCGTTTGAAAAGCAGACGGGAATACCGAATGCGCGCGGTCGAACAATGCGCGAGATTGCCCCGCAGCACGAAGAACACTGGTTTGCGATATACGGCAGGATAGCTTTGACTGGCGAGCCCGCCCGCTTTGAAAACCAGGCGGCACAGTTGCACCGTTGGTATGACGTGCATGCTTTCCGCGTCGGAGAACCGCACGAGAGGAAAGTGGCTATTTTTTTCGACGACATTACAGCGCGCAAGCGGACGGAAGACGAACTCGCCCGTTCGCGGCAGGAACTGAAAGACAAGTCGCTTCTGCTTCAATCCGTGCTGGACAGCATGGCAGAAGGGCTGGTGGTGGCCGATGAGCAGGGAAAATTCATCATCTGGAACCCGGCGGCACGGAAAATCGTTGGCCTCGGTCCCGCGAACATTCCCAGTGAGGAATGGACTGGGCACTACGGTCTGTTCCTGCCCGATGGGGTGACACCTTTCCCAGTTGCGCAGACTCCCTTGGCGCGTGCCATTCAAGGGGAGTTAAGAAGCGCCGTGATGTTTGTACGCAATCCCGACGTCGACCAGGGTGTTTTCGTGGAAGCCTATGCCAGTCCTCTAAGGGACAAGGACGGCGCAGTACGCGGCGGAGTGGTGGCCTTCCGCGACATCAGCGAGCGGATTCGGGCTGAGGAACGGTTGCGAGAATACGAGCGAGTCGTAGAGAGTCTGGAAGACATGATCCTGGTCCTGGACCGCGAGTACCGTTATGTGATCGCCAATCGTGCGTTCCTAAACTATCGAGGTAGGAACAAAGAACAGGTAATCGGGCGGGTGGACGAAATACTGGTGAGGGAAACCTCTGAATCTGTTGTCAAAGAGAAGATGGACGAATGCTTCCAGGGTAAAGTCGTCCAATTCGAACTGGACTACGACTATCCCGATCGGGGCACAAAAACCCTAAACTTGTCGTACTTTCCCATCGAAGGTGCCCATGGTATCGATCGAATCGCTTGTATCTTGCGGGACATTACGCAGCGCAAGCGGTCTGAGGAGGCGTTGCGCACTTCGGAAGAGAGGTTCAGCAAAGCCTTTCGCGGTAACCCGCTAGCCATCACGATCTCGACGCGAGCCGACGGACGTTATCTGGATGTGAATGACGCATTCCTCCAGCTACTTGGATACAAGCGCGAGAATGTGATTGGGCTGACCGCTTTGGATTTGAACTTCTGGGCCGATCCGTCGCAGCGCATCGAACTGCTTGAGCTGTTAGCGAAAAGTGGCCGGGTGGCCGGACTCCGAACGCAATACAAGACGGCAGAGGGCGAGCTTCGCGAAGCCGAAGTGTCGGCGGAACTGATCGAAGTGGAGGGGCAAACCTGCGTCCTGGCGATCACACGTGACATTACCGAGACGCAGCGCCTGGAAGCGCAGTTCCGCCAGGCCCAGAAGATGGAAGCCGTGGGGCGCCTGGCCGGGGGCGTCGCCCATGATTTCAATAACCTGCTGGGCGTGATTATTGGCTATAGCGATCTTTCGCTTGGTCTGATCGCGCCTGAGAGTCCAGCGAACCGTTACATGGAGCAAATCAAGAAAGCCTCGCACCGGGCGGTGGGACTCACGCGCCAACTTTTGGCGTTCAGCCGCCAGCAGGTTGTCTTTCCGAAGATCCTGGATTTGAACGAAGTGGTACAAAACGTGACGACGATGCTACAGCGCTTGGTCGGCGAGGATGTTGCCATAGCGTTCCGGCCAACTGTGCCAATCGGCAGCATCAACGCTGACTCAGGCCAGATTGAACAAATCCTGATGAACCTGGTGGTGAATGCGCGGGATGCGATGCCAGGCGGAGGCGAGATCATCATTGAGACGGCGCATGCTGAACTGGACGAGCATTACGTTTCCCAGCATCCGGGTTCCCGTGCCGGACAGTATGTGGTTTTGGCGGTAAGCGACACGGGTTGTGGCATGGACGAAACCACAAAATCGCAAATCTTCGAACCGTTTTTTACAACCAAGGGAATTGGACAAGGGACCGGCCTCGGACTCTCGACGGTATACGGAATTGTGAAGCAGGGCGGAGGCACCATCTTTGTCTACAGCGAGCCAGGCAAGGGCACAACGTTCAAGATTTATCTTCCGAGAGTGGAAGGGAAAGCAGAACAGCCTGCGCAGTCTCATAAAGAAGCCGACTTCCAGGGAGGATCGGAGACGATTCTGGTGGTGGAGGATGATTTGTCTCTTCGCGAACTAACGGTCTCAATGCTGCAAGGCGCTGGCTATCGAGTCATTGAAGCAGGCAATGCGGAAGCGGCGCTAGATATAGTGAAGGCTTCTGAACCGGCAATCGAGTTGCTCCTCACCGATGTCATCATGCCCGGAAAAAGCGGGGTTGAGCTTCTAGAACTGGCCAAGGCAATCCGTCCCAACCTTCGTTCGTTGTTCGTGTCGGGATACACGGGCGATCTGGTTGCCCTGCGGGGCGGCTTAGTGGCGGAAGAGGCGTTTCTGGAAAAACCATTCACCAGAAGTTCGCTCCTCAAGAAAGTTCGCTCGGCCCTGCACAGCGGCCAGTAAACAGCACACCAAACTGCTGCCGGCTCTCGAATATCGTCGAGTATCCCCAACCATCTCGAGGACTTGTTCTGGGCCAAACACTGTCTTGCCTGATGCGGTCTCGGCCGGACAACTGACGAAGAGCTGATTTGCCGTCGGGATCATCGACCACTAGGAGCTCCGCCGTGGGCACGAATGAGGGGAGAAGTATAATGCGGTTAGCTGCAAGGGTGGTAATGCATGAAGATAGGCAAGAATGAATACGCGTGCGTATTTCTTCAACCCGGATATTGGGAGACCGGTGTACTGAGAATGTTTTTCCAGGCAGGAGCGTCTGATGATCCCAAACTGCCCGCATATTTTTGGACCGACAACTGCGACTTCGATTCCGATGCCAACTGTTATAAGTTCGTGCTGTCGCCATTGCACGACAACAAGATTGAAGAGACCGTCTATCTTCCGCGGGAATATGTGCTTCTTGTAGTGGTCCAAAAAACCGCTCCCCCGCCAGGCGAGATCGGCAAGATGGGATTTAAATTACCGTAACGTTCGTCGCGATAGGAACAGCACGCCTTCTCCGGTCAGAATGAAGGCCCAGTTGATTGCACTTGGAGTTTGGCTTCTTACGACCTGCTACCGGACTCAGCGAAGCATCGCCATTGACCAACTATGGCGTTCTGAGTGGCAACGCCACACCGCGTGCCGCTGGTTACAATCGTAGTTGCCTCGTAGAGATACTTAGCGGTATTGACGCGGATCACGCCGCTGGCGGGCAATCGGCTTTGCACGCTTGGCTTTCGGGGCGGGTTTGAAACGTTTGTCTAAATAAATGACGGTGTCGCGCGCAATCAAGTCATTGTCGCGTTTGCCTGAAACTGCGGTCCGAGCGTTTGCGGTTGGAGTTCCGGACTTCGCAACTTGTGGTTCTTTCAGCGCATGACTGGAACCCGTCTCCGAATCTGCCGCCGTCGGCCACCATGGTACGGACGAGACTTGTCCCGGCTCTGCGGCCCGGTTTTCTGCGGCACCGACGGCGCGCGGCGGGTTCATGCCGGTTAACGCCACGATTCGCCCTGATGGTGATACTTCGGAACTTTTCGTGGCAGCTTTACCGTCATGGCGCCCGCCGAACCCGACGAGTACGGCCAGCAGCACCAAGCTCGCAAAAGCCAGAGCGGCGCGCCATTGCCGACTAGCAACCGGCCAGCTCGCGGGTGTCCATCCCGCAAAAAGATTGCGGAGTTGCGCCGCGTGTAGGAGCGGAGCACTCGTTTCCTGGGCCATGGATGGCATTCGCTGGGCTGTGGCTGGCGTTCCCGCGGCCATGGCTGGCTGAGACACTGCCGTATCCTCGACTGCCAAATAGACTGGCGGTTCTTCCGGTGGCAGTAAAAACTCCGGCGCAATCAGACGCGCGCGATCTTCAGGATTGATTTCAGGATCGATTTCGGGATCGAGTTCGCGATTCGGCAGAGGCTCAACTGCCGGAGAAATGACTCTGGGAGGCAGTAGTAAAATTCGGGCGGGAAGCTCCGTAGTTTCGATGCCCGATCCCGTGGTGAAGCTGACCGGCTCGCCCGAAGAGTCAGCCGCATCACCAAACTCCGACGGCCGACTCGGGAAGTCCAGTAACGGTGCTTTCAAATGATGCACGAATTTGAGAGAAGCCGTGCGCTCGCCTCGGTGGGCTTCCACGTTCGCGACTAACTCATCTCCGGAACCGGCGTCGACCCGCAATTCCAGGTCGGCAATATTGTTGGGGACTTTGTCAGGAGAGACGATTTCGACGGTATAACCGCGGGCGACCAGAACCAGCGCCAGCTCTTGCGAGCACGTTTCGGAGCGCGTAATGATCCTTGCCAGTGCCATAACTGCTGCCTAAGCACTTATCTTGCCCGAGGGCTAAAGGGCCGGAACCCTCTAGCTAGGAGTCTCCATTTTGGGGCAGGATCGTGAACTTGCAACACTTTTAATTTGGGCGTTCCTTCTTGACCGCGAAACCGGCTGTTCGAGCCTATTCAAACCCAATGTTTTGTCGATGTGAAACAATTTTCATCGCCAGCGAGAGTATTTCTGTAGTCAACGACACGGCTGAAGCCGTGCCCTTCCAGCAAACTGCTGCGTTTCAAAGATTGCATCGCGATCTTTCCGTCTGATTCCAACGGACAGCGTATACTGAATTTACTTAACCTCGAAGACGCGTCACCGCGAGCACTTCGCCTTCGCGATTGAGAGATCGAGGGCTTTGCTTGCATCGTTGGTTCTCCCCGAGAAGCCTGCTTTGTATCTCGCCAACGCAGCGGTGCGGTTCCTTAACTTGCCCGAATTAGAGGAGTCCATTATGTCTTCAAGGAATGGCGACAGGTCCAGGTTTCACCGGGTGCGCAAGCAGAAGATCGCACGACGGAAACGAACTATCGAATTGGTCGAGGGTGCGGCCGCGCAGGTGAAATCTGTGAGCCGTCCTCCGGCGAAAACGCCTCAGTCGGTGACGGCATGACAACAACTCCTTTTCTGCCGAACGACTTTGCACACTCAAAGCTGGCCGCGCCGATTCCGACTGCGGACAAAGACAAGAAGAAGCGCGTGCTGCTGATCGATCACTCATCCGCGAAGCGCGAACTGCGCGCCGAAACCATGAGGAAGCTTGGAATTGAAGTCGACTCGGCCGCCGATATTGGCGAGGCTCGCTGCTGGTGGAAGGCTGCGCTCTACGATCTCGTGCTGATCAATGTCGAAAACAAACGCGCCACGCGCGACAAATTTTGCGATGACATTCGCGCGGCCACGCCGAGTCAGCGATTTGCGTTTCTGGTTGGCGGTCCCGAGTATCTTTCCAATTCGCCAGGTCCCGACTCGGCCACGCAAGCGGTCGATGATTCCGACACTGGCTCGGTGGCGGCCGATATAAGAGCCGCGCTGACCGCCGATTTCGGAGACGGGCCTCGGCGGTGGGGAATTCTGGAGGCTTCGAGGCGCATTTCGGCAGTGCGCACGGCCTCGAATGCGCGCACCAAAGCCATGCGCAATCGGCCGGTGCCGCCGCGCGATCTTGAGACGCGATTTGCCGAATACGCTACTGCGGAAGCACGGACCCTGGAAACGCGGAGCTTGGATGATTTGTTAAAAGACGATTTGCTGCGAAAGGACCTGCAATGAAGAACCTTTATGTCGGTAACCTGCCCCACAGCACGACCGAAGCTGAACTGCGAGGTATCTTTGAGCCACACGGCGCGGTAGACAAGGTCAGCCTGGTGACGGACCGCGACACAGGACGCTCGCGAGGTTTCGCGTTCGTGGAAATGACCAATGCCGCTGAAGCCGACAAGGCGATTGCCGCGCTGAACGGAACCGACCTTGGTGGCCGTGCCTTGACCATCAATGAGGCCAAGCCAAAGACCGATCGCCCACGGAGCGGCGGCGGTAAAGGATTTGGCGGCGGAGGCGGAGGTAAAGGTTTTGGTGGCGGAGGCGGCGGACGGGGGCGCGACGACTATCGTGGCAATGCGCGCCAGCCGCGCGAACCGCGCTGGTAGCTTGT
>JBAWBE010000316.1:0-11921 GCA_049589635.1 Terriglobales bacterium
CTATTTTCTCTAGGCAATTCGAGTGACATGTTTCTTGTTCTGCGGGCGGGCAACGTGGGAATTCCCGTCTCCCAATCACCGTTGCTGGGACTCGTCTTCAACGTCACATTTACTCTTGCCTCTTGGCCAGCTGGAAAATTCAGCGACCGCTTCTCTCGTTCGACGATCGCGGCAGCGGGTTATGGCGTATTTGCCATCGTCTACTTTGTGTTTGCGCTGGCGCCTTCGGGGAAGGCGATCTGGCTGGCCATGGCTCTCTATGGATTGTTCTATGCACTGACTAATCCTGTGCTCAAAGCGCTGGTGGTTGAGAGTGTGGGGAGCGAAGTTCGCGGGCGCGCGCTGGGAATTTATTTTTTCGTCACCAGCATTACCACGCTGTTGGCCAGCGTGGTTACCGGGTCGCTGTGGAAGGTATATGGCGCGGCAGCGCCGTTTTATTTGTCGGCCGGAATTGCGGCGGTGTCGGCGGTAGGGTTGCTGGCACATCGGCCCCGGGAGGTTCCTTCCTTGGGCGATTGAGATAGAATTCCGGCGGGGCTCGGGGCTGTGCCCTCCCGTAGACAGACCGGATAGTCTCGTCGAGTCGGGCAAGGCGTTTGATTCCGGTGTAGCAACCCGGCAACGGGAATCAGCCCCAACTTTCCGTCAGTCTCGAGTTTGTTCGAATTTGAAATTACCCTGCGATTTAGACGGGGCAGACCCGCGTCTTACGCGGGAACCTCAGGCGTGCGGTTCCGCCGAAGCCAGAAAAAGGCGATCAGCAGAAACACCAATCCGGCCGTGCTGTCGAGCACTACGTCGTGCCAGGTTCCTGTGCGCGATGGAATATAGCTCTGGTGCCATTCGTCCATTGAAGCTACAAACACCGTGCCAAGCCAGGCGAGCGTCGCCGTGCGGCCGAAGGTTACGAGGCCGACGGTGGAGCGTCCGAAGGTTGCGCGGGCGCGTGCTAGAGTGCGGCGCCAACCACGCAGTAGAAGAAGACACAGGATGCCGTAGCCCATCACGTGTCCGGACTTGCGGAGAATCAAGTTCAGCATTAGAACATCGTGCAGATTGACGTCGGGAAAGACACAGGAGATGAGCTTGTACAACAGCGCGCTGGTGTTGTCGGATGAAAGCTTGTCGGTGGATTCGCCTGCGATCAGGCCGATCCAGACGAGCGCCGGCCACCACGCGCGCAGGAAACTTGAGAGAGTCGGAGACGAATCGGATTTTGCCATTACGCGGCCATTACTCGACCGCGTAGTTCGGGGCTTCACGCGTGATCATGACGTCATGGACATGGCTCTCGCGCAACCCAGCGGCGCTGATGCGGACGAAGCGAGCGCGCTGCTGGAGCTCGGCGACGGTCTGGCATCCGCAGTAGCCCATGCCGGATTTGAGGCCGCCCACCATCTGATAGACGATCAAAGAAACGGAGCCGCGATAGGGGACGCGGCCTTCGATGCCCTCGGGCACGAGTTTGCCGAGGCGGTTCGATTCCTCTCCCATGACTGGGGCTGCGGCCGAGGAATCACCGTCGGAATTCTGGAAGTAGCGCTCACTTGAGCCTTGCGCCATCGCTCCGAGCGATCCCATGCCGCGATACGACTTGAAGGTGCGGCCTTGATAGAGGATTAACTCGCCGGGGCTTTCGTCGGTTCCTGCAAACATCGAGCCGATCATTACAGCGGATGCGCCCGCTGCGATTCCCTTCACGATGTCGCCGGAGTACTTGATGCCGCCATCTGCGATGATGGGCACGCCGGATTCACGAGCCGCGCGGGAGGATTCGGCGATAGCTGTAATTTGAGGCACACCTACGCCAGTCACGATGCGCGTTGTACAGATAGAGCCTGGGCCGATGCCAACTTTGATGCCATCGACGCCGGCCTTGATCAGGTCGCAGGCGCCATCGAAGGTGGCGACGTTGCCGGCGATCAGATCGACTTCAGGAAGAGCGGCTTTCACTTTGCGTACGGCTTCGAGCACTAGCGTTGAGTGCCCGTGGGCGCTGTCGATGGCGAGCACGTCGACTTTATTTCTCGCCATTTCATGGGCGCGCTCGAGAAAGTCGCCGGTCGCGCCGATGGCTGCGCCTACGCGCAGGCGGCCCTTGTCGTCTTTCGCGGCGCCTGGGTATTTGAGTTTCTTCTGGATGTCTTTGACCGTGATCAGGCCCTTGAGGTTGTACTTGTCATCGACGACGAGGAGTTTTTCTACGCGATGCTCGTGCAGAATTTCTTCCGCCTGTTCCAGCGTCGTGCCGACTGGGACGGTAATCAGGTTGTCCTTCGTCATCACCTTGCTGATCGGGATATCGAAGCGGGTCTCGAAGCGAAGGTCTCGATTGGTGAGGATGCCGACCAGTTTGCCGTCTTTCAGCGTGATTGGCACACCGGAGATTTTGTACTTTTTCATCACTTCGAGCGCGTCGGAAACCTTGGCGTCGGGCGACATGGTGACAGGATCGACGATCATGCCGCTCTCGGAGCGTTTTACCTTATCGACTTCGTTGGCCTGCTGCTCGATCGTGAGATTGCGATGGATGATGCCGAGTCCGCCTTGCTGCGCGAGCGCGATGGCCATGTGCGACTCAGTGACCGTGTCCATGGCGGCGCTGATAATGGGAATATTCAGATGAATATTGCGCGAGATTTGAGTTTGCGTGCTGGTGGTGGCGGGCACAACTTCGGAACGCGAGGGAACGAGGAGGACGTCGTCGAAAGTAAGGGCTTCGGGAACTGGGAAATGAATCATAGCTTTGGGTGATCTTCTATTGTAGGGAGGGCAGGGGAGATTGGGCAAATGCGAGTGGCGGATTCGTTGTAGCGGGAAGTAAGAAGCATTCCGCCCGACGACCAACGCTAGCCAGCTACGATTGCTATGAATGCCTGTCTCGCTCCGTCAAGAATTCCGCCGCGAGCGGATCCGCCGCGACAGCCTTCATCAAGGGCAGAGCGTGATCGAATAATTCACGGGCGCTCACCAGGTACGTTTTCGCTTTACCTACTTGGGCGCCGTGGTTCCTAGTCTGGGTGAGCAAGGTGTCCACGATCTTCGCAAAGAATCGATCTGGCCAATTGCGATGAACGCCATCTCCGGAGGTATCAAATTCCGCCATCGCGCGCCATACCCGGCAGCCGTTTTCAACTACGGGCACTTCGTATCGCGCGATACGTTTTCCGGGAATGTCAGCGACGTGTTCGACATAGTGGAGGAAGGTCACGGCATCGTGATCGGAGCCGAGCAATACGATCTTGCCATCGAGCGTTAAGAATCGTTCCAGCGGGGAATCGGAGCCGAGAGCGTAGTTCCAGGGCTGGCTGGACATGAGGTACTTCGTCTGCTTGCCCCAAGAGACGAAGCGGGCAACGTGAGCATTCACGCAAGAGCCCGGATATGTCCTCAGGAATTCGACGAGTATCCCGTTGTCGCGAGCCGATCTTGCCGTAAGCGGATCGAACACGGGCAACTTCTCACGGATCTCCCGCTCTTCTTGTGGAGTCAGATTACCGCGGCCCAGTTCGTCGTAATAGCGCGGGCAACTGGCGTACATCATCAGAGTGCCTTCGGGAGTCAGCGCCGATTTGAGGGCAAGATGAATCGCGTCCGGGCCACCTGCAACTTCTCCAACCGCGCTTACCGAAGCGTGCAGCATCACTGAATCGCCGGCTCTGATGCCGAGCTTGCGAAAGTCATTCGTCAACTCCTGTGTCGAGTACATAGCGGGCTATCTCTCTCTATCTATCGAGGGTTCGCAGAAGTTTAATTCGAGCAACCCGCGCCAATAGAAGGCTAAGCAACCGCAGGCGATCAGGCCGCAGCATCCGGCATTTGGGGTTGGGTGCCCTTAATCAGCAGCCACAACATGAACACAATCTCTCCGATGATGGCAGGCTGAAGATAGCTGTTTACCCGATCCTGATATTGCGGCAACAGTGTGCTGGTAATGCTCAGGATGACCCATGCGAACCCTGCGAGAGCGAGCCAAACCCCCAGAAACCGAGGCATGAATCGCGACTTGTAAATAAGGAGCGCTAGGGGAAGCAGCCAGAGTCCCCAGAATATTTCGCAGACGACAAATCCGCGGCCGTGCAGATTCAGGAAGAGCATCGCCAGAGCATCGCGCTGAGGCTTGTCGAAAACAGCAAGAAAGTCGGCGCGCCATGCACGAGGACGAGGGCTGCGAATGAGTTCAGCTCATTCAGAAACGCGATTGGGATCGAAACCACAATCAAGATCACCATCAGCGAGGCGTGCCGCTGGTTGACTCCCTTGAACAAGTGGTAGAGAGCCCAGGCGACGAAGATAAAACCAGCTTGACCGATGAGCTCGCCGGCGATGCCAAGGCGGAAGAGCATCTCGTGGGTCGCAATGTTGTTAGCCGTCGCCGCTGCGTCTCCGTGAACGATCAGCTTATTTGGGACATAGCCCATAGCGAAAAAGCCGACGATTGAAATGAGTACATACAACAGGCCTGCGCGTCTTCCCGGGTTCCGATTGGATTTCATGAGCGTCCTCGACCGCGAGATTTATCCGAGAATTTGTCTAAGATACGAGGGAACCTGCTAAAAGTTCCGCCGCGCGAAGTAAACGAGCGACATCTGGTGACTCTTAGCTCGTCGCAACTGCGCCGTTTGCAACGAAAAAAGGCGTCCCAGAGTCGGGACGCCTTGGTTTCCTGGAGTGCTAACAGGGCTACGGAAGGATTACTCTTTCTTGTCGCCACTCTCGGCTGGCGGTGCCGATTCGGCCTCGGCTTGCGCCTGCTGGTCGGCTGCTTCCATTGCTTTGCGGTTTTCTTCGGCGCGCTTGGCGCGGATTTCGGCGCGCTTCTGGCGCTTCTCGTCGAGCACCTGTTCGCTGCCGAGCAGTTCGATGAAAGCCTTTTCGGCGCCATCGCCCTTGCGCCATACCGTGCGCACAATACGCAGATAGCCACCGTTGCGATCGCCAAACCGCGGAGCCACAGTGTCAAAAAGCTTGTGGACGGCTTCGTCGGTCATCAGGTAAGAGGCTGCCTGACGGCGCGCGGCCAAGTCGCCCTTTTTGCCGAGGGTAATCATCTTTTCGACGAGAGGACGCACGGCTTTGGCTTTGATGGCTGTTGTTTCAATGCGCTCTTCCATGATCAGCGACGTGACCATATTGCGGAAGAGCGAGCGGCGATGACTGGTGGTGCGGCCTAGTTTGTATCCTGCGACTTTGTGACGCATGTTTGAACCCCAGTTGTCAGTGTTCTGGTCGCTGGTCGTTAGTCGTTAGTCGTTCGCAAACGACGAGCGACCAACGACTAACGACTGATTTCCTACAGATCGTTGTCGCCATACATCGACGCGGGCAGGATCTGGTTGGAAGTCGGTCCGGGGACGGCGTTGCCGTGCTCGTCGATCTTCATACCCAGGCTCAGGCCCATCGATGACAGTATTTCTTTAATTTCGTTCAGCGACTTGCGGCCGAAGTTTTTCGTCTTCAGCATTTCGGCTTCCGTCTTCTGGACCAACTCGCCGATGGTCTGAATGTTCGCGTTCTTCAGGCAGTTGTAGCTGCGAACCGAGAGTTCGAGTTCCTCGACCGAACGATTGAGGTTCTCGTTCTTGATCTCGGGCCGGCGCTCTTCGCTCGAGGCCGCGGTTTCGATCTCTTCCTCGAAGTTGATGAAGATATTCATGTGATCCTTCACCAGCTTCGCGGCCAAGCCGAGCGCGTCGCCCGGGGTAATCGAGCCGTTGGTCCAAACTTCGAGCGTCAGCTTGTCGTAGTCGGTGATCTGGCCGAGACGCGCTGCTTCGACGGTGTAGTTGCACTTGCGCACCGGCGAGTGGACGGAATCGATCGGAATGAATCCGATACCGAGATCGTCTTCGAAATTCTTGTCGGCGGAAACGTAGCCGCGGCCGCGTTTGAGGCGCATTTCCATGTCGAGCTTGCCACCTTCGCTGACCGTAGCGATGTAGATTTCCTTGTCGAGAATTTCGACGTCACCGTCGGCTTCGATCATCCCGCTGGTTACGACTCCAGGCTGATCCGCGCGCAGGTAGATCGCCTTCGGGCCATCACCCGCAAGCTTGAACGGAACCTGCTTCATATTCAGGATGATGTCGGTCGCATCCTCGACAACTCCGGGGATGGACTGGAACTCGTGCAGCACGCCTTCGATTTTTACGGCAGTGACGGCTGCTCCTTCGATCGAGCTCAGCATTACTCGGCGGAGTGCATTGCCGATGGTGGTGCCGAAGCCGCGCTCAAAGGGCTGCGCCCAGAACATTCCGTACTTGTCGGTGAGTGAGCCGGCGTCGCTCGCCAGCCGTTTCGGTTTTTGAAAACCTCTCCAAAGCATTTGTGTTTCTCCTCTCGGCCATGTGGCTCGATCCAGCTCGCTGAGCGGCCCGGCTCAGGTCAAAGCTAGGAAAGGCTGATCTGGCACGAATCGTAGGCCAAAGGTCGTTCGTCGATGGTCGTTAGTCGTTCGCTTTTCCTTGCTGAGCTCTACGATTGTGCTCGCCCGCTGCTTCCCGAACGACCAACGACTAATGACTAGCGACTACTTGCTATACAACTCTACAATCAACTGCTCATTGACAGGCAGCTGAATATCTTCGCGCTTCGGCAGCGCGCTGACGCGGCCTTTGTAATTGTCGCGGTCGACTTCGAGCCACATGGGCGCCGGCTGATGGCTGGCGAAGTCTTTTGCGACTTCGAGAATCGGAATCTTCTTGCTGTTCTCACGAATCGCGATTTCCTCGCCGACCGTGACTTCGTAGGAAGGAATGTTCACCTTCTTACCATTCACCTGCACGTGTCCGTGACGCACGAGTTGGCGCGCCTGGCGGCGGGAAATTCCGAAGCCCAGACGATAGACCACATTGTCGAGGCGCCGTTCGAGTTGCTCGAGCAGCTTCGCGCCGGTCACGCCCTTCGACCGCGCCGCGTTTTCAAAGTAATTGCGGAACTGGCCTTCCTGCGTGAAGTAAATGCGCTTGGCTTTCTGCTTTTCGCGCAACTGGAGACCGTAGCCTACAACCTTGGTCTTCTTATCTTTCCCGTGCTGTCCGGGAGCAAAGTTGCGCTTTTCAATGGGACATTTTTCGCTGAAGCACTTCGTGCCTTTCAGGAAGAGCTTGATGCCTTCCCGGCGGCACAGACGACACACTGCATCGGTATAACGTGCCAAGTTGTTCTCCTTTTAGATGACCGGTTTACGGGTTTCGATTCCTACGGCTTGCGCTCGCGGAATACCTTGGCTAACCCTTCGTCCCGGACGAAATCATCAGTCGTTAGTCTTCGGTCGTTAGTCTTCGGTCGTCGGCCGTTAGGTCGTCGGCGGTGAGGTTTTGCCTGGCGACCAACGACGTCTTACACTCTTCGCCGCTTCGGCGGCCTACAACCGTTGTGCGGAATCGGAGTGGTGTCCTTGATGGAACGCACTTCGATTCCGGCGGCAGCCAGAGCGCGTACGGCCGATTCGCGACCCGATCCCGGACCGCTCACCCGAACGTCCACGGTGCGGACTCCATGATCGCGCGCCATGTTGGCCGCATTCATGGCGGCCTGCTGCGCAGCAAATGGCGTGCCCTTACGCGAACCGCGGAAGCCGAGCGAGCCCGAACTCTTCCACGAGAGCACATTTCCGGTCATGTCCGTGATGGTCACGATCGTATTGTTGAAAGACGCCTGCACGTGCACGAGTCCGTGGGGAACGTGCTTGCGCTCTTTTTTCTTGAACGTCTTCTTCTTGCCTTTTTTCTCGGGGGCGGCTGCTGCGCCGCCTGCTGCTGCTGGTTTCGCCATGAAAATCGTCCTTCGTCGTTAGTCGTTGGTCGTTCGCAAGCTACTCTGAGCTAAACATTGATTCTTGGCTAACGACCAAGGACCAACGACCAACGACGATTTTATGTCTTTGCCGCCGACTTCTTCTTCTGCGCGACCGTTCCTTTGCGCGGACCCTTGCGGGTACGGGCGTTCGTATGCGTACGCTGTCCGCGAACCGGCAGGTTGCGGCGATGACGGAATCCGCGATACGAGCCGATTTCGATGAGGCGCTTGATGTTCATCGAAACGTCTTTGCGCAGATCGCCCTCGACTCCACCCTCGCTCTCGATCACCTGACGGATACGATTGACCTCGTCTTCGGCGAGGTCCTGGACTTTCTTGTTCGCGTCGACATTCGCCGCCTTCAGAATGCGCGTGGCGCGCGAATTGCCGATTCCGTAAATGTAAGTGAGCGCGATGTTCGTGTGCTTGTTGCGCGGAAGATCGACGCCTGCGATACGTGCCATGATCCCTCTCTCGAAATCCGCCGTCAGCTCTCAGCTGTCAGCTCTCAGTCAATGCAACTGCAAAAACGTTAGCCCTGCCGTTGCTTGTGCTTTGAATTCTCGCAGATCACCCGCACCACACCCTTGCGGTGGATGACCTTGCACTTGTCACAAATTTTCTTTACTGATGCTCTTACTTTCATAACTAGTTCTCAGTTCTCAGTTGTCAGTTCTCAGTGACTGCAACTGCATTTTCCAGATACTCCGCTTCGCTCACGCCCGTAAACGGCGTCATTTGTAGCGGTACACAATCCGGCCGCGATTCAGGTCGTACGGAGAAAGTTCGACTGCGACTTTGTCGCCCGGCAGGATACGGATGAAATTTTTTCTCATCTTGCCGGAAACGTGCGCCAGCACCTGGTGCTTGTTTTCAAGTTCCACCTTGAACATGGCGTTCGGCAACGGTTCGATAACTGTCGCCATCACTTCAATCGCGTCTTCTTTGCTCATTACCCTCCCGAATCTGCGTGGTCCCTCAGGGGCTAAAGCCCCCAATACTTCAGTCGCTCTGCGGCACGGCTAAAGCCGTGCCCTACCCAAACCAACCTTCGTCCCAAAACCGCCTCGCCTTTACTGATGGCTGACGGCTGATAGCTGACGGCTAGTTCGTCAAAATCATCGGCCCTTGTTTCGTGACGGCCACACAGTGTTCAAAGTGCGCGCTGTAGCTGCCGTCCAGCGTCACGGCCGTCCATTTGTCGCTCAAAACTTTTGTGCCCGGACCGCCCGAATTCACCATCGGCTCGATTGCCAGCACCATGCCTTCAGAAAGCTCCGCGCCTTGGCCCTTCTTGCCGAAGTTCGGAATCTGCGGCGGCTCGTGCAACTTGGTGCCAATTCCGTGTCCGACAAAATCGCGGACGATACTGAATCCCGCCGCTTCCACATGCTTCTGGATCGCCGATCCCACGTGGCCGATCGTGTTGCCGATCTTTACCTGCTCGATGCCTTTGTACAACGAAGCTTCCGTCACTTCGAGCAGCTTCTTTACTTCCGCGTCCAGCTTGTCTCCGACTGGCACCGTGATGGCGGCGTCTCCATAATATCCGTCGCAGACCACGCCGCAGTCGATCGAAACAATGTCGCCCGTCTTGAGCGCCCGTTTTTCCGACGGGATGCCGTGCACAATCTCTTCGTTCACCGAAGTGCAGAGCACGCAGGGATAATCGTAATATCCCTTGAAGGCCGGCTTCGCTCCGAGATCGGCAATCAGCTTGTCGGCGGCTTTCTCAAGGTCCATCGTCGTCACACCCGGTGCAACCATTGACTTTACATGGTTGAGAACCTGGCGGACGATTTGGCCGCTGTGCCGCATCTTCTCGATTTCGGACGGCGACTTGCGGATGATCTTATCTTCTCCAAAAGCCATTCGTTACTAACTCTGTGATTGACCCTCGCTACGGGCATCGATCACGCCGAAAATCTCGGCTGTAACCTGGGCGATCGGCAGGTCCGCGTTGATGGTTACTAATCGGCCCAAGTCGCGGTAGTAATTCACCACCGGCCTTGTCTGATCCTCATATATGTTCAGACGTTCCCGCACCACTTCTTCACGATCATCATTGCGCGTGATCAGCGGGGTGGCATCCACGTCGCACAACCCGTCTACGCGAGGAGGCTGGAAGTGGATGTTATAGACACGTCCATCGGTGGGACACGTACGCCGTCCGGTAAGCCGCAGCAGTAATTGATTATAATCGACCGCCAACTGGATCACAACCGGCTCGGACTTGCCCGCGTGGCCGCGAAACTGATTTTCAAAGAACTCGGTTTGCAGAAAAGCTTCGAGCCATCCTGCCTGGGCAGCCGTCCTGGGAAAGCCGTCCAGTACAAATCCGCGCCGGCAATCGGACTCGCGCAGCCGGTTTGCGACAATTCCGTAAATCAACTCGTCCGGGACGAGTTCGCCGCGATCCATGATCGCTTTGGCTTCAAGGCCAAGCGACGTTCCGCGCGCCACATGCTCCCGGAGCAGTTCGCCGGTCGATATCTGCGGAATCCCGTAACGCTCGACAATCTGCCGGGCCTGCGTGCCCTTACCGGCCCCTGGGGGTCCGAGAAGAATCACCGGGCCGATGTTGCGCGCGGTCTCGTCTGCCATGCTTCAGCTTCTGGCTCCCGGCCTCTAGCTCCCAGCAAGCCTTTAGTTGTTCGCGCTTGCTAGTGGCTAGCGGCTAGAAGCTCGCAGCTTGCTTACCAGCGGCGCCCACGCAAGCGTCCGCTCTTGGGCGTAAAGCCGTCGTAGTGGCGCATGATGAGTTGCGCTTCGATCTGCGTGACCGTATCCATGGCCACGCCGACCACAATCAGCAGCGACGTTCCGCCGAAGTAAAAGTTGACACCCAAGCCGTTAGTGACCCAGGTCGGAAGATTTTCAAACACGCGGCCGACCACCCATAGATGGTTCAGCTTGATTCCAGCGATCATCCACTCGGGGATCAGCGAGATCAGAATCAGGTAGAGCGCGCCGACCAGCGTGATGCGCGTCAGCACATCGTTGATGAAGTCGGAGGTGCGCTTGCCGGGGCGAATGCCGGGGATAAATCCTCCCCACTTCCGCATGTTGTCGGCGACCTCGTTCGGGTTGAACACGATCGAGATATAGAAGTAGGCAAAGAAAATGATACCCAGGCAATAGAGGAGCGTGTAGAGCGGCTCGCCCCAGCGCATCGCGTCGAGAATCGGGCCGATGACTTTGTTGTTCTTGAAAGCGGCACCCATCATCTGCGGCAACGCCAGGATGGAGGAGGCGAAGATCACCGGCATAACGCCACCGGCATTGACACGCAAGGGCAGGTGCGTCGACTGTCCGCCCATCACCTTTCGCCCGACAACACGCTTGGCGTACTGTACAGGAATGCGGCGCTCGCTGCGTTCGACGTAAACGATGAACGCCACCACTGCGATCATCAGAACGATCAATATGAGAATCGCGGGAGCCGTAAACGCTCCCCAAGCGGCGGTGCTGGCCTTTTCGTAGAGGTCGGCGACACCGCGTGGCAGACCGACGACGATGCCGGCAAAGATCAGCAGAGACATTCCGTTGCCGATGCCGCGCTCGGTAATCTGCTCACCCAGCCACATGATGAAGACCGAACCGGTGGTCAGGGTCAGCATGGTCATCAGCACGAATGCGGGCCCGGGGTGATTGACGAAGTCGCCCGCCTTCTCGAGGCTGATGGCGATGCCGAACGATTGCACGGCGCTTAGACCGAATGTCAGGTAGCGCGTCCACTGGGTGATCTTCTTCCGGCCCATCTCGCCTTCTTTTTGCAATTTTGCCAGCGGTTCATAGACCACCGTGAGCAATTGCAGAATGATGGAGGCCGTGATATACGGCATGATGCCGAGAGCGAAAATCGTCAGCCGGCGCAGGTTGCCGCCGCTGAAGAGGTCGACGAAGCCGAGCACCGAGCCGCGGTTCTGCTCAAAGAACTGGGCCAGTTTGTCGCCATTAATGCCGGGAGTAGGAATGTGGCCGCCAATGCGATAGACCGCGAGCAGGCCAAGCGTGAAGAGAACGCGCTTGCGAAGATCGGGAACCCGGAATATGTTTGCCAGCTTTTCGAGCATTACTGCAAGACCTCAAACTTGCCGCCCGCCTTGGTGATCTTA
>JBAWBE010000317.1:0-11082 GCA_049589635.1 Terriglobales bacterium
ACTCCAATTCAATCTTCTTCGCCGCGGCGTCGAGTTTTGCGATCCGGAATTCTCGGACTTGTCCCGAGCGCAGACCTTCCGGTTTCGCCACGCTCGCAGGAGCGCCACCCTTCCATCTCGCTTGCAACATCGATCCGAGTGAGGAAAGATCGGGCTTCGCGGACGAATTCGCGACGGCCTTCGTATCTCTCTTCGTCGTAGCCTGCTGCTCGTCGCTCTCAGTTCCCTGTTTCGGCATTCGGCATTGCGCCTGGATTCCTTCTCCGAGTTCCACCCGCAAGCGTTCGCCGGAAACATCGATAATTCGGCCCGTGACCACATCCCCTTCTTTGTGCTCGGCAAGATATTCGTCGAGGCCGGTGGGCACGAGTTGCTTCATGCTCAGGCGAATGTTGCGCTTTTCCGGATCGATCGCAAGCACCTGCGCCTGCACAATCTGGCCGGACTTCAGCACCTCCTGCGGATGGTTGATGCGTTTCTCCGCGCTGATTTCGCTGACGTGAATCATGCCCTCGATACCTTCGGCGAGCTGCACAAATGCGCCGAACTTCGTGATATTCGTAACTCGCCCTTCGATCACCGTTCCGGGAGCAAACTTTTCCGACGCGCCCACCCACGGATCGCCAAGCGCCTGTTTCAATCCCAGCGACATGCGCCGTTCGCCTAAATTGATTCCAAGCACGACGGCCTCGACGGTCTCGCCCACTTTGACCAGATCGCTGGGATGCCGGACCTTTTTTGTTGCCCATGACATTTCAGAAATATGAATCAACCCTTCGATGCCAGGCTCCACTTCCACAAACGCACCGAAATCTGCGAGGCGCGTGATCGTGCCGCGCACGCGGTCACCTGCCTTATATTTTTCGGCAATCGAATCCCACGGATGCGCCTGAAGCTGCTTCATGCTGATCGCAATCCGCTTCCTCTCCGGCTCGATTCTTATGATCTTTGCTTCGATCTGCTGGCCCGCGGAAAGTACGTCAGACGGCTTGCTCACGCGATGCCACGAAATTTCCCCCACGTGCAGCAGAGCATCGGCACCCCCGATGTCGACAAATGCGCCGTAGTCGGTGAGGCTGCGCACTTCGCCGCGCACCACGTCGCCTTCCTTCAGTTCGCCAAAACGGCGCTGCTTCGACGCCGTCTCTTCATCTTCAGCAATCACACGGCGATCAACGACCACATCTTCATCGTCGACATCGAGCTTAATGATGCGGCAGCGGATTTCCTGCTCAACAAGTTTTGCCATCTCGGCGGCATCGCGCGTGCCGGTGCGCGAAGCAGGCATAAAGGCGCGCACGCCGACGTCTACGCTCAGGCCGCCTTTGATCACGCCTGTGACTGTGCCGACGATCGTCGCTTTTTCCGCAAACGCCTTCTCGAGCGAAGCCCAATCGACGATGCGCGCGACTTTGCCGCGCGTCAGTTCGTAGTAGCCTTCGGGATCGCGGCCCTTGACCGTGACCTTGAGCTTGTCGCCCGGCTTCACGGGAGCGCCGTGCATTTCCGGCAGCGGCAAGAGGCCTTCACTCTTGAAACCGATGTCTAGAATGATCGCGTCCGCAGTAATTGAGACTACCGTGCCCTCACGGCTCTGCGAGCCCGCTTCGGGCCTGCGCGCATGGCTCTTTTCGTACTCGGAAAAAATATCCTGAAACGATTCTTCCTTTTCGGTGGCCGGTTCGGAGGCAGCTTCGCGGGTCGGCGTGGACTCAGGCAGTTTTGGCTTTGACTCTATTGGTTCTAAATTCATCGGATCGGACATGATGGATTGGGCGCAGCGTTCGGGAATCTGAGGCGTAAAACCAAGACTAGGATAACATCGCGCGCGAGCCGACTTTGCTCCGCGGTCTGACATATCACGGATTTCCGAACAATCTTCATGGCGTTGTAGACTAATGGACGCTTAGGGAGTCAAAAAGAATCAACGAACCGGTTCCCGGTTTTCATTCCCCTATTCCTTTGGAGGTTTCTTGATGCGCACGAAATCTGCAGTCCTAATCCTGAGTCTTGCGATCCTCGCGGTCAGTAGTCCGGCGCAGACCAGTGCGCCTGCGCAAAAGGCGGCGCAGGCCTCATCGCAGCAGGCACCATCGCAGAAGTCGACGGAAAAGATGTCTGAGAAGACCGCGAAATCGTCTTCATCGAAAAGCGATATCGACATTCCTTACACGCGCTTCGTGCTGGATAACGGCCTGACCGTGATCGTCCATGAAGATCACAAAGCGCCCATCGTCGCCGTCAACATGTGGTATCACGTCGGATCGAAGAACGAGAAGCTTGGCAAAACCGGATTCGCGCATCTCTTCGAGCACTTGATGTTCGGCGGTAGCGAACACGCTCCAGGACGCTACATCGAGACTATGGAGAAGATCGGCGCTACCGATCTGAATGGAACCACCAACAACGATCGAACCAATTATTTTGAGGACGTTCCCACATCGGCCGTCGATCTGACGCTTTGGATGGAATCGGATCGCATGGGGCATTTGCTCGGTGCATTCGACGAGAAAACGCTAACGCTTCAGCGCGGCGTTGTGCAGAACGAAAAGCGGCAAGGCGAAAATCAGCCCTATGGAGTGACGCGGCAGCTGATCACGCAGAATACCTATCCCGCGGGACATCCGTATTCGTGGACCGTGATTGGCGATATGGCCGATCTCGATGCGGCATCGATGAACGACGTGAAAGATTGGTTCCGGACCTACTATGGGCCGTCGAACGTGGTAATGGTGATTGCCGGCGACATCGACGTGAAAACTGCGCGCGAAAAAGCCGAGAAATATTTTGGCGACATTCCTGCTGGACCTCCAGTTGCGCACCAGGAAGTCTGGATTGCGAAGATGACTGGAACGCATCGGCAGGTTGTGCAGGATCGCGTGCCGCAGGCGCGGATTTACAAGATCTGGAACATTCCTGAATATGGCAGCGCCGATGCTGACTATCTCGATCTGGTGAGCGGTTGCCTGAGCGAGGGCAAATCGTCGCGCTTTTACAAGCGACTGGTCTATCAGGATCAGCTGGCGACGGACGCGACTGCCTTCGCCGACCTGCACGAAATTGGCAGTCAGTTTTACGTAAGAGCAACCGTGCGCGCAGGGCAGAGTGTGCCGCAAGTCGACAAAGAACTCGACGAAGAACTGGCGCGCTTTTTGAAAACCGGGCCAACGCCGGAAGAGCTTCAACGCGTGAAGACACAGTACGAAGCCGGCTTCCTGCGCGGCATCCAGCGCATTGGGGGCTTTGGCGGAAAATCGGATCAACTCGCAATCAGCCAGGTTTTTCTTGGAAGTCCCGACGCATATAAAACTACGCTGAAGCGTGTTCGCGAGGCGACCGCGGAAGACTTGAGATCCGCTGCCAATCGCTGGCTTTCGGATGGCGTTTACATTCTTGAAGTCGATCCATTTCCCGATTACAAAACGGCTTCAACCGGAGCCGATCGCAGCGCGCCTCCTGTTCCCGGAACACCTCCTGAACTCAAGCTGCCCAAGCTGCAACACGCGACGTTGTCGAATGGGCTGAAGATAGTTCTGGCCGAACGTCACGAGACTCCGATCGTAAATTTCAGGTTGGTGAGCGACGCTGGCTTCGCATCCGATGCAATCTCTGCGCCTGGCACAGCGAATCTCGCGATGAAGGTGCTGTTGGATGGAACGCGCACTCGCAACGCGCTCCAGATCAGCGACGAGGAGCAGAATCTGGGCGCGGAACTGGATGCGGGTTCAAATCTCGACATGTCATTCGTTTCTTTATCGGCGCTCGACGCTAAGCTCGATCCATCACTCAACTTGTTTGCCGACGTCATTTTGAATCCGTCATTCTCTGAGAATGAAGTCAAGCGCGAGCAGCAGTTGGTGCTGTCCGCGATTGAGCGTGAGCAGAACACGCCGCAGTTAATGGCCTATCGAGTCATGCCTGCGCTGCTTTACGGAAAGAACCATCCTTATGGCAATTCATTCACTGGTTCGGGCACAAGCGCGAGCGTTTCGAAAATGACGCGCGCGGATCTGGTGAAGTTTCATGAGACGTGGTTTCGTCCCAACAACTCGACGATGATCATCGTGGGCGACACGACGATGGAACAGATGAAGCCGAAGCTCGAGAAACTCTTCGCGGCGTGGAAGAGCGGCGAGCTTCCGAAGAACAACGTGAGCTCGGTCGCGATGGCGTCGAAGTCGGAAGTTTATCTGATTGATAAACCGGGCGCGCTGCAATCGGTGATTGTCGCGGGAGTTGTTGCGCCGCCGCGGGCGAATCCCGACGAGATTGCCATCGAAGCGGCCAACGACGCCCTGGGCGGGACGTTTGGCGGGCGCATCAATATGAATTTGCGCGAAGACAAACACTGGTCGTATGGAGCGCGGACGGTGTTGCGCGACGCGCGTGCTCAGCGTCCGTACGTTGCCATTGCGCCTGTTCAGACCGACAAGACCAAGGAATCGATGGAAGAGATGAACAAGGAATTCCGCGGCATCGTCGGCGATCATCCGGTCGGCGATGCGGAGTTGAAGAAAATTCAGGCTAACGAAACTTTGAAGGTGCCGGGATCGCGCGAGACTTTGGACGAACTCGAACAGGCTGTGGCTGACATCGTGCAATTCGGATTGCCCGACGACTACTACCAGACCTATGGGTCGAAAGTGAACGCGCTCCAAGTGTCGGATGTGAACGGGGCGGTGAAGGAGATCGTTCATCCCGATCATTTGATCTGGGTGGTGGTGGGCGATCGCGCCAAGATTGAGTCGGGTGTAAAGGAACTGAACCTTGGGGAGTACCACCTGATGAGTGCGGACGGGAAGGTGATGTAGAGGACGCGGCTCGAGATCAGCCGGTCGCAAAGAATGGGGCGGAGTAAAACCCGCCCGATAGAACTTTCGCTCTACTTCGCATCCTACGCAGTCACAGCTTCTGGCTGCGTTTTTCCCGCGAGCAACTGCCGCAATACGTATTGCAGAATGCCGTCGTTGGCATAATAAAGAGCTTCCTGTGGCGTATCGATGCGGACGATGGCTTGAAATTCGCGGTCCTTACCACCCATGCCTTTCCCACCTTTCACGCGCACCGCAATCTTTCGCGCCGAAGAAAATTTCTCGACCACGTCGCGAATTCCGGCGATCTCAAAAATTTCTTCGCCGGTCAGCTTGAGCGAGTCGGCATTCTCTCCCGGCAGGAACTGCAGCGGCAGAATGCCCATGCCGACGAGGTTCGAGCGATGAATGCGCTCATAGCTTTCGGCGATTACTGCGCGAACGCCTAGCAGTCTGGGTCCCTTGGCTGCCCAATCGCGCGATGACCCGGAGCCGTATTCTTTTCCGGCGAGAATCACGAGCGGAATATTTTCCGAGTGATATTTTTCGGAGGCGTCGAAGATGGACATCTCAGCGCCATCCGGCAGGTGGCGGGTGAATCCCCCTTCGGTGTTCACCATTTTGTTGCGCAGGCGAACATTGGCGAAAGTGCCGCGGACCATGATTTCGTGATTGCCGCGGCGCGAACCGTAAGAATTGAAGTCGCCGGGCTGCACGCCATGGGCGATCAGATATTTTCCGGCGGGGCCGTCTTTTTTGATTGAGCCGGCGGGAGAGATGTGATCGGTGGTGACGCTGTCGCCGAGAACGGCCAGCACGCGCGCGCCGTGAATGTCTCCCACGCTCGACGGCTTTATTTTCATACCGTCGAAGTACGGGGCCTGGCGAATGTAGGTCGAGTCTTTTTCCCAGGCATAGGTTTCACCTTTGGGGACGGGCAGGCTGCGCCAGCGCTCGTCGCCCGAGTAGACCTCGGCATAGCTCTTGCGGAACATTTGCGAGGTGATGGAACTCGCAACGGCTTCCTCGATCTCTTGCTGCGTGGGCCAGATGTCGGCGAGATAGATGTGCTCGTCGTGTTTGCCTTTGCCGATCGGCTCTTTGCGGAGGTCGATGTCGATGCGTCCGGCTAGCGCAAAAGCGACCACGAGCGGCGGCGACATCAGATAATTCGCGCGAACTTCAGAATTGATGCGGCCTTCGAAATTGCGATTGCCGGAGAGCACGGAGGCGACTACCAGATTTTTGTCTTCGACGGCGGCTGAGACTTCGGCAGGCAATGGGCCGGAGTTGCCTATGCAGGTCGTGCAACCGTAGCCGACGAGGTGAAATTTGAGCTTCTCCAGATAAGGGAGAAGACCGGCGGTTTGCAGATAGTCGGTGACCACTTTCGATCCGGGCGCGAGCGAGGTCTTGACCCAGGGCGGGACCGACAATCCTTTCTCGACCGCTTTTTTCGCGAGGAGGCCCGCGGCGATCAGGACCGAGGGATTCGAAGTGTTGGTACACGAGGTGATGGCGGCGATGACTACGCTGCCGTGCTTTAGCGATTTTGCGGAATTGGCGGCGACGTGCTCGATCACGTTGGGATCTTCGACACCGACCGCGGACGGATTCCCGCCTTCGCCCTCCCAGCGCTTGAGGTTGGCGCCGGCTGTTGCCGTCGTTGCAGCTGCGGCAGGTGGCTTCGAGCCGTTTTTCGATTTAATTAGCGAAGGCAGGGCGGTGGTAAAGGACTCCGCTGCGCTTGAGAGTAGAACGCGATCCTGCGGACGCTTTGGCCCGGCAAGACATGCCTCGACGGTCGACAGATCGAGGCTCAGCAGTTCGGAGTATTCTGCCGACGGCGTGCGGGCATCATGAAAGAGGCCCTGTTCGCGGGCGTAGGCTTCGACCAGCTCGATCTGCTCGTCGCTGCGGCCGGTCAGTTTTAGATAGCGCAGCGTCTCTTTGTCGATCGGGAAAATTCCGCAGGTGGCGCCGTATTCGGGCGACATGTTGGCGATGGTGGCGCGATCGGCGAGCGGAAGATCCTGAAGGCCGGGGCCGAAGTATTCGACGAATTTGCCGACTACTCCGTGCTGACGCAGCATTTCGGTGATGGTGAGAACGAGGTCGGTAGCGGTTGCGCCTTCGCGCAAGCGGCCGGTTAGTTTCACGCCCACGACCAACGGGATGAGCATCGACACTGGCTGGCCCAGCATGGCGGCTTCGGCTTCGATGCCGCCTACGCCCCAGCCTAGGACGCCGAGGCCGTTGATCATTGTCGTATGCGAATCAGTGCCGACAAGCGTGTCTGGATAGGCGGTGCGCTTGCCGCCTTCTTCGCTGACGAAGACTACGCGGGCGAGATACTCGAGATTGACCTGATGCACGATGCCGGTGTCGGGCGGGACGATGGCTAGATTGCGGAAGCCGGTCTGTCCCCAACGCAGGAAGGCATAGCGCTCTTTGTTGCGCTGGAATTCGAGCAACGCGTTCATGTCGAATGCGCCGGCCGTGCCGAATTCATCGACCTGGACAGAGTGATCGATTACTAGCTCCGCGGGCTGGAGCGGATTGATAAGCGACGGGTCGCCACCGAGATGGCGCATGGCGTCGCGCATGGCGGCGAGATCGACTACCGCGGGCACGCCCGTGAAATCCTGGAGGAGTACGCGGCTGGGCGTGAAGGCAATTTCTTTTTCGGGCTTCGTATTCTTATTCCAAGCGGCAAGCGCGCGGATTTCTTCGGGAGTCACGTTGCGGCCGTCTTCGGTGCGGAGCAAGTTTTCAAGCAAGATACGGAGTGAGAACGGCAGGTGCTTGGTGGAGATGCCTTGCTGGTCGAGCGCGTCGAGGCGGTAGAATTCGTATTCTTTGTGGCCAACTTTGAAGGTGGAACGGGTGCCGAAGCTATTTGCAGACATGATGGCCTTCCTGATTTATGGATGATGAAACATATTCGTACGATTCGTGCAGCGAGGATACCGACTTTGCCGACCGCATCTCAACTTCCAGTTTATTACTTTGGAAGCGAATTATGTAGGTGGCGGTGGGTGAGCTTAGGGAGTTGGAGATCGTGGCGACAGCTACTGGATCGGTAACATTTGCTAACCACTCATGCTAACCACTCACGCGCTCATTTTGCTTTGAGCAGCAGCAGCGGCGCGCTGATGCTATGCCGCACCCGCGTTGCCGTAGCCCCCAGAAAAATATCTGCCAGCAAGCGATGTCCATGCGTGCTCATGGCAACGAGATCGCATCCTTTTTGCTGAACCCACTTGATGATTTCGCTCGCTGGCTCTCCAAACGCGAGCTCCGCCTGCGCGGGAATCCCTGCTGTCTCGAACTCAGCACGAACTTTGTTCAGATAGGCGGTGTCCTCGCCGATCTCCGGGCTGACGGCGTCGGGACCGTAGGTGCGCGCGGCCCAGCCATCGGCGACGTGCAAGAGAACGAGGCGGCTATGTGCCAACTTGGCCAGCTCCTTGATGTGCTCGATGATTGCGCGGTCGGATGGCGTACCGTCCAGGGTTACGAGAATCGTGTTGTACATTGAAATTCTCTATCCGCCCGCTATCACTTGCCATGCGGCTTTGAATGAGTCGGGCAGGCCGTAGATGTCCATGGCGGTGATCAGAATAGCACTCGACCAACCCGCGATCAGAAGGAACAAGCCGTTCTTCCACTTGCCCATGCGACGGCCGGAACTGGTGAATTGCAGCAGCGGAAACATGGCGAAAGGCAACTGAAGGGCGAGGACGACCTGACTCAATGTGAGGAGGTCGGTGACGCTGCTGTCACCGCGCAGGCCGATGATGAAGACGGCCGGCAGAATCGCCAGCGTGCGCGTGATGAGGCGCCGCACCCAGGGCTTGATGCGCCAGTGCATGAAGCCTTCCATGACGACTTGGCCGGCGAGCGTGCCGGTGATCGTGCTGCTCTGTCCGCTGGCGAGAAGAGCGACTGCAAAGAGAGTGCTGGCCGCGGTCGTGCCAAGGAGTGGCGCAAGAGTCAGGTAGGCTACGCGAATCCAATCGCTGTTGGCCGTGAATGTGACTACGTGGCCACCGGCAACCATGACGCTTTGCTTGCCGAAGAAGACGGTGGCGGCGAGGACGAGAATCGCGGCATTCACGAAGAACGCGACCGTCAGGGCGGCGGTGGAGTCGATGGTGTTGAACTGGATGGCGCGGCGGATCGACTTGTCGTCTTTTTGGAGCTGGCGGCTCTGCACCAGCGCGGAATGCAGGTAGAGATTGTGCGGCATGACGGTCGCGCCGATGATGCCGATCGCGATGTAGACCATTCCGAATTGGCCGAGATGCGGGAAGATCATCGACTTCCCCATTTCGAGGAAGCTCGGCTGAGTTTCGGGAAGCACGAAAATCTCGATAAAGTAGCAGACCGAGATGGTCGCGATCAGCAGCAGGACGACGGCTTCAATGGTGCGCATGCCGAAGTTTTGGAGCGCGAGCAATAGAAGAACGTCGAGGCCGGTGATGATGACCGCCCAGAATAACGGAATGTGGAAGAGTAGGTTGAGCGCGACGGCGCTGCCGAGAACTTCGGCCAGATCGCAGGCTCCGATGGCGATTTCGCTCATCAGCCAATTGGGCCAGCGCGTCCATGCGGGATACCAGTCGCGGCAGCATTGGGCTAAATCTTTGCCGGTAACCACGCCGAGGCGGGCGGAGATTACTTGCATGAAGATTGCCATCAGGCTGGCGACGGCTACTACCCACAGGAGTCCGTATTTGAATTGCGCGCCGCCTTGCAGGTCAGTGCCCCAGTTGCCGGGATCCATGTAGCCGACGCTGACTAGAATTGCCGGGCCGACGAAAGCCCGCCACTGGCGCCAGAATCCGGCGTCATGGTGCGGGACGGCAACTGTGCGATGGACACCTTCCAGAGAGACGTGAGTGACGGACGGAATTCTGGTGACGTCATCCGCCAGCGGCGTGGCCTCTTCCTGATCGTGTCGAACGGATGGTTCCAGAATGACTCCACAGTCAACTGGCGTACATGCCAGGATATTAACTGTGGTTAATTATACGGAACGGGAAGACAAAGGGGAAACCCAGATTCTCTCGGCGGCGGAACGGCCGAGAACCGTTGGGCCATTGACCGTTCGGATGGAGAGCGTTTTATCGTAGTTGCGTTCTAGCAGGCCGATCTTGCCTCCGGGGCGAATGCCACGCGCTTCGAGGAACTCCAGCAGTTTGCGGTCGCGCTCGTGGATGCCGCTGACCGCGTAGTTCTGGCCGGCCTCGGCTTCGGAGAGCAGGACCAGGCCGCGCCGGCGGCGGCTGGCGGGACTTTCGAGTTCGCTCAGATTGCCGTGCGGACAGGGGCGTCCGCGGCCTAGCTTGGCGACCAGCTTGGCCTCAAAGGCGGGAGAGACTGCGTGTTCTAATCGCTCGGCCTCATCGTGGACCTGATACCACTCCATGCCGAAAATTTCGCAAAGCATGCGCTCGATCAGGTGATGGCGCTCGGTTAGTTTGCGGGCGATCTTCAGTCCGGCCGCGGTCAGGCGAACGCGTCCGTCGGTGCTTACGCGCACGAGCCCATCTTTCTTTAATCGGCGAACCGCCATGGTCACGGCTGGTGGAGAGACGTTGAGCCAATGCGCGAGCGTCGCCGAAATCACGGTTTCGCCCTCGCCTTCGGCCACCAGAATGGCCTTGAGGTAGTCCTCCTTGGAGACGGTGATCATGTGAGCGAATTATACGGCGCGAGTTCTGCGATCGCGATTCGCGATCACTCTCGCGTGCGGCGCAATCCGAGTTTCACTCCGACAAAAATAATGGTGCAGAACGCGAAGTCGACAAGCAGTCCCCAGTCTTCCTTGAATAATGAATGGCGCATGCCGCGCGGCAGATGCGGCATGAGCAGGAAGTAGATCGCGTTACCCGCGAGCACGGCAGCGAGCGCATCGAGGAAATTCGTCAGCGTGTTTCGGCCGGAGCTGCGACTCACTTTTCCGAACTTCCTCCTGCTAACATCCCCTAAGATGCTGGAACCGTCGACCGCAGTGCAGTATGTCAAAGGAATTGGCCCGCGACTGGCCGAAGTGCTGGCCGCCAAGGGCATCAATACGGTCGACGATCTGCTGCATTATCTGCCTTTTCGCTATGAAGATCGTTTGAACCCGCGCTCGGTGGCGGAGTTGCGCGCGGGCGAGATGGCGACGGTGATTGCCGAGGTGCGAAACTCGGGATTATTTCGCACGCGACGCATGCCGATCTTTCAGTTGACGGTTGGCCAGGGACGCAGCCGGCTGAAG
>JBAWBE010000318.1:0-7625 GCA_049589635.1 Terriglobales bacterium
CCGACCAGCCGTTTGGCCAACTCCGGCATCTTGTGGATGAGCTCTGGAAACTGCGAAGCCGGGAAACGTAGAATGCGACCGTCAGTAAGCGCGCGGCCCGTGACCGAGTATTGCTTCATGCGCGAAAACGGCAATGCTCCGGTCACATCGCCCACTTTGCCGGAGAATGCAACGGTCTCGCCGCCAATCTCTCCTCGCCATTCGAACTCGCCCTGAAGCAGGACGAACATGGTATCGGGAGGATCACCTTGCTTCGCGTATATCTCCCCAGCCTTAAGGCTGACTTCTCGCGACTGGCTGAGAAACCAGGCAACCTGATCCTCGGGCAGATCGGCAAACGCAGGGAAGCGCAACAGTTCTTCTGGAGTTGCCATTAGGGTTTAGACCTTGCTCAAATACTGATGAATGAACTGAACGGCTACCGAACCTTCACCAACCCCTGAAGCCACGCGCTTCACCGAACCATGCCGCACATCTCCGACGGCAAAGATTCCCGGCACATTCGTCTCAAGCAGGAAAGGATCCCGCTCCAGTTCCCATCCCTTCGGATGCTCACCGTCGCGCATCAAGTCGGGCCCGGTCAAAATGAAACCACGGTCGTCTCGTTCGACTATACCCGCCAGCCAGTCGGTGCGCGGCAGGGCGCCAATGAAGATGAATATCGAACTTGCGGGCACGCGTTCGACTTTGTCAGTATCCGTGCACAATACCGAGATTTCTTCCAGGCGCTTGTCGCCGTGTACCTCAGCCACGCTGGCGTGGCTCCAAATCTGAATGTTGGGAGTTCGTTGGATCTGGTCGATCAAATATTGGGACATCGTGGCGGCGAGCCCTTCTCCGCGCACCAAAATCACCACTCTCTCAGCGTATTTGGCAAAGTTCATGGCCGCTTGGCCTGCCGAATTTGCGCCGCCCACAACGTAGATAATTTCCCCTTTGCAGGACAACGCCTCAGTCGCACCGCCTCCGTAGTAGACTCCGGCTCCCTGCAACTTGTCGATTCCCGGAGCCTCCAATCGCCGCCACTGCACTCCAGTCGCGACCAACAGTGCATGACAGGAGATCTCGCTTCCGTCCGCAAGCTTGAAGATCCGATATGAGCCTTCGGTGCGAACACTCACAGCTTCCTGTGGCGACAAGATCTCTACGCCAAAGCGTTGGGCTTGGACGACAGCACGCCTCGCAAGATCACCTCCGCTCAGCCCGGTTGGAAACCCAAGATAGTTTTCAATCCGCGAACTCATTCCCGCTTGACCGCCCGGAGCCTGGCGTTCCACCATCACCGTCTTTAGGCCTTCAGAGGCGCCATAAACCGCAGCCGCCAACCCAGCGGGGCCTCCGCCGATGATCGCAAGATCATAAAAATCGGTTTGAGCGCGGGTGCGCAAACCTACTTTTTGCGCAACGTCGGCCGGCAGGCTCTCCAAGAGTTTTGTGCCATCCGGAAACAAGACGATGGGAACGTTGGCAGCCTCCGGTCCAAGCACATCGAGAAGCCGCTTGGTTTCGGGATCGCCGGCAGAAAGCTCTACGTCGATCCACTGGTAAGGAACATGGTTTCGAGCCAGAAAATCGCGCATTTCGTAACTTCGCGGCGACCACCGCGTGCCCAGGACTCGTATGCCTTCAAAAACTGGTCGATAGGCTGCCCTCCAATCGTCGAGCAAGTCATCCAACTGCGGGTACAGATGATCAACGGGAGGATCCCAGGGCTTCATGAAAAAGTAGTCGATACTCGCTTCATTGATGGCGCTGATTGCGGCAGTGGTGTCGGCATAAGCGGTCAACAGCGCTCGCTTGGCGTCGGGAAAAATTCGCATTCCCTCCTGAAGAAATTCCACACCGTTCATGTGAGGCATGCGTTGATCGGCAAGCAGGAGCGCCACACTATCGCTTCGGACCTTCAGCTGTTTCAGGATGTCGAGCGCTTTCTCCGGAGAGTCGCTCCCAATCACACGATAATCGGCTCCATACTGGGAGCGCAGATCGCGTTCGATCGCGCGCAATACGTCGGCATCATCATCCACGCTGAGCAGAATTGGCTTGGCCATAAACGAGCTATTGCAGATGCAAATGGTTCGAAGCGAACTTCACTGACTCTTTTTAGATCACAAATCGGACACTTCGTTGCACAAATTTGGCGCCGAGAGCTGGAACAAAGAAACAAGCCGCGAACATATCTTGCGGCCGCACGCTCGGTTGGGGTTCGAAAGGGCTGGAAGGCGATCACCATCCGAGCCGTGGCACATTTCCCGTAGCCCAATTGGCTTCCGCCGAGGGGGGCCACGGGTGTGACGGGGACGCAAAAAAATCCGGCCAGGAGAACTTTTCCTGGCCGGTGAATTCTACACGATCACAACCGATCAGTTAGGGAAATTAAATGTCTCAAACAGATCCGTAATTGCGGGTCCGTTGAGCGGAACGTACGGGTTAGCCGGCGCCGCGATTGGATTCGGGAAATTATCGCGGCTGCGGTAGCTGATGGTACCGATCTTCCAGTTTCTCTCGATGAATTTATCGATAGAAACGTGGTCCGAGTAACCGTGCGCGACGTGACCACCCTTCGAGTATTGTGAAACGACGAGCAGCGGGATGCGCGTGCCATCACCGAAGAAGTCGAGTGGCTGAACGTAGCCAGAGTCATAATAACCGCCGCCTTCATCGAAGGTGATGAAGATCGCGGTGTTCTCCCAATAAGGCGAGTTCTGAACCATGTCGACGATCTTCTTCGTGAAACCTTCGAAGAGATTGAGCTTCGAAGATGCCGGATGGCCATCGACATAGCCGCTCGGCTTCACGAACGAAACTGCAGGTAGGGTTCCAGTCGAGATGTCCGAATACAGATCTACCGTATCCTTCATGTGCGCTTTAACCTGCGCTGGATTCGACATGATGGACGTGTCGTATTGAAACGGATTGCAAATGTTGCAGTATTCATCGGCGTTCGGCCCGTTGGTTCCATAATTGAACTGGTATGGGTCGGGCACATAGTTGTTCCACTGATCGCCGTAGTATTTCCACGAAATGCCATGCGAGTTGAGGTCATCGCCGATGCTGGGCGTTGACGAGGGTGGAACTGTGAATGGCGTGTTCCCGGGATTCTGGTCGATGTAGGCGTTCTTGCCATTGCCGAACCAGCCCGGGTTGTAGTTGTTCAACAGGTAATAGTGGCCGGCTTCGCAATTCGGATTGATACCGAGCGACTTGAGATAGCTCACGACGGGACCGACACCGGGCTGCGAGGTATTCGCGCATTCGCTATACGATCCGCCACCCGAGACTGGGGCGGGCGAGTATGGGGGAGGGTATCCGGAATTGTAGCTGTTGCCATAGCCATCTTCCGCGTACCAGTTGTTGGTTCCGGATGCCGGGTTGGGGTCTTCAATCTCATCGACGATGCCTTTGTCTGGATTGGGACCGCCGTCGTATTTAGCGGTAAAGACAACTTTGTTGTTGGGTGGTTTGGCGGGGCTTCCGTTGGCATCGCTGAACCAGATGTCGTCGGCATGCCCGAGCATGATGTGGTTGACGCCCGTGCCGCCATTTACGGATTGGTGGAAGTTATCGCTCATGGTGTATTGGTCCGCGAGGCTCTTGAAGTAGGGAGCATCACCCTGCTGGACGTTGTAGAAGGCGAGCGCGGTCGATCCTTCGCCGGTGGTTTGCGCGTCAGGAATGCTGGGTAAGTAGTTGTAGGTGAAGCAAGGGAGAGCGCCGCCATCGGCAGAACAGAGTGGCGGCTGCGTGGCGCCATTCGTGCCGGCTCCGACGGTCGTTTCAACGTAGGAAAAAAGCGCGCCATTGCAACCGGAAGGATTGCTCTGGCTCGCATTTGCTAGGTTGCAATTCAACTGTTGCCACATCTGATAGAAGCGATGGACAGGGCTCGCAGCGTAGTCGTTGTAAACGAAAGTGCTTCCATTGGTGATCTGAAATGGTCCGGCGACCAAGTTTTCAACATTGGTGATGCGCGTATCGGGAGTTTTACTCGTCAGGCCCGTGCCGCCGCTGGCGAGAAAGTGATAGTACTGCGTGCTCGGCAGACCGGTTTCAGAAAGTTCCGCGCATTTCACCGCCGAGAGTGGCGGTGTGGTTCCGCAGGGATTGCTGCCGGAAAAGTATCCTGCCGATCCTCCGGGCCCACCGACGAGCGGCGCAGGCAAGACGTTGCTGGGAAATTCCTGGGTTGGCGGCGACAGCAGGAAGGTGTCGGTATCAGTAGCAAAAAGTTGCTGCGCCTGGTTGAAGTTGGGTCCGGGGATCGCGTTCTTGTTGCCATCCAACGAGATGATGCCTTCGGAGAGCAGGTTGTTGACCGTCTCTCCGCGCTTCGGCTGGTACGTGGCAAAGACGTGATCGAAGCTGCGATTTTCTCCGATAATCACAATCACGTGTTTGATGGGCGTGGCTGTCGCGGCTTGTGGCTGATCAGCCGCACTGGCAAAGGGGGCGCAGATTGTGAATTGAAACATCGCAAGCCCGGCTAGCCCGATGCGAAGATAATGCAGTCCCTTTGATGCGAGTGACTTGTAGGACATTTTCTCCTCCTCTTTCTCCTGGGGTTGAAGTTGCGGTTTAGAGTGGAAAGCTAATATGCAACGAGGTCTTCTCCGGAGAACTCAACCGGACTTCCGACGAAGCCGGGTTGCTTTACTCGTGCTGGTTGGACTGGTTTGTGTTTTGACCAAGTCACGTAGAACACGGTGTTCGTTTCATGGTTCTACGCGAATCAGCCCCATCATTCCTCCGTCTTCGTGTTCCAAAAGGTGGCAGTGGTAAAGAAAGTCACCAATGGTATTCGGATCGCGAAAATCCATTCGCACTCTGATGCTGGGATACGTGAGAGTTCTGCCGTTGTAATACGGGATGTTTACGGTATCGCGAAGAAACGGCTCATTCACCGGCCTGCCCAGATAATCGAGCAGCAGGAAATGCAGCTGATGAATGTGGAAGGCATGAAGTTCGGCAGAGCGGTTTTCTATGATCCAGTCTTCGACAGTTCCCTGCTTGGCAATCATGTTTGGCACGCCGGATTTGGGATCGAACATCTGGGGCGTCTGGCCATCTACGGTGACATAGAACTCGGTGGCGCTCGTTGGATCGTTCGGATCTACGAGCTTTTCGGAGAAATACAATTTTCGAGTCCGCGCTGGAGCGACACTGCCCAGCCAGGGCAGCTGTGGCGGCGGAAGGGGCGAAGACACCCCCAAAAGTTGAGAGGAAGGTTCGACCGCAGCTTTCGAAGCTACGATCGTCGAAGTTACGACCGTGGCAATCGCACGATTGGGATCGTTCTCTCCGCTTGGGCCGGTATCGACCGTCTTTGTGACGAGAAGTCCCGAGAGGCCGGAGGGAGGCCCTTTCACGATGAATTCCATACGCGCACCGGGTGGAATTCCTAAATGCGTTTGCCAATCGACAAAATCTCGTGCCAAGCCATTTTGGTTGAGAGGCACCCCGTCCATCGCCACGAGGCCGAGTGGTTGCGGCGTTTGACCATATAAAAGTTGCAGGTTGAGGTAGGTGATTCCCGAGGCATTCAATACGCGCCAGAGCTGCTGCTCCCCCGGTTTCATCTCGATGACGGCAGGGCGATAATCCGGGTACGGCGCAGGAACAAAGTTGATCGAGAGGTCCTTGGCGGGCTTACCGTATCCCGTACCGTTGTTAGCTGCATCCCCGTCGCGATCAATCAGCATCTTCGGGACAACGGGTTCCCATTTCGCGGGCGGAGCGTTTGGATTGAGTAGATCCTGATCGCGAATAATCAAGACTCGTTCTTGCAAGCCAGCGACCGCTTTATCTGCCCGCTCGATACCTTCAACGATGAGAGCGCCCGAAGCGCCTCCTAGCACCTGCGCCTTGGTAAAACCGTGAATGTGCGGATGGTACCAGTAGAGCCCTGGTGGCTCATTTTCAGGGATTCGGAATCGATATTCGAAGGGCGGATCACCGGGCCGAATTGCCGTTTTCAGCACATCGTCCTGATGGCAGACGGGAGGAATGGTCAAGCCATGGAAATGCAGATTGGTTGATACGGAAGTCATGAGACCGCTGGTGCACGGGTTCCTACTCCCTTCCATCGCGATGGGCATGTTCTGGTGGCCAGTCTCGGCTGCGGCTGCATGGAAGTCGGTCAAGTCGTTTTTCAGAGTCAAAATGACGAGATCGCCGGGGTTCACGCGCAACGTGGGCGATTCTCTACCTTTTTCATCGATGAAGCAGTAGCGAGTGGATCCGTCGCTCTGCTTGGAGTTGCGCGCGGTGAGTTCAACTTTCAGTTCACCATTGTGGCTTCGCAGATCCTGCGGCTCGGTGACCAGACTGCCTTCCGCCGGGCGTGGGCAAGGCTCTGCCGCGCCCTGTGCATATAGGGGCACGCGTGCTACTGCAAAGCACAGGCAGGCGAACAGAATCCAAAAAACATTCCTAAACATACCGCCCTAAACATACCGCTGGCTTTTACGAGCGATTTCCCAAGCTTCACACCCAATGGAACCTTGTGCGCACCATCCCTTTCTGTTTCTAATCGGGGGATTATAACCTTCTGGACGAAGGAAATGCCTGTTCAGGGCAATAGACAGCGCAGCGTTCGCAAATCGATAGGCGGAAAACTCAAGGTCCTCCCATTCCCGACATTGCAATCCGCAAAGTTAGCGCAAGAAGAGTTAAAGAGGAGTGAATGTCGGATGAATTCATTGTTAAAAGGGTTCAACATTTAGTTGAACCTATAGCGGGCAACTCTGTGCAACGTTTGATGTCCGTACGTGCGGCACATTTTCCACGTCGGAGGGCCTGCTCTGACTGCACGCCTGGCGGGCAGTCAGGGAGTTAAACAGTTCTCCTCGAATGCTGGGAGAAAACCGACGTTTAGGGGTCTTTGTTCAACCTGGCCAACTTTCTCGAATCGCGTTTCTAGCCAATCAATGGAAGTCGACTGTTGGATGGTGCTAAGGGCGTTTATCGCTACCCTTCTAGACCAGCTCGTCGGCATCAACCCTGATCGAATCTCGAGAGCGATCGCAAACAATGATCAGGGACGTCTCATGACGTGGAGAAGGGCGTAAGACGAGCCTAGCCACATGATAGCGCTTGAGTCAAAGGGCCAAGTGAGGACGACCTAACGCCTCGCTTACAGCCGAGAAGGCTACCGCTCTCTAGCTAACTACCGACGAAGAATTCTCGACACTCTCGCGTCGCCCTTATCGAGCCTAGCTCCGCGTGGCACATTGACTATTGCGCCAACCCCACTCGCCGCAGAAGATTTTGGAACCGCGGGTCGCCGCGTAGCGGGTCATACATGGGGTCCACCTTGAGACCGGTTAGACCATTCGAACGTTGAGCGAATGCCTTTTCCAGCCAGGCGATGGCCTGATCGTTATCCCCCGTGCCGAGGTAGGCTGGAACAATCACTATCGGATCCACAGGTTCTCGGCGGTTCGAAGCCAACAGTTTCTCGCGTTCCTTCTTTGCTTGTGCCGGTCTCCCTGCGCGACCATAGGTGTAGGCTCGATTCGAAACACACCAGGGACCGTCGTCAGAGCAATACTTTTCTAAATAGGCCTCGGCCTCCACGAACATTCCTTTTTGCACGTAGACTTCAAAAACAGCGCCGGCGCGCGGGA
>JBAWBE010000319.1:0-5901 GCA_049589635.1 Terriglobales bacterium
CTGATCTCCGAGGGGATCACCTGCGTGCTGCTCAAATATCGCGTGCCGAGCCTTCCGTATGACTGGCACTGCAAGTGCCGGCCCAACGATCTTGCGACCTCGACGCTGGGGCTGGAGGACGCGCAGAGAACGATGGGGCTGGCACGATTCCATGCTGCGGAATGGCACATCGATCCGCACAAAATTGGAGTGCTCGGATTTTCGGCGGGCGGGTATTTGGTGGCGGAAATCAGCACCCAATCCAGACAGCGATTGTACGCGTCTGTCGATGCAGCTGACAGAGAAAGCTACCGGCCGGATTTTGCGGTGTGTGTTTATCCGGGGCATTTACGGGTTGGCGCTCATGCTTACAAACTGAATCCAAACGTTCCGGTCACGCAGCAGACGCCGCCAACGTTTTTGGTGCAGGCGGAGGACGACAATGTGGACGGGGTAAACCAATCAGTGGCTTACTACACTGCGCTGAAGAATGCGGGGGTTCCCGTGGAGATGCATTTGTACGCGCAGGGCGGGCATGCGTTCGGGCTGCGGCGCACGAAGTTTCCGATAACCGGATGGCCTCAGTTGGTGGAGACGTGGCTGAGGACGATTGGGATGATTTCGGAGTAGGTACTCAGGATCGCGTACTACGAAGCGGGTCTGGATGCAGTTTCATAAATGCCTGAGCAAGATGTGAAGGCAGGCGAGATGGACGAAGTCGAGGAACATGGCGCGGTCTCGGGTCCGTCGAGGAATGGGCACCACGACAGCCGATGTTCTAGGTCTTACGGGCTGGCGCTCTCATGTTCAACTTCAGAAATTCCAGGCCGTCGAGGGACGCCGCCTTCTATGAAGCGAATAAACGCGCGAATCGGAGCTCCACGTCTTAATCATTATCCGGCGGCGTCGGCTTCCCCTTCCGATTCAAGAAGTACTGCTCGTCGTAATCCGCCTGAATTTGCGTGAAGGGCAGCGGGGTCTGGCTGAAGTTGAAGAAATCGGACAAGTCTCCCAGGGCGTACGAATCCGCATAGCCTACCGATGGGTTGATTTCGGGCAGCGAAAATGTTTCTTCGATGAACTTCAGGACGCTGCCGAAATCGTTGTACTGATGCGATATGTACGCGGGCTTGGCATAGGGCGAGATCACGATGATTGGCACCCGGAAGCCATATTCGTACGAGTTGGGATAAGAGCTTGGGTCGTTCCGGATGGGTGGGGCCACATGATCGTACCAGCCTCCCCAATCGTCCCAGGCAACGATGATTGCCGTGTCATTCCAGTAAACTTCGCCAGTTCCCGGGCAGGCGGCGTTCGTGCCGATCTGGTTCACGATCGACGACACCCACGCCGGCCCTGTTCCATCGTTAGTTCCGGCATGATCGGAAGATGCTCCATCGGGGATGATCCAGGTGACCGCGGGCAACTTACAGTTCCCAATGTCGGTCAGGACTTGCGCTCGCATTCCCTCAATCACAACCTTCGGGTCCGGGCCGGTCCAGTCGGGCTCCTGGCTGCACGAGAGTTGGTCTGCGGGACCCGTCGGCACGCACATGTGCTCGATGGTGTTGGGCGCGGTCCAGATCGATCCATCCTGCGCCGCGTAATACTTCCAGCTCAGGCCGTTTGAATCAAGCACGTCGGTCAGAGTGGGATGCTCGAAGCATTCCTGGCCGTTGAGGACCGGCAGGTTCGGGTTAGGGAACGGCTGGCTCGTATCAATAAGATTGAGAGATGAACTGGGAGGCGCGAGACATCCCGCCCCTGGCGTTCCATCGGCGCGCTGGTTATTAGAGGGAAGGCCTCCGATGTAGAAGCTGCTGGTGGTGCCGCTCGGGCAGTGGCCTCCGGGCACGCAGAGGGCCGATGTTCCTGCCAGAATGTACTGGTGCGCGGGGAAACTCGGCCCCTGGTTGGTCTGGAACATCCGGTCGCCGAAGGCATAGGTCTCGGCCATTGTGAAGTAGGGCTGGATCAAGGAGTCTTGTACATACTGATATTGCGGATTATTTGGACAATCGCCCGGAGGAGAACATTCGACCAGGTCTTCGCCATCCATCAGGCAATCATTTCCGTTCCAGTCGCAGGCGTTCAGAAATGCCTCGTGACCATGGTCGAGATCGTAGTCAGTGACCAGAGGAACTGGGGTCAGCGTAATCTTGCTGCTGCCGGAGTAACCATAGCTTTGAATGTCTGCGCCGCGCTGAATCAGCGTCGGATCGTGAAACAGATTATCCGGGCTACGGTTTTCCTGGAAGATGATTACGACGTGCTGGATCTTGGACCCGTTGCCGGAACCGATCTGAGTCTGCTGGGACGCGGTGTCGCTGCCCGGCCCACCGCCGGAGACGGTCGCTGAATCGGTTACCGTGCCGGAAGCATTTTGTGCGACTTTGACGACCAGCGTGATGGCAGGATAGCTGGCACCCACCGCGAGTGAATCGGAGCGGGTGCAGGAAACTGAACTGAGCGAGCAAGTCCATCCAGTGCCGCTGGCGCTCGAGGTTGTAAAGACGCTGGGCAGGGAGTCGGCGATTGAAACGGTTCCGCTGGTGGCGCCTGATCCGCCGTTAGTAGCGGTAATCGAATATTGTCCATTTCCCCCCGGCGAAAAACCCCCGGTCGGGTTGATGGAGATGCTCCAGGAGCCGGAAGTTGTGCTATTACCGCTAACCCCACCGCAACCACTTGGGATTCCCGCCAAGCAGATCGTAAAGAAAAAAATAAGGCAGGCCTTCAGCCGAATCATCTGATCTCTCCTAATTCCCACCAAACTAAGAGTTTGTAGTTGCAGTAGTTCCCAAGAGCGAGCCTGCACTCGCAGTTCCGGGTAGTAAGGATTGCCTACAGGATAAACATTAGATGCAACCGAGAGGCAGCTACGTTTCCTACAAAATGTTATAGCCGTTATGGCCGGGAGGGAAGCCGGCGAAGGGTGGATGAGAGCATCCTCGCCGGCCAAGGGCGTCATTTTGGGAATCGGTGGCCGCAAGGGGGCGAAGAAAGGGCGATCAGCAAGCAGCCAACCTCAATTCACAGCGGCAGTTAACATAATATGTAAATACATTATTATACGTACATTATGATATGCCTATGTTCCACGTGGAACACTATGCGTGTAGCCGTCAGGCGTTATCGGCTTGGGGCCGGTTTTTGCTTGCTGTTGATGAAGAATTCAGCGTCCTTGTCGGAAGGGATTGGGGTGAAGGGCGTCGGCGTCTGGGAAAGATCGTAGAGGTCGGAGAGATCGCCGAGCGCGAAGGTGTCTGCGTAGCCGACTTTTGGGTTGACCTGCGGCAGCTGGAAAATCTCTTCGACGAAGCGTAAGAGGCCGCCAAAATCGTTGTATTGATGCGAAACTTACTGGGGCTTGGCGTAGGGCGAAATGAAAATCAGAGGGACGCGAAGGCCGTAGGCGTTGGAGTTCGCGAAGGGGCTCGAGGCGCGCACTGGGGGCGGGACGTGGTCGTACCAGCCTCCCCAGTTATCCCAGGTGACGATGATGGCCGTGTTTTGCCAGAAGGGACTTTGGCCGATGGCGTTGACGATGGATGCTACCCAGGATGGGCCGTTGTCTTGGTCGCCGAGGTGGTCGGAGTTTTGTGCGGCGGGAATTACCCAGGTGACTGCGGCGAGTTGTCCGTTTTGAATGTCGGTGACTACCTGGGAGCCGGTGCCTTCGATGACGACCTTTGGGTTCGAGCCCGTCCAGTCGGGGCCGCCGCAGGTGTTGCTGTCGGGATCGCCGGTGGGTTGGCACATGTGCGCGATCGCGTTGGGCGCGGTCGAGATCGAGCCTTGTTCCGCTGCGTAATATTTCCAGGAGAGACCGGCGGCGTCGAGCACGTCGGTAAGGGTGGGATGCTCGAAACATTCCGGGCCGGGAAGTTGCCAGAAGTTTGAGTTTGGAAAAGTCTGGCTGGTGTCGATGAGATCGAGAATTGAATTGGGAGGAGCGAGGCAGCCCGACCAGAGAGTGCCGTCTGCGCGGGCGTTGGAGGATGGATTGTCGGAGGCGAAGTAGTTGCTGGTTGATGGAGCGAGGTTTTCCAGAGTGGGGCAGATTGCCCCGGAGACGCAGACGCCTGAGGCGCCCGAGATTATGTATTGATGAGCCGGGAAGCCCGGACCTTGATTGGTTTGGAACATGCGGTCGCCGAAGGCGTAGGTTTCGGCCATCGTGTAGTAGGGCTGAACGGCGGCGTCTTGCACGTACTGGTAGGCGGCGTTGCTGGCTGGGCAACCGGTGCCGCTGCATGCGACTTGATCGGCGCCATTCATCTCACATGCTGCGCCGACCCACGCGCAGGAGCCGAGGAAGGTGGCATGAGTATTGGCTAGCGTATAGGTAGTGGCGAGCGAGGTTGGAGTGAGTGGGACCTTGGAGCCGCTGCTGGCGTAGCCGTAGGTCTGAATATCGGCGCCGTGCTGGATGAGCGTTGCATCCTGAAATAAATTATCGGGCGTGCGATTTTCCTGGACGAGGATGACTATGTGCTGGATGGTGGCGGAGGGGTTGGAGGCAACGATGGTTTGAAGATAGCCGCTCTGGCTGGCCGCGCCGCCGCCGGAGACGATTACATTATTTGTTAATGTGCCGGCCGCGTTGGGAGAGATGTTGGCGATCAGAGTGATGGGCGGATAAGCGGAGCCAGCAGCGAGAGAATCGGTGCGGGTGCAGGAGATCTGGTCGCCGGCTGCGCAGGTCCAGCCGGATCCAAAGATGCTGGAGGCAGTGAGAAGACCGGGAAGGGAATCGGTGACGGCAACGACGCCGCTGGTGGAGGCGGTGCCGCTGTTTGAAACGGTGATGAAATATTGGGCGACGCCGCTCGAGACAAAGCTTCCGGTCTGCGAAACGGAAACACTCCAGGTGGCGCCTGACATTGGGTGGTTGCTGGGCCTCCACAGCCGGTGAGGAAGGCTGCGACGGTGAAGATCGAAAAGAGGGCGAGGCTGTGATGCGGCCGAATCATGCGAAGTCTCCTGATACCTGCGTAAACCCTGAAATGCATATCACGCACTCAATTGCACGCGCGATATTGTGCACATAAAACTGTGCATATGAAACTGTACGCACCAAATCGTGCAAACAATCGGTGCGCTCCGGCTTGCGCCGAAGAGATGTATCAGGGCTCCGCTGGAAACTTCTGTTTACAGGATAACAGTCAGATGCGACTCGGTGCGCACGAGGCGGGGGCTCGACGTGCCGTGGCGCGCGCTGGTTGCAAGTGTTAGTGAATATCACAGGCCGGGAGGATGCGCAAGGTTAGGCGGCTGGTGGTGACTTGGGACGCTACGATCTTCGCACGCTCCGCAACATGACTTCCGAAGCGCATACCATACTCGCTCCCCGACTTCTGTCGATGGCTCGTTCGTGCTGCATCGACGGCTGTAGTGCATTCATTTGTTTGACGGCTTACACTCGGGCATTCGTTTATGCCCTACGCAAAAATTAGAGATCTGTGCGCGAAGATTGCGGATGAGCCGAGTACGGAAAAACTGATCCCGCTGCTGAAACAGCTGCGTGAGGATTTAGCGAAGATCAGAAAGTCCGCTCCCGAAGAAGCGGTCGTGGAGAAAAAATAGACGGCGCACTTTGGCGCTTGTTCCGGCTTGCGGCGCGGTGTTTTGCCATCTTACAATCACGCTCCATGACGCACATGGATATTGTTCGAGAGCTATGCGCCCGGATCGTGGCGGAGCGGGATTCGAGGACCGTTTACTCGTTGATTATGGAACTTCGGTCCGTGCTGGCGGACATGGAGGCGGTGTCTGATGCGGCTGCGCGGAAATCCAAGGTGATTACCATGCCGGCTCGGTTTGGGCGGACGCGGGCTTGAGGATTCGGGTCCTTCTCCCCGGTATGAGGTGTGGAAAAATCGTGGTGGGGGCTCGTGTCGAACCTCAGCGGCAAAAGCC
>JBAWBE010000320.1:0-14683 GCA_049589635.1 Terriglobales bacterium
GTTGATGATGGCGAATCCCCAGCCGACCGGAATATTGATGCCCCAGATGCCGACGCCGCGCAGAAAAAGGTAGCCAAGCGCATACAGCATCATCATCGTGAGCATGAACGCCGCGGCGAAGCCGACAATCCAGCCGTTCGTGGTCGGCCGGGTCAGCACGATGGAGCTGATTTTGTCAGTCACCGTGCCGAACGTATAGCCGGGCTCGATTACGGGAGACGGCTGGTTCGCCATTGTCGAGGGGTCGAATTGATCTGCCATGTCTTAAGTGCTTCTATGTTTCGAGTTCCGGGTTCGGGTTGCGAATTTCTGCCAGATACGTGGTTCGAGGCCGGGTGTTGAGATCGGCCAGCAATCCATAGTTGCGGTCGAGCGCTTTGAGCTTGGCCACACGGCTGTTCGGGTCATTGATGTTGCCGAATACGATCGCGTTGGCCGGGCACGACTGCTGGCACGCGGTTTGCAATGTTCCGTCTTCAATATGGAAGGGCCGATTCTCGCGCACGGCGGCGGTTTCCGCATCGATCCGATGCTCACTGATGCGCTGAATGCAGTAGCTGCACTTTTCCATCACGCCGCGGCTGCGCACGGTGACATCGGGATTGCGCATGATTTTGTATTGCGGCGTCTCCCAATCCTGAAAGAGCAGAAAGTTGAAGCGACGCACCTTGTACGGGCAGTTGTTCGAGCAGTAGCGCGTGCCGATGCAGCGGTTGTAGACCATATCATTCAGGCCTTCGCTGCTATGGACAGTCGCGCCCACCGGGCAGACCAGTTCGCAAGGTGCGTTCTCGCACTGCTGGCACGGCACGGGCTGGAAATATGCGGTCGGATCGTCGCGGTCGCCCTGGTAGTAGGCATCGACGCGAATCCAGTGCATGTGGCGGCCGCGCGTGGTCTGCTCTTTGCCGACGACGGCGATGTTATTTTCCGACTGGCAGGCGATGATGCAATTGTTGCAGCCTACGCAGGCATTGAGATCGATGGTCATGCCCCAGGCGTCGGGCGATTTTTTGTAGTCGAAGGGCGGATAGAGCGTAAGCTCCGCGGGCGGTTCGTCTTCTTTCGCGAACTTCGGGTCTTTGCGATATTCGGCGAGCGTGGCTTCGCGGACGGCGGGACGATGGCCGCCATCGTCCGTGTCCATTGTTTGGTAGCCCTGGGTTGAGGCAAGCTGATATGTATCGCCGGTCTTGGTCAGCTTCGCGCCCGTTGCGATCCAAAGCGCATTCGTGGTGCGCAGGGGATAGGCGTCGAAGCCGGCGCCAGTGCCGGCGCGGCCCGCAGCGCGTCGGCCGTAGCCGAGATGCACTGTGACAGAATGATCGGGGTGGCCGGCTTGAATCCAGACTGGACCGGTGACCTTGGTCCCGTTGAGTTCGAGCGTGATGACATCCATCGACTTGATGCCTTCGCGCGCGGCCATCTTCGGGCCGATCTGGATGGCGTTATCCCAGGTCAGCTTTGAGAGCGGCTTGGGTAGTTCTTGCAGCCAGCCGTTGTTCGCGAATTGGCCGTCGTAGATGGACGGGTCGCGGCGGATGTTGACTTCGAGGCTGTTGGGATCGGAATTGTTCGCAGTCGCGGACGTGGGGGCTGAAGCCGTTCTCGCCGAGAGCGATTTCGGCTCGAAGGCTGAGCCTTCAATGAACCCGTCATTCAGCGATTTGCGCCACCATGCTTCGAAGTCCGCGCCGGTATGCTGCTTCTGCCAATAGCCGCGGACGATGTCGTATCCCGTCGCGTCCGGTTCGCCCAGCATCGCCGACATCAGTTCGTGTGCGCTCCGGCCGCTATATAAAGGAGCAATCAGCGGCTGGACGATGCTGACCGTGCCGTCGTACGCGCGGGCGTCGCTCCAGGACTCAAGATAGTGCGCTTCGTTGAGGTTCCAGTGGCAGAGTTGCGCGGTCTCGTTCTGATAGAGGCCGAGATAGACGCGCATCGCAACTTTCGAACTCTTGAGAGCGTCTGCGAAGTTGAGATCGGCGGGCGCGTCGTATACCGGATTGCCGCCGAGAATGACGAGCAGGTCAACTTTTCCGGCGCGCATGTCGGTAACGAGCTCTTTGATAGAGTCGATCTGGTTGACCGGACTTGCGCTGACCGGGTCGGTGTAGAAAACCGTCTTACCGACGTTGCCGAGCGCGGCGTTCATGGCGTGGGCGAGGGCATGAACTTCGGGCAGTTGGTGGTCGCCAACAATAACTACTCCAGCGCCACGGTGATTCACCAGGTCAGCGTAAGTCGTCACGGCAAAATCACTCGCGTCATGTACGGGGCCGTGCTGCCCTTGTCGTCGCTCACCCATCAACTTCGCAACTTCGAAAACCTCCGTCGCACGCACGGGCAAGCGATGATCCGCCTTCACCCCCGTCGAACTCGGCGTGCTCTCGATCACGTAAAGCCGGCTCATCTCAGCATCGGGATTGCGCCTGCTGGCGAAATCGCGGATGTAGCGCGTGTTGCCGGGGAAGCCGGCATACAAAAAGTCGGCGTCGAGCGAGACAATCACGTCGGCCTTCGAGAAGTCGTAGCGCGTCTCGACGGGCTGGCCGAAGGCGAGCTTCGCGCCTTCCAGCGCGTTGTCGCGATTGATTGGCTCGTAGACATGCCACTTCGCCTGCGGATACATCGCGAGGAACGACTGCATCTGATCTTTGAATGTCGGCGAAGAAACGGTCGGAGTAAGAATGCGAATGCCAGCACCGCTCAACGACTTCTGAATGGCGAGCGGCCCTCTGATCGCATTGCTGAATGAAGCCCACGAATCGACATCGCCGAGATGCGTGACGGATTGCGCGCGGTCGGGATCGTACATGCCGAGGATAGAGGCTTGCGCAAAAATGTCGGTGCCGCCGAGGCTCGCCGGATGCTGCGGATTTCCTTCAATTTTTGTGGGACGGCCGAGATGGCTCTCGACCAGTAGCGGGTTAGCGTATCCGCTGAGCGTGAAGGCCGTCGCGTAGAACTGCGGCCGCCCGGGAATGACTTGCTCAGGCTGCCGAACATACGGAACGATCTCCTCGACCGGCATTTTGGTGCAGCCGGTCATGCCTGCCATGGCGAGCGATGCGCCCATTAATTGCAGGAAACCGCGGCGCGAGACGGCATCGAGCCACTCGGAGGCGCCCTTCGGGAATTCGCGGTGCATCATCTCGCGGAATTCGGGCGAGCCCGCTAGCTCTTCGAGGCTGCGCCAGTATTCCGGCCCCTTGGTCTCAGCAAGTTGCTGCTCAACGGTTGCCCGGTCGAGCTGCTTGCTGGGGCAAACGTCTTCGCGCTTCGATTTATTGGCTTCTTCCATTTTCTTTCTAATTTATATCTAACCGCGTACCTGACCTCAGCGGCTTAAGCCGCCAGTTTTTTCTTGCGACTACGGCGCGGCTGAAGCCGCACCCTTTCAAAGCCAAGTCAAAATATCTTCCACTTCAAATACGCTCCACTAGCGATGACACGTGCTGCAACTGGTAATGTCCTGCACCGTGCGCAACTGATATTTCCTTCTTAGCACATCGCCCAGCGATGCCTGATCGATGAAGCTTGTGCCGTCGACCTGCACCGGCAACGACGACGTCGGCTGCTGATAGCGCATATTGAAAACCTGGTCCCGCGGACGGAGATGCTTTTCCGGCGCCCGATGGCAATCGAGGCACCACTCCATTTGCAGCGACGCCTCCTGATACATCAGCGGCATCTTGTCGACCGGCCCGTGACAATCGTTGCAGCCGATGCCCTTGGTGACGTGAATGCTGTGATTGAAATAAACGAAGTCCGGAAGCTGATTGACGCGCGACCACTGGATTGACTCTCCGCTGCGATAGCTGGCCCGGACCGGATCAAGCATGGCGGCATTGGTCCAGATCTGCGAGTGGCAGTTCATGCATGTCTTGGTCGGCGGAATGCCGGCGAAGCTGGAAGTCTCAACCGAGGTATGGCAGTAGCGGCAATCGACGCCGAGGCCGGTGACGTGATGCTGGTGACTGAAAGGTACAGGCTGCGATTTGCGCACCCCGGCGTAGGTGATGTAAGGCGAGCGCTGGAGCTCATTCAGCAGCAGGAACAGCGCAGCGACGACGAAGACCGCACCGAACAGTGAGGCCCTCGACATTGCATTCGCGCTGCGGGGGAAGATCTGCATTGAATAAAGGCCAAATGTGCGGGCAGCGTTTCCACGGCTTCCCGGTTGAACCAACTTAATGCAAACCAACTAAGGCAAAACGCTTCTTGCGAACCAGTTTGATGTGAACTACGCCACTTGGTTGTGTGACCTACGCTGCTAAAACATGTGAGTATAACAGTTAGTCGGCATTTGAAAATAGGTCGATGCTCGTTTTCTTTGCGGAAATTTTCAATCCAGTTCGTCAGCGCGCGAAGCGCACGCGTTTCATCCGATTGTGACGCGCTTCACATCGGTTCGGCAGACGAAGTCCAGGCAAACAAAAGTTAGCAAACCAAAGTTAGCAAACCGAAGTCAGCAAACCAAAGTCAGGCAAAATAAATCAGCGCAAATTCATCACCAGCAGTTTCGGCTCCGTCATGTCATGAATTGCATCGCGAAGACCCTCGCGCCCTAGACCAGAATCTTTGATGCCACCGTAAGGCATGTGGTCGATGCGAAATGTAGGGACGTCGCCAGCAATCAGTCCTCCCACCTCGAGCTCGTCGTAGGCGTCGAAGATGAGCTTGGCGTCGCGCGTGAAAAGCCCGGCCTGGAGCCCGTAAGGAGAATTGTTGATCTGCTTGAGCGCGCTGGCGAAATCAGTGTAGGGCTCGATCGTCACGACCGGCGCAAAAATTTCCTGGCAATTGACCTTCATGCCGGGTTTGGTACCGGTCAGCACGGTGGGTTCAAACAGGGAACCTTTGCGATGCCCTCCACAGAGCAGGCGTGCGCCGCCGCGCACCGCCTCCTGCACCCAGTCTTGCGCCCGAACGGCGTCGCTCTCGCGAATTAGTGGGCCGAGATCCGTCGACTCATCGAGGGGATCTCCGACTTTCAGTTTGCTGACGCCATCGAGCAGAAGCTCGATAAATTTCCCGCAGACCGATTGCTCCACCAGAATGCGCTGCACGGAAATGCAGGTCTGGCCGGCGTAGGAGAAGCCTCCGGTAACACAGCGGCCGGCGGCGTAGGCGAGATCAGCATCGCTGTGCACGATGACGCCGGCATTTCCCCCAAGCTCAAGCACAACTTTTTTCTTGCCTGCATTATTTTTGATCGCCCAGCCGACTGCTGCGCTGCCGGTAAAGCTGATGAGCTTGATGCGCTCGTCGGTCACAAGCAGTCCGGCGTCTTCGTTCGAGAGCGGCAGGACGTTGAAGCCGCCATCCGGCCATCCTGCCTGTTGAATCACCTCCGCCAGAAGCAGCGACGAAAGCGGAGTCTGCGGCGCAGGTTTCAGCACCATGGAACATCCGGCGGCGATAGCGGGCGCGACCTTGTGCGCGACCAGATTCAACGGAAAATTAAATGGCGTAATGCCCGCAACCGGGCCTAGAGGGAAACGTTTGACGATGCCCCAGCGTCCCGCGGTCGATTGCATCCAGTCGAGCGGAAGATATTCGCCGTAGCCGCGCACTGTTTCCTCGGCTGCGACGTTAAATGTGAAGACGGCGCGATCGACTTCCATGCGCGCGCTTTTGATCGGCTTGCCGGCTTCCTGCGAGAGCGTGCGAGAAAATTCGTCCTTGCGATCGTGAATGCCGTCGGCAATCCGGCGCAAAACACGCTGGCGTTCGAAGGCGGGCAGACGGCGCGTGGTTCCAAAAGCCTTGACGGACGCGGCAATGGCGGCTTCGGCATGCTCGCGGCGTCCCTGATGAACACTGGCGATGACCGCGCCATCATACGGTGCGTGGATTTCGACGATGTCACCTTCATCCAGCCACTTGCCATCCACATAAAAGCCATGGGTTGCAACTGGAATCATCGTCATCTGTGCCATGCCTCACCCCCGGTTCGATCAGCGGCCGCTCAGAGAAAGATCAGAGAACGACCGCTAAGACGATTATAAGACTTAGGGTAGAAACACGGCCTATTCCGTCTGCCGCCAAAGTACGCCACGTTCTGGCGCGTTTTATTTCTATGGCAGCGGCGGTTTGAAACGGTCATCGATCTCGACCTGGTATCCCGCGACCAGGCGATTCGTTTCGTTCGCCATGCCCACCACGGCCATGAGTTCCTTGAATTGCGCGTCAGTCATCCCTTTATTTTTCGCGGAGGCGGTGTGGGAGGCGATGCAGTAGTCGCACTGATTGGAAACCGAGACCGCGACGTAAATCATCTCCTTGGTCAGCGGATCGAGCGCGCCCGGCGCCATGATCTGCCTGATGCTCTCCCATGTGCGCTTGAGCGTTGCGGGATCGTGCGCGAGGGCCTTCCAGAAATTGTTGATCCAGTCCGTTTTGCGCGTTGCCATGATGTCGTCGTAGACCGCGCGAACTTCGGGGCTGGCGTCGGCGTATTCAATGAGGCCGAAGAGGGACATGATGACTCCTTTTTGTTCTCGGTTGTCAGTAAACTCGGATTTCGGAAGCTTGCAACGGCTCGTTCTTACTGATAACTGATAACTGATAACTGAGAATTGACAACTTTAAAGCACCGCCGTCTCGTGAATCGTTCGCCCTTCCGCAAAGCGCGAAAAATTCAGCAGCGAGGCATCGATCAAATCTGTCTTTCCGGACAGAATCAAATCGCTCAGAATTTTGCCCGTAGCGGGCGCGTGCATCACGCCGTGTCCGCTGAAGCCGTTGGCGAAGAAGAAGCCGGGTACTTCAGGAGACTCGCCCAGAATCGGATGATGGTCGGGCGTCATTTCGTAGAGTCCCGCCCATGCCCGCTTCGGATTGACGGCAACATTTTCAAAAAGCGGCACGCGATCGGCGGCGCGCGTCAGGATTTTTTCTATGAAGCTTGGCTCGAAATCGGTCTTATAGCCGGGCGTTTCCTCGGGATCGTTCCACGCCAGCAGGAAGCCGCGGCTTTCGGGGCGAAAGTGAAAGCCATTTGACATGTCGATGATCATGGGCGCGGTGTGCGGGAACTGATCGAAGGGCTCGGTGGGCACGAGCATTCGGCGCAATGGTTCGACCGGCAGCACGATGCCGACCAAAAGCGCGATCTCCGCCGACCAGGCTCCCGCGCAGTTTACGACCGTCCGCGTTGATACCTTGCCGCGTGTGGTTTCAATTTCGAAGCCCGAATTCGCGTCCTGCGGCGTGATCGCCTGGACGGTCGCATTTTTCCAGAGTGTGGCGCCGTGATCGCTGGCCCAGGTCATGAAGCCGATCATCGCGCTATAAGGATCGACGAAGCCGTCAGTCGAACAGAAACTGCCGCCGACGATATCGTCGCCCCGCATCTGCGGAAACATGCTGCGAATTTCGTCCCCACCGACGAGTCGCACATTCTTCAATCCCATGGCGACTTGCTTTTCATAATTCGCGCGCAGGTAGGCAATATGCTTGTCACTGGTCGCGCAGAAAAGATAGCCCTGGGGACGATAGTCACAGGGATAACCGAGCCGCTCCTCAAAGGTTGCGTAGAAAGGAATCGAATACAGCGACATCTGAATGTTGACGGGAGTGGAAAACTGGGCGCGGACTCCGCCCATGCTTTTGCCGGTAGAACCCTTGCCCTGCGCGGATTCGCGCTCGAGGACAAGCACATTCTTGCAGCCAGCGGCGACCAAATGGTAGGCAATGCTGGAGCCGACGATCCCTCCGCCGATTAGAACGACGTCTGCCGTATGCATGATGCGGCGGTCCGTTCGCTAGGCGCTCAGCGAGGCCAAGCCAACCTTAATAAGAATGGTGAAAATGAACCATCCAGCCACGATAGCGAAGGCGGTGCCGCGTTTCACCTTCGGCGCGATGCATGGAATTCCGATGGCAACGAGCAGCAATGTCCAGATCGTAATGATATCGAATGAACCGACCAGCGCGCGCAGGATTGGCGAGGCCGACGGGTCCATAAAATATGCGCCATTGACGGCCAGCGGATTGTTTATGTCGAAGGAGTCGGTGCTGGCGCCCGCGAACAACGACGCGCTGGACAAGAGGTTGCGGATTAATTCCGGGAGGCGCGTATATACGATGAGCGCAAATACAGCGCCGAATCGCACCTCGGCGTTGGTGCCGAACTTGACGGCAGCGAAGATGACTGCGGCGAAGACCAAATAGATAATCAACGCAATAACGGGCACGGAATAAGAAATAATTTTTGTGAAGGTGATCTGTTGTTGCATGACCTGCTGGCGCTTTTCGGCAGGGACGTTCTCCATGCGCTCTTGCGCTTTGGGTTGCAGTTTTATCGCATTTTCGACGACCGTTTGAAAGGTGACCTTTGAATCGACGGCGTAAATAAAGAGGTACCCGACGATCACGATGATGATGAAAGGCGCCCACCAGGCGGCGCTGCGGCGCAGATCGGTGAAGGTCTTGCTCGGCGCGATGAACACATCGATCAACCGCTGACCTTCAGAAAGCGCGGCTGGCTGTTGTGGATCCTGCGGTGGAACGATTGCGGCTGCGGCCATGGCTGCTCCTTGGACACGCGCATTTTACTTGGGACCGAGAGGATGGACAACACGAATTTCCACGTTGGCACCGCCGGCGCATCAGACGGCGATTTCGGGCGTGGCCGCGAGCAGGCTTTTCGTATAGTCGCTCTGCGGGTGCGAAGTGATCTCTGAAGTGGTTCCGACCTCGACGATCTTTCCGCGATACATGACCGCGATGCGCGTCGCGAGATAGCGCACCACTGGCATGGAGTGCGAAATGAACAGGTAGGTCAGGCCGAATTCGCATTGCAGAGATTGCAACAGATTCACGATCTGCGCGCCTACGCTGACGTCAAGCGCTGAGACAGGTTCATCGGCGACGATAAACTTTGGGTGCAGTGCGAGGGCGCGCGCGATGCCGATGCGCTGGCGCTGTCCTCCGGAAAATTCGTGCGGGTAACGCGGCATGGCGGATTCGTCCATGCCGACGGCGCGCAGAAGTTCGGCTACGCGACGACGACGGGCTTCGCGGGTGAGCTTCGCTTCACCAATTTGACCGTGAATGATCAGTGGCTCGGCGAGTACGTCTTCGACTCGAAAGCGCGGATCGAGCGAGCCGAATGGATCCTGAAAGATGATCTGCATGTCGCGGCGCAGGCGGCGCAGTTCCGGGCTGCTTGCTTTGAGAACATCGTGACCATCGAAAATTACCGTGCCCGAAGTTGGTTCAATGAGGCGAAGAATGAGGCGTCCAAGAGTGCTCTTGCCGGAGCCGGATTCGCCGACGAGCCCTAAAGTTTCACCTTGATGAATATCGAGAGAAACGTCGTCGACGGCGCGAACTTCGCCCGTGTGGGAGGCCGAACGGCTACCAAAGGACGATTCGGAGAGGTCGAAGATCTTAGTCAGGTTGTGGACTTCAACGATCGCCACCAGCAATCACTCCTCTCTTCCCGGCCCAGACCGCAAGAAACCATCATATCTATCAAGCAATCCATTCCATATTCCAGAATATGGAATGCGCGCCACTATCCGGCAATCATAGGCACGGCCGCGAGCGCGGCGAGCATGCCGATCGTGCGGGCGCGACTGAAATGCTCCTTGAGAAAGATGCGCGCGAGGATAACGGTCACGGCTGGATAGAGCGAACTGAGGACGACGGTGGCATCGAGCCGTCCGATCTGCGACGCGCGAACGAAGACAACGCTGCCTGTGATCTCGAGAATTCCGGCGGCGATGGCAATCGCGACGACAGGCCGAGCAATCACGCGAAATTGCCGTCCTACCAGAACAATGGCCAGCGTCACCACGAAAGAAGCGAAGCGGGAACAGACCGCAATCCAGAGCGCGGAGCCTTGTCCGGCGCGATGAATGCAGAAAAAGAAACCCGCGAAACACGATCCCGACAAGATGGCAAAGCCCAGGCCTTGCGGACGGCCGCCCTTTCTTTCACGACCTTCCACGACACTATCTTCGGTGCGTGAGATGAGCCAGACGCCGACGCCGGCGAGCACGAAGCCGATCAGATGACGATTGCTGGGAACGCCATCGGTCGCGGCAGCGACCACTGTCGCGAGCGCTGCACCCAAGACCGCGGAGACGGGTGCGACGATCCCCATTTGTCCGATTGCCAGTCCGCGATAAAACAGGGCGAGGCCAATCCCTCCGATGGCGCCTGCGGCCAGCGACCAAAGAACGCTGTGCGCGTCAGGAAACGGCAACCCGATGGCGAACGCGAGCGTGCCTGCCAGAGCCATTCCGCTGAGGTGCACAAAAGACGTGAACAAAAATACATTGCCGCGGCGCGCGCCGATGCCACCCAGAAAGTCGCTCGTTCCCCACGCTCCGACCGCAGTCAGGCTGAGCATCGCTGGGAGATAGGAAATGGGGACGGGCACGGGAATTTTGAGATTAGCACGGAGGTGAAGGCCGGAGGTTCATGGCCAGAAATTCAGGCGTGCCGTAGTTGCGTTTTATCGGTCGGATAATTGAATGGGATTGCCGTCCGGGTCCTTGCCGTCGCAGAGGCAATAGACCTCTCCCTGGCGGACCTCACCGAATCGTGCCCCCCGCGCGACCAGTTTTTCGCGCTGAGCGGCTACGTCCTTGGCGTGGAATACGATCTTCGGACCCCTGCGGCCGGGCGATGACGGGCCGGAGTGCAGCGCGATCCGTGCGCCGCCTGCCGCAAACTCGCGCCAACCCTCTTCATCGGTGACTTGTTTAAGGCCGAGCACTTCGCCGTAAAACTTGCTCATCTCGTCTATCTGGCCAGTAAACAGGATCACACGCGCCATTTTCATGGAAATACCTCTGTAAGAGAGTTTCTCCGGCAATTGCGCTGAGTCTAGCAGAGAAGAGAATTTGAAATTCCTATCCTCTAATAATCCAAAATTTGGACAGTATGTCCGGCAGTTCGAGGGAAGAGGTTGGAGGTTTATCCTAGAGACATGAAGGCGGCTTTGCTTGGTTCCCCAGCGAAGATTGCGGATCGTCCACTGCAGATAGAGAACGTTGCGCGTCCCGAGCCGGCCTCGGGACAAGTTCTTTTGCGCGTGCTCGCCTGTGGAGTTTGTCGGACCGATTTGCATATTGTCGAAGGCGAGTTGCCTGCGCTGCGGACGCCCTTGATTCCAGGCCACCAGATAGTGGGAGAAATTATTGGCGGAGCTACGAGCGAGCTTGCGTTCGGCACGCATGTCGGCGTGTCGTGGATTGGCGGCACGGACGGCTCGTGCTGGTATTGCCGGAACAATTTTGAGAATCTCTGCGACTCGCCGACGTTCACCGGTTACAGCGTGAATGGAGGTTATGCGGAGTTTGCAACGGCTCGCTCCGATTTTGTTTTTCCCTTACCCGCCGCGCTCGATCCTCTCTATGCCGCACCACTCCTGTGCGCGGGAATCATTGGTTTCCGCAGCTTGCGCGTGGCAGGGGTTGCGCCGGGAGAAAAAGTTGGGCTATTTGGATTTGGCGCATCGGCGCACCTGGTCATTGACGTCCTGCATGCATGGCATTGCGATGTTTATGTTTCGACGCGCGGTGCTTCGCATCGCAAGCTGGCGGAGTCGTTGGGCGCGAAGTGGGTTGGCCCCGAAACCGAGAAGCCTCCGGTGGAACTTGATCGCGCGATTACGTTTGCTCCGGCCGGCGACGTGGTTATCGCCGCGCTTTCAAGTCTGCGCAAGGGTGGAGTGGTCGCGATCAACGCCATTCATCTGGATCGCATGCCCGAGTTCGATTATGACCGGCTGCTTTGGGGAGAGCGCCAGATTCGCAGCGTGGCCAACATGACGCGGGACGACGCACGGGATTTTCTGAAGCTGGCGGCGGAAATTCGGCTTCGGCCGCGGGTTACGACGTTTGCGCTGGATCGGGCGAATGAGGCACTGGCCGCCGTGAAGAACGATGCGATCGATGGCGCGGCGGTGATTGTTCCCTGATGGGCCCTGAGGAGTTCAATGGATGAATCTCCGCTCGATACGGCTATAATGGCGCACCAATGCCCCTAACCTCCGGCACAAAACTCGGTCCTTACGAAATTCTAGCGCCGCTCGGAGCAGGCGGAATGGGCGAAGTCTATCGCGCTCGCGATACGCGCCTTGGCCGCGAGGTTGCGCTGAAAATTTTGCCGCATTCTTTCGCAAGCGATGCGGACCGCTTGCGGCGATTCGAACAAGAGGCGCGCGCAGTCGCGGCGCTGAATCATCCGAATATTCTCGCGATTCACGACATTGGCGAGCAAGATGGCTCGCCGTTTATTGTTTCGGAACTTTTGGAAGGCAGTAGCCTGCGCAGCGAACTGGAAAGTGGCGCGCTCTCTTCGCGCAAGGCGGCCGAGTATGCGGTACAGATTGCGCACGGGCTGGCAGCAGCACACGACAAAGGAATCATCCATCGCGATTTGAAGCCCGAGAATGTTTTCATCACGCGCGACGGGCGCGTGAAGATCCTCGACTTCGGACTCGCGAAGCTTGCTTCCAATGCCGCGCCTAATCAAGCGTCCGCAGGGATGACCTTGACCAGTTCTCCGACCGAAGCCGGAATGGTGATGGGGACGGCGGGCTATATGGCGCCGGAGCAGGTGCGCGGCTCGAACGTCGATTCGCGCACCGACATTTTTGCGTTCGGCGCGGTGCTCTATGAGATGGTTTCGGGGAAGCGAGCGTTTCGGCGCGAAACGGCTGCGGAAACGATGACGGCGATTCTGAAAGAGGATCCGCCGGAGTTCAGCGAGATGGAGCTCGCACATCCGGTATCGCCGGGTCTCGAGCGCATCGTACGCCGCTGTCTGGAGAAAAATCCGGAGCAGCGTTTTCAATCGGCAAAGGATCTGGCGTTTGCGCTGGAGGCGCTGAGCGGAACGACATTTCGTACCGGGTCACACGCCGCCATCCAGAGCGCGGCCATCCAGACGGCGGCCGAAGAAAAGAAACAATCAGCATGGCTCGTCGGCGCAGCGGCCGTTGCGCTGGGCGTTGTTCTCGGCCTGGCCGTCGCCTGGTACATGCGGCCTGCGGCGTCCGCTCCGCCTACTTTCAAACAAGTTTCGTTCCATCGCGGCGAAGTGCTCGAGGCTCGCTACGCGCCGGATGGAAAGACGCTGGTTTACAGCGCGCGCATCAATGGCGAACCGCTCGATACGTACATCGTGCGCGAAGAATATCCCGAGGCAGTTTCTGCGGGAATGCATGGCGCGGCTCTGCTTTCGATTTCGCGGCAGGGCGTGATGGCTGTGTTGATGCGGCCGCACTACTATGCCCACCGGCAATGGATCGGAACGCTCGCGACCTCTCCCATGGGCGGCAACGCGCCGCGCGAGCTGCTGGAAAATGTTGCCGCGGCTGATTGGTCTCCCGACGGCAGCGAGATGGCGGTCATCGATTTCGTCAACGGTAAATTCAGGCTGCAATATCCCATCGGCAAGGTGCTCCTCGAAACGGGCAACTGGCTCAGCGATCTGAGAATTTCCTCCGACGGAAAGCAGCTGGCTCTGTTTCGGCATCCGCCCAATCAGGACGACCGGGGTGATGTAATTTTGGTGGATCGTTCCGGCCAGGTCACCACGATTTCGCCGGGATGGGAATCGCTCGAAGGGCTGGCATGGTCGGCGTCCGGAAAAGAAGTGTGGTTCTCGGCCGCGGATTCAGGCGAACAGTATTGCATTCGCGCGGTCACACTGGCGGGCAAGCAGCGAACTGTGTATTGCGGAACGTCTCCCACCATCGTTGATGACATTGCGCCGACTGGGCGGACGCTAATCTCCGCGGGAACCAGCCGGGTTGCGATGGGAATGGTGGAACATCGGTCGACCGAGGAGCGCGATTTGAGCTGGCTGGACAATCCCTATGGTCCGGTTTTGTCGGGCGACGGCAGTGTAATCGCATTTACCGATCAATCCGGTCAAGCGGGGAGCGAGTACGCCGTGTACGTCCGTAAAACCGATGGATCGCCGGCGGTACACATCGGCGGGGGCGGCTTTGTCGCGGATCTCAGCATGGATGGCAAGTGGGCGCTGGTCCTCCTCCCCGGGGACGCAACGGCCCGTCTGCAAGTCGTCCCCGTGGGAACGGGCCAGGCGCGCGTGCTGCACTGGGATGGGATTCAGCTGCGGTGGGCGCATTGGTTTCCAGACGGCAAACGCATTCTTCTGGTCGCAGACCTGGCAGGCCAGCCGCAGGGGCTCTACCTGACGGACGTGAACGGATCGACCCCGAAGCTGTTATTTCCTGGAACCGAGTTTTGTCTGGTCGCGCCGGATGGGCAGTCGGTTCTGGTCTTCGATAACGGCGCATGGTTCGTACGATCAGTGGAGGGAAACAACAGCAAAAAGATTACCGGCATGCAGCCTTGGAGTGTGGAGTTCCCGATTGGCTGGGCGGCGGATGGAAAGCATGTGTTCATCCAAGCCCCGAGCGAAACCGGCATTACCATTTACAAAATGGATTTGGATTCGGGCGCGCGAGAAGTTTGGCAGGTCATTAAGCCAAAGGATCAGATTGGCCTCAGGAAGATGGCCACTCCGTCTTCCATGACGCTGGATGGCCGGTGGATTGTCTTCACCTACAAGACGCAGGTGGGACAGTTATATCGCAGCGATTCGCTGAAGTAATGGTGCCGGCATGGTCGGAAACCTGCCCGCGCTCCAGGTAATGGTGAGGAGGTGCACCATCACCTGG
>JBAWBE010000321.1:0-32233 GCA_049589635.1 Terriglobales bacterium
GTCGCGCGGATCGAACCGCCGGGTGCGAGCGCAAGGCCTAATCCGGCCTTCTGAGCTCCGTTACCAGCCTCCTGGCTTCGCGCATTCTTTCTTTGTAGTGCCGTGGGCTGATGAGGACCTTTTTGTCATCCACTTGCACGCGCTCCTTAATTCCTTCTTTCGTCAGAAACAGGGCGAGTGCCACGTAGGTCTTAATTTCCTTTTCCAGAAACTGAGCTGCTTGCCGCTTCGATTCGTCCATTTTTCGCCTCGGATTTGCAGCAGGTGGCAACAAGTTTGAAACAAGAAAACGGTTCCGGCGATTCGCCGTGCCGACGAATGCGCGGTTGCCGGAACAGAGAGGTCCCCGGCAATCGCAGCACGCCTTCGCGCTACAGGCGGCCGAGCAGCAGGAGCACGACAATAATCACTAGCACCAGGCCCACTCCGCCCGACGGGGCATAGCCCCAGTCCCTGCTATGGGACCACCTCGGCAGCACGCCCAGAAGCGCCATCACCAAGACCACGATCAAGATTGTTCCGAGCATTTTGTTCTCCTCAATTCTAAATTCGATCCAAGTATTGATAAGCCGCGATGCCGAAGAGCGAAGGCGACGACTGCGACGGCGTTGCGTGCAGTCGCCCCTGGCTGGATGCCAATGCTTACATCACGACGCTGATGCTGACGCGCGCGCCGGGATAGTACGGGTTGCAGAGGTAATAGCCACCGTCAATGTAGTCAACGTACACGTTGTCGGTGTAATACCAGCCCACCGGCCACGGATTCACGAATCCAAACCAGATGCCTCCGTATTGGAAACGCGAAAATCCGCCGACCATCACGGGCTGGTTGATTACGAACGTGTGCTCTTCGCCGAAATTGGCGCGGAAGCGGTCATCGGGGATCCGGCCTTCACCTCTGGCGCTGAGTCGCAATGCCGGCTCCGAGCGTTGCCTCTTCTCCTCAGACGCAGACCGCTCCGGACGTTCGTGATTGGCGGATCTCGCTTGCTCCTCCTGTTTTTCAGGCTTGGCTTGTTCCTCTTGCTTTACCTGCTTCGCGCGCGGCTCCTGCTTTTCGGTTTGCGCTTGTTGTTCGCGCTTTGCCGGTTTGGCTTGCTGCTCTTGTTTCGCGGGCTTGGCTTCGGACTCCTGCTTTTTAGCTTCCGCTTGATGTTCTTCCGGTTTGGCCTTTTCTTCTGGTTTGGCCTTCTCCTCTTGCTTGGCAGGCTTGGCCTGCTCCTCGTGTTGCGCCGGCTTGGCCTTCTCTTCTTGCTGTGCGGGCTTGGCCTTTTCATCCTGATGCTCGTCCTGCGCATAGGCCGAAACAGCGTAGCCGATGAGTAAGAACAGCACAGTAGTGCCGATCACTCCAACTGCTTTCATAATTGTTACCTCCGTTACAGCGAATTCATGCGGCAGGCGTTAAGCGCCCAGCGCAGTTTGTTGCTTTCTAGCAGTGGCAGACGCATCTCTTTATCATGCAGACCCGGTTACGTTCCCACGCGGAAGTGAGAGAGTGAATGGAACAGTCCAAAGATGTTCAGAAGCCACAAGACCACGGCAATAACGACGATCGCGTTCAAGATGGACTTGATCGTTCCTTGCATGGGTATCAAGTTGACCAGCCAGAGCAGGACACCGACTACAACGAGAGTTACCAGTATTTGAAGAAGAGGCATTTTCTATCTCCTTATCTTTGCAGGCAGACACCACGACCAGTGCCAGGGCCTTGCACCAAATTTCTGTGTTGAACCGAGAAATGTAAAGTGCCGGGTGGAGTGGGAAGGGGCCCGCGAATTCCAGCGCGTGTTGCGGAAGTTCTTAAACCTGATTTCCCTTTGGTGCTAATGCGCGACTCACACGCCAACATCTTAGAGGAGGCGACCAGCGGTATCTGTTCACTACAGCACACATTCGCAGATTTCTTGCGGACGGGTGCGTGCTAGGATAGTTGCCAGAAAATGGTGGCGCGCAAACCCGCAAGTCGCCGAAAGACCAATGCCCAAGGGGCATTCGACGCCCAGGGCTTTCTCGATTCGGCGGGTGTGTCCCGGAAGGTCGCGGAGTTCAGGAAAAAGGAGACGGTATTCTCACAAGGCGATCCCGGCACGAACGTTCTGTACATCCAGAAGGGAGGGGTGAGGCTTTCGGTTGTGAATGAATCCGGAAAAGAAGCGGTGGTGGCGGTGCTGGGCCCGGGAGATTTTTTCGGCGAGGGCTGCCTGGCCGGCCAGCCGCTGCGGATCGGCACGGCGACGGCAATAACACCGACGACCGCGCTGGTGATCGAGAAGAACGAGATGATTCGAGTGCTCCATGCGGAACACGAGTTTTCCGATCGTTTCATCACTTTCATGCTGGCGAGGAATATCCGAATCGAAGAGGATTTGGTGGATCAACTGTTTAACTCAAGCGAAAAGCGGCTGGCGCGCACGCTGCTTCTGTTGGCGCGCTATGGCCAGGAAGATGCTCCGCAAAAAGTACTCCCCAAAATATCGCAAGAGATGCTGGCGGAGATGGTTGGCACCACGCGCTCGCGGGTGAACTTCTTCATGAACAAATTCCGCAAACTGGGACTGATCAAGTACAACGGCGGGCTGCAGATCAACAAGTCTCTGCTGAGTGTTGTCTTACACGACTGACTCAAGTCGCTGCGTGCTCAAAGTCGTACGGCGACGATCTCGGGACTGAAAGACGAGTGCGTAGAAGCTGGCGAGGGCCTGAGCTGACGACTGCGGCGGTGCTGCAAATCGGACCGAGGACTCACGATCTCGGTTAGGCTGACACCACGCAAAAAGTCCGTTTGACTTGCGGCCGGAGGAGGTAAGCCAGCATCAATTTCAAAACGCCGATGGCCATACACACGGCGATGCCCGCAAGAACCAGTAGCAGGAAACCTCCGGCGGCTCCCATTCCGGCGATGGCCACCGAAACGGGATCTCCCGAATCTGCGCCTGTCATGCCCATCACGGCAACGACAAAGAAAGCTACGGAGCCGACGGCTAGAATCGCCGCCGCGCAGAACGTCAGAATTGCAATGATCGTTACACCGATGGGGCGTTTCATGACCATGCAACTCCTTACAAACTTCAAGTCACGCAGGAGTCAGGGTCACACTATTTCTCCGGGTTCTGGGAAAACAGTGTGACCGATCCGCTCTCTCATCCAACGAGACGCTTCGCGTATTAGTCGTGCTCGCGATGACTGTGGCGCCAGTTCCAGTAGTCGTGCTGACGTTTGTGGCTCTGTTTTTCGTACGCGCGATAGTTCTCGTGCCTTTCTGTCAGGTAGCGGCGATAGGCCTGAGCTTCGCGATCATCCCAGTTGTGGTAGTCATGATGCCCCGAGTCATAAACTCGAACCTGAACGGCGGCTTCCTGCGGAGTTGCCGCGGTGGCCATGGGCCCGAAAGCGAGAAGACCAATCGTCAGAATTGCTGCGCTTACAAAGCGATGTGCGTAGTACATATACGGTAGTCCTCCAGAACGCGATTCCTAACTTCTCAACGGTCAAATCACGGTGGCGGCGACTATGCGCGGAGCGCGGATGCAAAGATGTGCTGTACAGCACAGTTGCAGAGATAGAGATATCGCGTGCCGACTTGAGGAGAGCAAATTGGCCACGCCGTGTTTACGCGCGGCGATCTGCCAGAGCACGTTTGCGAAGGGAGCATTATCCTGGTGTTTGAAACGGGGCACTCACGGAGGGAGTTTTGCGGTCGCCAGTTACACAACCATCTAGCGCTCGACCGCCTGTGCGGGAGTCAATTCCGTGCAGCTTGCGAGCCTGTTAGTTCCCCTCGATTTTTTCCGTGGCGGCAAACTTTCGATCAACGTGCGGCTCTGAGCGTGGACCGCCCGAATGCAGCACACAACGCTTACCAACAGCGACTCCACAGGTGGGACAGGGGACCGAGGAAATTTGCCTCGGCGTCAGTTCACGCTTCTTCATTGCAATAGAGTACGACGTCCCCCCCCCGAGAATGTTCAATTTTGGACACTTCAGGTAGGGCATGGTTAACTTTTCAGAAGTTCTGAATTTTCACGCGTCGCGCCCAGGATCAGCTAGTCGTGCAGGACAACACTGAGGAGGGATTTATTGATACGGATCTGGCCCTTGTATTCGATAAACCCCAGCTTCCTAAATTTGTTCATGAAAAAATTAACTCGGGACCGCGTTGTGCCGATCATATCTGCCAGCATGTCTTGAGACATTCTGGGGAGGACGCTCTTAGGATCGCCTGGCTTACCATAGCGAGCAAGCAGCAGCAAAGTGCGAGCCAGCCGTTTCTCGCTGGAGTTAAAGAGCTGATCGATCAAGTCCTCTTCGACTCGGATGTTACGCGCCAGCATGTGGGTGATGAAGCGGTCGGACAACTGGTTTTCCGTGTGCAACGCGCGAATCATCTCTTTTTTCTCAATGATCAGAACGGTTGTGGACGCAATTGTAATCGCGGCCGCCATGCAGACCGTCTGGCCCGCGAGGCAACCTTCCCCGAAAAAATCACCAGGTCCTAAAATCGCGACAACTGCTTCCTTGCCTGACTTATTGACCACAGTAAGCTTTATGCCGCCGTCTTGAATGTACATGACGTTCTTGGCGGCATCGCCCTGGGCGAAGACAGTTTCTTTTTTCGCGAATTTGGCAACCTTTCTGCCGAGCCCGGCGGAGTCCAGAAACAGTTTCACATCAAACGCAGGGCCACTTGTCTTCGCAATTCGAGCAGAATGCGGGGAGGCTTTGACAGAGAGACGCCGGACAGCAGAAGAGGCCATATGGCAGAGTACCTCCGACCCCCATCCCCCTGACTGTGCAATATTGCACAGCTTAATGTATTCGCGGCTTCTACGATGCTGGCTCCAATTGCGAGAGACCTTAAACGGGCGGCCCGTAGGCATCGTTCGTTTCGCTCTCACGCCGGGAAAAGATTTTATTCCCTGTAACTCGCGGGGACCAAAGAGTTGGGGGGAAGAATATGCGCTTGGCGCAGGTCTGCGATTTCTGGAATCGATCGGTAGAAAGGCTCCAGAAAAAAATGGAGTGAGATCACTAGCGGAATCATTTTTGGCCTGGCCGAAGAGGAAATGAGGATGCGCCGGGAAGAAGTGGACAAGCAAACCGATACCCACAACCAGTAGGAGTGACCGTGGGGAGCATTCGAAGGACGAGGTGGTTCAGATGACAGAGCACGCGGCGCGCATGAAGAGGGCACTTGGGGCGCTTTGGCCTTATCCGCATACTACTAGCAGGCGGCACGGCCAGTTCGAGGCAGAGGGGCAGATTCTGGAGCTGATATCTCTGGGCGCGCCGCTCGCCGGGATCTTGAACAGACTGTGTATCGCCATCGATGTTCAGATCGGCGACGTGATCTCGCTGGTCTCGCTTGCGGACGCCCAAGAAAATCACCTTTGTTCGATCACGCAAAGGGCACTGGAAGTGGGCCTGGACGTTTTTTCTTCCACAGGCATTCTCTCGGTTGAGCAGACTCTGCTGGGGACTCTGGAGATTTATGCCTGCGATCCGCGTCGACCCAGACAGGACGAATATGAACTGATCGAGCGGGTGAGTCATCTGGCGGCCATTGCGCTGCAACGTCACACAGACGAGCAGAATCTCCAGAAAGTGTCGAGACGTCCGGGAGGCATGATCGTCGGCGTACACGAAACACAGCCGTTCATCAATTGACGTCTTCTCGCGCTTGCGCGCGCACATTTAGACGGCAGAAAGCACTGCGACTAATTTAACGACGCGACCATGTACAAACAATTCTTCGGACTGCGCGAAAATCCTTTCAACGTCAACCCGGATCCCCGGTACCTGTTCTTGACGCCACAGACCCGGGAGGCGTTGGACGATTTGACATACGGAATTCACACCCGTCAGGGCCTCGCCCTGCTAACCGGCGAAGTGGGCACGGGCAAGACTACGCTGATCTACCGCTTGCTGGAGTGGCTGCACCAACAGCAGACGCCCACGGCGTTCATTTTCAATTCGCATTTGGAGATCAACCATCTATTTGATTTCATCCTGGCAGATTTTGGCGTGCCGTTCGATTCGGGATTGAAACCCGGCGCGCTGATGCGCCTGAACTTGTGGTTGATGGACCGCTATCGCGCGGGCGAGACGCCGGTGCTGATCGTGGATGAAGCCCAAGGCCTGCCCAGCCACGTGCTGGAAGAGATTCGCATGCTGTTGAATCTGGAGACCCCGCGCGAAAAGCTGTTGCAAATCGTACTCGTCGGCCAGCCAGAACTGGAAGGTCGCCTGAACAGACCTGAATTGCGCCAGATCAAACAGCGGATCGCGCTGCGCTGCAAGACCGCCGCGCTTACTCTCGCGGAGACTCATGATTACCTACGGGCGCGCCTACATATCGCCGGCGCCGGCGAGGAGCCGTTGTTCGCACCCGAGGCCATGGATGCCGTGCACTATTATTCGCGAGGGATTCCTCGAGTCGCGAATTTGCTCTGTGAACATGCGCTGATCAATGCGTACGTGGAGCATGTCCAACCGGTGCCCGCGCGCCTTATTGCAGAAGTCGCGCACGAGTTTCAATTCGACGAAATCAATCGCGCCGCCCCAACCCAGGATTCTGTCGATGCAATGTACTCAAATTTTATTGCCATGCCGGAAGCGCCGGCGAGCGCGCCGGTTCATCCGTCCGCGGCGTCCGGCCCGATGCTCGTTCAAAAACAATACGCTCTATCGGCTGGCGGCCGCGCAGTTGCGCTTGTTGCTGGAGGCGCCATAACCGGCTCGACGAGCCAAACGGCAACGCCAACGCTGCATTGTGAGATGATTTTGCCCGTGCAGGAAAGCGCGCCAACCTTGAATTCCATGGGCGTTCCGTCTCTCGAGCTGGGCGCACACGAGCGACGACGGATCGAGACACCTCTACTATCGGGTCCTCCTGCGTTTGCTCCTGATGCCACCCCCGAACTAATTGCTGAATTGGCGCTGATGCAGACACAACCCGCAGTCTCTCCTCGCCTTCGTGTCGTCGAGCAAAAAGCAAAGCGCGACCTCTTGCCAGAGCATCCTCGGGCCGCGGTTCAGGCAACAAAGTCAGCTTCGAGCAGGTCTGTGCACAAGGGTATTCGACCCTTTCGCATCTTATTGGCTGACTGGGGCCCGAGACGGAGAAATCGCTTCTCCCCCACCGCTGCCGCAACGGCGCGGACCCCCAAAAGTGTGATTTTGCGCGAACGACCGAAGGGAGCGCTTCATCCGTTCGGAGCGTGGTATCGGCGGTGCGTTGTTTGGAGGAAAAAATCTCTTACTATCTTTGGATCGACGGATTGGTCGCGATTGAAGGGATCTGTATATCGCTGGTTGCAGCAACCGTCAAATCCCGCGGAATGGCACCTGGCGGATTCGCACCTCTTGGGAGCGTGGTCCAAGGTAAGGCAGAAGAAAAGGTAAATCCCGCTGGCCGGTCTGGCGCCCTCTGTGATTTCTGCATGGCAAGAATGTCAATTCAATCCGCTTTCAGGCCTAGAATCCTTGCCTCACCCCAAGACTAACGCGACGCTACACTCTTGGTATGAATCGGCCCTGTTTGAGAAGTTCTGGAATAGAAGCGATGATCGCAGTCCTTGCAGCGGAATGGGCGCACCGGTATCAGTCGCAAAATAGCTAATTCGAGCATTCCTCTCCGCATGGACCGGCGAATCGCTTTGCTTTGGCAATAAGGGCACGAAACAGACACCGCAGTTCTCCTTTTGATTGGATCCGAGTCCGCCGGGTGCAACCACTCGCGTCCGATATGCGGAACGGATCCAAATCCTCTCAGCAAAATCCAACTCGAGCATCGTCACAGGTTAACCTCTCGCCCGAAATGGAATGCCCAATTGAAGCAAATTGGTCGTTTGGAAACTGTCCTAAATTGAACAGCCACGCGCACTGGAAACTTGTACTTTCCGGGGGAAAGGATCTTCGCGCATTCCCCAGCCGACGGGGACTGCTAGTGCCTAGCCCAGGGAATATGTCATTAGCACATACCGGAACCGACGGACTTCAGGCGCTGCCCGCCGGCCGAAGCACGGACAGCCGCCGTCGGCGGCCTCTGAGAATCCTCTTCGTTCATCGTGACTTGGCGACGGTAGAACGATGCTTGCGTGAGCTGAATAGCGTGCAATTCAAAGTAAATTCAGACTTGGCTCTGAATTTCGAAGAGTTGGAAGCCCACACGCGCTCGCAGCGTTATGACTTGGTGGTGGCGGAGTATCCTAGCGTCGGTCCGCACGGAGAGCAGAAAATGGCGCTCCTGCTCCGGAGACAAAAGGGAACGCCTCTCATTTTAGTGTCGGACACCCCGCAAAATGAGGGTGCTGTCGATTTGACCGAAAGCGATGTACACGATTGCGTTGAAATGGATCGGATCGCTCGTCTGCCGATGCTTGTTCGAAGGATTCTCGACGAAAAAAAGCTAAGAGGAGAACGCGACCAAGCTGAAAAGGACTTGCGTCACTCGAAGGCGCATTACCGCGCTTTGGTCGAAAACTCGGCTTACGGAATGTGCCGGTGCAGCAAGAGCGGCAGTTTCCTGGACGTCAACCAAGCTCTGGTGGCGATGCTCGGTTATGAATCGAGAGACGAGCTCAAATCTACGAATCTCGTGAGCGGCCTAATCCAAGATCCGATCAAACGGGGGCAACTGTTGGAACAGTCCCTTCACGTTGGGAGAGTTGATCCCGTCGAAACAGACTGGAAGCGGAAAGATGGTACGACGTTGAGAGTACGCCTCAGCGGACGCAAGGTGCGCGGGGAAAAGGGCGCGCTGGACGGCTATGGAATTATTGTCGAGGATGTCACCGATCAACGCGCGCTTGAGGATCAACTCCGGAAACGAGCTGCCAGCGACAGCCTGACTGGTCTGGCCAATTACCGGCAGCTGGTGGATGTGCTGGACGGCGAAATCGCGCGTTCCAAGAGGACGGAGAGAGAGTTCACGCTCTTGTTCCTGGATCTGGATGGATTAAAGCAGATCAACGACCGCTACGGCCACCAGACCGGCAGCCGGGCGCTTTGCCGCCTGGCCAACGTGTTGCGTCTCTGTTGCCGCTCGATCGACACCGCAGCCAGGTACGGCGGGGACGAGTTTGCCCTGGTCCTGCCAGAAACGACCGCGGTGCGAGCCACATTGGTCGCGCGGCGCATTTGCGAGCTCTTCGCGGATGATGGCGAGGAACCCAAGCTTTCCGTCAGCATCGGCATCGCCAGTTACCCCGCAGATGCCGAAACAATTGGACCGTTGCTTTATGCCGCCGACGCCTCGCTTTATTTGATGAAGAATCAGAAGAGAGAGACGTGCGGGTAGAAACGACTTGGTCGAGATGAATAGGGTGAACCTACTTGCTGGAAGCTCCGGCATCGTGCGGTCCTAACTTTGCCGGCGAGAAGTATTGCCGCGTTGCCGTTTCGGTGAGGGTTTATATTTCGAAATGGCGAGCCTGGGCGAGCCCAACTCTTCCCAGCCCGGGTGCGAGTTCTTGTCGCTGTGAGCTCGCCATTCGAGGGAGCATAGTAGGCTTCGCGCCTTATTGAAACTGTTCACTTTTGCACACTCGCCTAATATTTTCTAGCAACTCACGACGACTTAAAGCCGAAAGTTTATCGTGATCAGGAAGCAATGCCTGAGATCACAGCAGGCCGGGCCGTACCATACCGGCCATCCGAGCTCATCAAACCTTGCCATTCCGCACGCCTTGCAAGTGCCGATCATTCGACAAGGCGCCGCCTTCACTCATTCCCGGCCCAGGGATGCAGCTCGAATAAAAACTGAACCGTACATGTGTGCATAATTGAACAGAAAGGAACGTGCGGGCCACTTAATATCCGCGTGAGTGGAATCCCCGCCACTCCTACTTGGGAGAAACCATATGAAGTTCAGATCGACGTTACTGCTTGGTGCAACTTTCCTGCTTGCGGCGATGCCGGCTTTTGGCGACAACGTTACTTACCCGGGAAGCATTGAAGAATTCCGGAACGTCGCAAGCGCTGAGAAAGCGATCGATATCCAACGGCCGGACTCGAACGCGTCCGTGGGTGCTGATTTCTCACCACGGGCGGCCTTGGGAATGCTCCCGTCCAGGAACTTTGATATCTCGACGTCAAAGTCTTTCTTGAGGTTAGACACCTCCTTCACGACCGCGCCGGACACGGACACTCGCACTGCCGGGCTAAGTATTTTCGACTTGTACGATCGCGCTTCCTGGTTTGCACGTGATGAAGAGGAATCGCGCAAAGCGAAACACGACCACGACGGCGGTAAAGGCGGGAGTCATAACCCTTCGCCCGTTTCGATGCCGGAACCGGGGTCTCTGGCGCTCTCACTGGTCGGATTGATCGGCATCGGATTCCTGGCTCGCCACGGCGGAGTTCTGCGCGACGCGTAGAAACCCAGACTTTCAGGAACCGACCTGATTCCCGCGACCGAACGCCTTGATTTCGGTCGCGTAGTGGTGCATGCCCCGTCCCCTTCATTTTCCAACACATCAGAACCGGGGGGCGCGTGTCGCGACAATCGGAAACGCCGGGCCGCCGCAGTGGCAGCCATTTCTGCATAGAAATCACGTCGCAGCTGAACGTGAAATTAAAACGCGAAAGTGTTCACAACGATACAGATCTCCAACTTCTCGGTGCCTAGTCTCATGCGGATGTTGGGACGCAGACCGAGGGACGAGGCATCCACACCGTTCGGGATAGCAAGCTCATAGACTTTGTAGAGTTCCGCATCAAGGAGATAAAAACATGCTTGGGATTATCGCCGCAGTGCTGATTGTTCTTTGGTTGCTTGGATTTTTCGCATTCCACGTGACTTCCGCGTTCATTCACGTCGCGCTCGTGCTGGGCCTCATCCTTCTGGTGGTTCACTTCATGCGCGGCAGCACCGCCAGCGTCTAAAAGGGATGCCCAACGGCGGCTTCGCTCGGACCTACGGGGTGGCTTGTCGGCCATTCGCGTGGTTCCGTTCCTATCAGGCAGTCCCACATTCCTGCATTTTGCCTGAATCAATCAAGGAGAAACCATGATTAGACGAAGCACGAAAGATAAACGCGAAGGTGCGTTTCGTGAACCGAAGGGCAAGCTTAAGCAAAAAGTGGGTCAGCTGACAAACGATCCCGCCTTGGAGGCCAAAGGCCTCGGCGAAAAGATATCGTGAAAAATGCAAAAGAAAATCGGCGACTTAGAAAGAATTGTCGAAAAAGCGTGAACCGGACCAACACCCAACAACCCAGCAGGATGAGTCGGACATGCGAGTTCTTCGAAGATTTCGGCGAAAAACTGGAGGTAGGTCATGAACCTATCAGCGATCAGCACGACAGAAATGGTAATAGGCCTCGTAATCTTGGCGGTGCTTGTGATCGCAGGCATCGGCATTTGGCTGACTGCCCGCAAACGTCGCACGGAAAGACTGCGCACGAAGTTCGGTGGCGCTGAATATACGCGCGCGATCGAAGAAGCCGGGAGCCGGCGGCAAGCCGAAGCAGCGCTTGATGAGCGCGCAGAGCGAGTGGAGGGACTTCACATCCGGCCGCTCGCGGCAGGCGATCGTACGCGGTTCGTGGAGTCGTGGGGCAGAGTTCAGGCGCGGTTTGTTGATGGCCCGGGAAGCGCGGTGACGGACGCCGACCGGCTACTGGGCGACGTAATGTCCACTCGCGGCTATCCGGTTAGCGACTTTGAGCAGCGGGCGGCAGATATTTCTGTGGACCATCCGTTGGTTCTCGAAAATTATCGGGCGGCCCACCAAAGCGCGCTGCGTCAAGCCGAAGGACACGCCAGCACCGAGGATCTGCGCCAGGCGATGATTGATTACCGGACGCTTTTTGAGGAATTGATCGCCGAGCCACAGGCGGCACGTCCTTAGGTTGCAGGCAGGCAAGGAAACGAGCCGAGAGCCATATGGGGTCGCAGGAATGCGGTCCCAAATCGCAATGTGTTCGCTTCTGTACAGACGCAGATTTTTCGCATGACTACTATTTGATGCTTGGATTCGCCGTTCGGCATCCCAGGCCAGGAGAATTGAAATGACTACCGCGAAAGCCGAGAAGTGTGCGCATCCCGTCTGTTCGTGTATGACCACGTCTGGCAAGTATTGCAGCACTCAGTGCGAGGCCATGGAAAAAGCGCCGGACATTGATTGCACGTGCGCGCACGCAGGATGCAAAGGCAAGACCTCCTAAGCGCAGCTTCAGTCACAACCGGGATTTCATCTCGAATTCATAAAGGGAGAAACATGAAAAAGTTCAGATTGCCAGCAATTATGCTCGCGCTCTTCTCCGCCGGACTTCTGGCCGGTTGCGGGGGCACCGCCGCGAAGTCTCCGGACGTATCGGACGGCATTCGCACCGCGTTGGATCAGGCGGGATTAAAGGATGTGTCCGTCAGCCAGGATCGCGACAAAGGCGTGGTGACGCTTGGCGGGCATGTGACCAGCGACAACGACAAGTCACAAGCGGAGACAGTTGCAAAATCCCTCGCCGGCGCACAGGTGGTGGCGGATCAGATTGCTGTGATTCCCGTAGGCGAGGAGAAAGAAGCCAAGGCGGTGAACTCGGATCTGGACGACGGCATCGAAAAAAATCTGGACGCTGCGCTGACTCAAAGCAGATTGCAGGGCAGCGTGAAATACGCAGTGAAGAGCGGCGTAGTCACTCTGAGTGGAGACGTGAACTCGGAGAACAAGCGCGCCCGCGCCGAGAAGGTCGCGACGGGAGTACCCAACGTAGTGCAAGTCGTGAACGATCTGCAGGTAACAAATCAGAAAGCCAGTTCAGCAGAGTAGAACCTGTCGAGTGGATCCCTATCACAGGGCGGAGGGCGCTTGGCGGACTGTTCGTGCAATCTAACTCGTTTCTCGCTGAAAATTGCGCCGTTGAGCCGAGAAGGAGTTCCAATGTCATTCGGTCTTTACGCAATCGGATTCACGATCTTGATCAGCGGCCTGATCTACGCCGCTTACTTGCTGCACATTCCCGCGTACTGGATTGTGGTTGGCCCGGTCGTACTTCTAGGCGTCGGGATACTGACCGGGGTAGAGGCTACGCGCCAGCGAGACCCTGCCCGCTAGCGGAACCCCGTTTCACTGCTTGGCTAAAGAAAAAAAGTTCTCAAATGTTTGTTACGCGCTAAAGGGATCTTCAATGCTGCTACTAATCATCCCTCTGGTACTGCTGTTTGGCGGAGGCGGGGGCTACTACGGCTATTCCAGGTGGGGAACTGGCGGAGGCCTGGGAGTCGTCGGGACTGTCCTGCTAATTGTTCTAGTCGTGTATCTGCTTGGCGGCTTGCATTGAGTTTCAAGATCGGCTGTTGACGCAATGGCGCCCGCGGAGCTTCAAGAGCGAACCGTCGTCGCTCCATGCCTCCCATCGGCATTCCAAGAGTGAAAGTTGGTGGGTCTGATAGCGCCCCGCATTCCCGTTTCCCCTGAACTCTCGCCATCTTCGGGCCCACAGGTGTTTGCAGGGAAGTCCCGAATGTGACTCATATTGAACAGCTTTCAAACAGCGACTCGGTCACCATTCGCAAGACAAGTAGCCCCTCCATCCGCGCAACCCGCAGCAGCAAAGTCAGACCGGGCAAACGAAGGATGATCAGGCAAGGTTCCGAAAAATGCGTACGCTCCGCTCGATTCGATATTTTTTGCTCGCGCTCGTAATTTTGGCCATTCCGGTGACGGCGCACGCGCAATTCGGTGCGTCGATCACGATCGCTCCGCCGGAATTGGTCGTTTATTCACAACCGATCTGCCCTCAGGAAGGCTATCTCTGGACGCCTGGTTACTGGGGCTACGGCGACGAGGGCTACTTCTGGGTGCCGGGCACATGGGTCGAACCACCTACCGTCGGCTACCTCTGGACTCCGGGCTATTGGGGCTGGGGCAATGAAGGGTACGCCTGGAATGGCGGCTATTGGGGCACGGAAGTTGGATTTTACGGCGGCGTGAACTATGGCTACGGCTACGGCGGATCCGGGTACGAGGGCGGCTACTGGCGCAACAATCAGTTCAGCTACAACACCTACGTGAACAATGTAGGTGGCGAACATTTTCGCAACACTTATAACAAGACTGTGGTTGTCAACACGACCAACTACGTCAGCTACAACGGCGGATCCGGTGGAATCACCGCGCGGCCAACCGCCGCAGAAGAAAGGTTTGATCGCGGACACCACACTTCGCCTACGGCAGCGCAATCGGGTCAACGAGAAGTGGCTAGTAAGAACCGTGAAATGCTCGCGTCCGTTAATCACGGGCGTCCGGCAATCGCGGCGACATCCAAGCCGGGAGAGTTTACGGGTAAGGGCGTGGTAGCCGCACGCGGCGCCCCCGCCGATACGAAGACAACAGAGCACAAGGCTGAAGAGAACAAGGCCGAAGCGAATAAGGCGGCTGAAACCAAGACAACGGAAAACAGAGCTGCGGAGAACCGGGCGGCCGAAACCAAGGCGACGGAAAACAAGGCTGCAGAGAACAAGGCGGAAGCGAATAGAGCGGCTGAAACCAAGACGACCGAACACAGGGCCGCAGAAAACCGGGCGGCCGAGACGAAGGCAGCTGAAAACAAGGCTGAAGCAAACAGGGAAGCTGCGAGTCGCGCATCGGAGAATAAGGCGGCTGAGAAAAAGCCAGCTGCAAGACCGGCAGCAAACACCGAGCATGCTCGCGCGACGCCAGCCGCACACAGCACGACGCGTCCGGCTCAGCCAGCCGCCAAATCGGAAGCTGCGCGTTCTGAGGTCAAACCGGTAGCGGCAAAGCCGAGCGAAAGGCCGCAGCGTCAAGCCGCCCCTGCCCACACGGAAAGTGCACCTAGAGCTGCCGCGCCGCAACATCAGGCTGCGCCCAAACCGGCAGCTGCACCAAAGCCCCAAGCGGAGCATCAGAGTGAGGCCAAACCGAAGAAACCCGAATCCCGCTAAGGCGTCAAGGCGCCTGCGGACACGGTGGCCTCATAACCCGTGAGCGGTTCGAGCAAACAACGCGAACCGCTCACCTTTTTACCCAGGGGTAACGCTGTATACGTTGCCGTGCGTGCTGAGACACAGGTGATGGCGCCACGCGGGAGCGGAAAAGAATCCAGGAGCGCAGTCGTAGTGCAATTACTCTGTGAAGTTCGATCTTCGCCTTACCGTGTCCTTAAGGCTTGGCCTCCGTTTTGCTTTCATGGCGCATCGCTCTGAACTTCCTACATACCAATGCTAAAAAGTCATTTCACCGGTTGAGGACGCACGTGCGGCGCGGTTTGTGGCGCTCCAGAGATGGATGGAGCCGCCTCACCGCCGGCATGGAAATCGATGAACTTTGGGTACAATTCAAAACGGAGGCCACCGAAAGCTCCCGGCTGTACAAACAAGACGTCAGTGGGCGCGAAGGAAAGCGCGAGAAATCCTGGAAGCAATCGATCAAGATTTTACAAACTCTGGTTGGAAGCATTCTGAGAAAGCTCTCACCTGCTCGTCGTTTGTTTCTAGTTCTCACGATCGCTCTGGCGTTTCTCTCGGTGATCGGATTTCATTTTTTTGTCTTTACCCAGGAACTTGAATTCACAGTGGCCTTCCTCGGCCTGCTGATGCTGCTCGTCCTGGTGCTGGGAGATCACATAACGATGAAGCGGGATATCGAGATCGCGCGCGAAATCCAGCGCTGGCTCGTCCCCCGCAGAGCCCCCGACGTGCCCGGAGTAGACATCGCGTTCGCGACACGTCCCGCCAAGACCATCGGCGGAGATTATTACGACGCATTTCGCCGAGCCACGGATGGCCCGTTGCTAATCGCCGTCGCTGACGTTTGTGGAAAGAGCGTGCCGGCGGCGATGTTGATGGCCACGTTTCAGGCGAGCCTGCGAGCGCTCGCGAGTGCCAGCGGGTCGCTTTCTGATCTTGTAGGTGGTCTGAACCGACAGGTTTGTGCTAACAGTCAAAATGGCCGTTTCACCACCGCATTTCTCGCCGAACTGGATCCAGCCACCGGCGTACTCAGTTACCTTTGTGCCGGTCACAATCCGCCTATTCTTAAGCGTGAGGACGGGAAAATTGAGCGCTTGAAGTCGGAGAACATGCCTCTAGGAATCGAGTTGAAAGAAAACTACAAGACCGGGGTTACACGACTTGAGCCTCACGATTTGCTGGTGATTTACACAGATGGTGTGACGGAGGCTCTAAACGAGGATCAAGAGGATTTTGGAGAGGAGCGTCTCTTGACGCAGTTGCAAGTCGCCGGCGCCGAAAGATCCGCGCTAACACTTTCGAACATCATGCAGAATCTCGACGAATTTGTCGGCTCCGCACCGCAGCATGACGACATCACCTGTATGGTCGTTCGCCGGAACTAAGATGAGCGTTTCGTGGGAGCCTTCTTTCAGGACGCTTATTCACCACTTCACCGCTGGGGCCTGACGGAGCAAATTATCGAGTCGTTTTTTTCGACGTTGCTTCAGCCGGACCATTGCGGTAGTGCCTTCGCGTCGCTTAAAGTGCGTCTCTTCGCGGTTCGTCGAATTCCAGAAGGATTTTGAAACCGATAACATCGGCTCCAAAACGTATTTTGAGCTCCTTGATACCAAAGGCAAAAGTTTTCGGTGGTGACGCTACCGGTCCCAGTTGCACGTCTTCGGGCAGCCTCCAAGAGAAATTGCAATGCGGACAAGCGGCGGGAATATCGCGGATGTCGTCAGGCGAAACCGTGAGCCGGGACTTGCATTGATGGCATTCAAACGAGATAGCGCGAATCTCTTCCAGACTCACAACGATTTTTCGTTCGAAGGTCACGTTGTAGAAGTGTACCACGCAGAAGCAGTCTGTGCGGCGCTACGCGTTCTCAGCCGCCGCAAGTCTGTGTGGGCGGGGCGAAAATCTCGGCCACGCGCCGCACAGAGGGTTTGTGAAGCAACTCAAGGGGCGCGCCGCGATCTAAGGAACACGTTTAGATCGTTGGTCGGCACGGATTGGAGCGTGGTTGTTGAGTTTTCCAGTAATTTGGGACACCTCTTGTCAAGGCCCCGGCGCGCTTGAAGCGGCAATAGGCGGTGCCAAATCATGACCGGAAAGCGAATAAATGCCGACAAATCGGATTGTCGCGATGGCGTCCACAGAAACGGGTATCCACATGCCGTTCACGTCCGCGAATTGGACGGTGATGTGGAGATCTTTGACCCAGAAAGAGGGAGTCTTGAGCGGGACTCCGATGATTTGCCTGATGCGGTATGTCTTGGCGTCCACCCAAATGTCGCCGAGGAGGAGTCCCTTTTCCTTGCGCTTGGGAACCATGTGCAGCACGTACTCTGGGACCACTCCAAAATCTTGCTCGCGCAAGAACACGAAGTCATAATTGGATCGGTTGATGTCTCCCCGGTGACCGTCCTTAGCAGAAGCTACTTCCTGCTCCAAAATGGCACTTACGATCTTCTTACCTCTCGCGCTGCCTTGCGCATCGGTAATCTTGAAAGTTTTGATGTCGGGAGGAGCAAAGTTGATTTGGGTCATTACATCCGAGATGGGCGTCGGATCGTCGCCCTGAAATACCTTATATTCCCGCGTCACCTTGTGGGGCCGAGAGAGGGCTGGGTTCTGTTCCTCGGTTCGCTCCAAAGAATCGAGAGTCGAGGTCAGATTTGGCGGGGCTTCTTTTGTTTCCTGCGCGCGTACTGAATAAGGGAAAATCCAAATCGGCGCCACCAGAGAGAGAAGAAAGATCAGACTGTCTCGCTTGCTTACGACCCAAGAGATTACGCGCTCTCGCTCCGCAGCCCGTCTCACGCCTGATCCCCAATGTCCCCCTCAATTTCGATTCGTTTCCGGCCACATTATTCATAATACTGTCGAATCTAGTCTGCCTCAAGCCTAAGGGCATTCAGACGGACTGCTTTGTATCAAGAGCCATTTGGGGACATCCACTTTCGGGTGAGCGCGGCGGCAAATCCGGGGCTCGTCAGGATGCGTTAGATGCGGCTCGCTTTCTTTCAGAGATTCGCATCCTTGGCGCGCCTTCAAATTCCTGAATTTCTTTGAAACCGTACACGCCCTCTTCATTGCAGACCCTACATCGGAGCGTGAATGCACGAGACTTGGCATCTTGGCCATCGCTCACTTCGCCGTGCTTTAACTCTTCATACAGTACCGCGGCCCTCTTGGGAGCAGGAATTCGTTCCGTACAGCGAGAGCACAGGACACCCACATAATGGCGTTGCGTTATTTCCTGAATCATTGTCAGCCTCACTGGAAAACTGATGGGCTACCGCACAGCGCAGACCATATCGTTCAGCCAAAACTCGAATGCAGCCCGCGCGTTCTAGTTTCCACGTTCAAACCCACCTATGCCTCACGTCTCGCCTTTGTAACACGCGGAGTTCCCTCATACGGACTCGCCTCACCTAGGTGAGGGAGAACATTTCGTTTCACGATTAGCAACCAAACGGAGAAATGAAGAGGCGGGGAACCCGCCCCTTCCAGAGGATCAAGCTCTCCTGGTGGTCGTCATTTTAATTATGTTGGTTACGACCGGCTGGGGCAGCCATGGCCTTTGCTGGCGCTGCAACAACTTCGCCAGTCAGCTCCTTTTCAGCTCTGACCCAGTCTTCGATATCATTCCCGGGCGCACCATCGCGTTGAACAAACAACTCGTAAGCTCGGTGAGCGATATCTTCTTTCGATAGTTCTTTGCGTTCGATCATGGCAACCTCCTTGGCTGTCGGTATGAGAGGTAGTACTCCCCTCTCCGCATGTGATCCGTGCGCGTTACTTGCCGTTCGCTGAGACGCTGATTTTGATCTGCTTCGGCTTGGACTCCTCGCGCTTAGCCATATGCAGGGTCAAGACGCCATTGCGGTACTCGGCCCGAATGTTCTCCGAGCTGACCGTGTTCGGCAGGGAAAAGCTCCGCATGAACGCACCGTATGTCCGCTCAATCCGAAGGAAATTCTCCTCTTTGACGTCCTTCTCGAACTTCCGTTCTCCACGGATGGTCAATGTGTTGTTCGTAATGCGGACGTCAATGTCCTTGTCTTGGAGATCCGGCAGGTCGGCCTTTACGACCAATTCATTTTCGGTTTCGTAGATGTCTACGGCTGGTGCCCAGGTTGCTAGGTCGGCATGACTCGAGCGTTCCCGACTAAAGTTGTCCTCGAATAGGCGATTGACTTCGTCTTGTAGCGTCAAATTGCGGGACTGATCCCTGCGCGTAATTGTATTCATGTATCTCCTTGGATGTTTCACTGATTAGTGTGGCGAGGGGTGGTTCAGGTAACTTCCGTTGTATTCAGGTGAACTGAAGAATCCCAGGTCCGCAACCACACTGTGCTCCTGGTTCCCCATTGTCAATTGAATTAGTACACTTCACGAGAACTAAAATATTTCCGCGCGGTGAAAGCTTTGCAAGCTGAGCACAGCAGGGGCTTTAGGGCTATAACCGCGGATTCGTGCCATGTATGCCATTCCGTTGCATTCTCTGGTGCGCCAACGGGCGTTAGCAGCTATCTGGAGTTTGTTTGAAGCCTTGGCCTAGCAGAACTTTTATTCTGGGAATGGCCCGCCGATAATCGGGTCGGAAACCAGCACTACAAATTCTTTCTTGCACGTTGTGCAGTTGACGGTCTGGTGGTTCATCGGACTTCGTCCCGATCGTACAAAGACATGAACGATCTGTTTCTGTTTGCAATGCTGGCAGTAAACAGGAATCTTTGACTTTTCCATGCCTGAGCCTATAACGCGCCCAGCGCGAATGCATCAACTACCTGTCTCGCCAAAGATGACGTGCTAGAATTCGCGCACAGAGCAAATCCTTGTTTCCTGCGCAAGCAAGTCCCTATCAAGCTGTATCCCAACATTGTAGCCTCCACCGAGAACACGATCCTCGGGTTCTCATTAACCGATATTGACTTGGAAGGTCAGAGAAGGATTGCCGGACGCCACTGCATACCATAGCCCATCCGCTCCCATGATGAAGTACACGTCCTGCTGGTAAAACCACGCCGGATAGTTTCCCGCGTAGAACCAATAGCCGCCGTAAGAATATTGCCGGCGTCCGTCGTAGTAGCGCCCACCGTTTTCGTCAAAGCGGGTGTGATGGTTAGGACCGAAATGACTTTCGTTATATTCGTGTCCGTACCTGTCTTTCTGGCCATTCCGTGCGTACTGGCCCTGTGATTGTTGCGCATGGCCGTTGGCTTGTTGTTGGTGCTGCTGATTCTTCTCTTCGTTCTGCTGGGTCTTGACCTGTTGCTGATGTTGATTCGCGTGTTGCTGCTGTTGCGCCTTGGCCTGTTGCTGTGTGTGCTGCTGCTGGTTTTGTTCTTGGCTCTTCGCTTGTTGCTCTTGCTTCTGTGGCTTAGCTTGTTGTTGCTGTTTCTCCGGTCTTGCCTGCTCCTGCTTTGCAGGCTTTGCTTGTTGTTCCTGCTTTTGAGGTTTGGTTTGTTCCTGCTTCGCAGCAGGTTTAGCTTGTTCTTCATGCTGTGCAGGCTTGGCGCTCTCTTCGTGGTGCTCTTCCTGCGCGAACGCAGGAACGGTCGCGCCGAGAAGCAATAACAAAGCTGTAGTGCTGATGACTCCGAGTACTTTCATGCGTGTTGCCTCCATAACAAGAATTCCGTGTGGAGGTCAGATTAGCGGGAGACACGGTCGAAATCTGTACCGTTGTGAACACATTTGGAGGCCATGAAACACTTGTGGAATGCACGAGAATTTGCGGTATCGGGAATATCTCTATGCCCGTGATTCCCGGCAAACTCCGATCGCGCATTACAGCACTCTCGTTGGCAGATCAATCGAAGAATGAACGGGCGATATGAGGTGGAACGCGACAAGAAGTTTATGTCGCGCGTTTGCGCGGCGCATCGCCGAGCGAACGAACCCAAACCCGACACTGCACGACGCTGAGCTACGGAGTCACGACGAGGGAGCAGCCGATGACCAGCGCGCCGACGAGGGCCGCGTAAAATAGTGGGCTTTGCAGAAAGAAGTGCCGCAGCAAGGTGAAAAAGTCAGAGGCGATTTCTCCCCCGCGGTCGCCCGGCCTTGAATATTGTGAGGGTTTCCGCCACGTGCCGATCGCGAGATAGAGGATGAAGCCCGTCGCGAAAATTGACGTCCCGATCAGAAGCCCTTTTAGCAGCCACATAGTGTTGTCCATTTTATGTCCCATTCAGAGCATCGCAAATAATCGCGCGTCCGCACGCTCGAGGAGACGACGCGTAAAACCACGACTGCTGATCAAACTAACGCCGAACTTCCCGAACGCGAGTCTCGGAATGAGCAGCGGCCGAGTTTGTAAACGTTGATCGTCATTAAGGCCGCTATCGCAACATGCATTTCACTACGCTCTTCGTGGTGCTCCGTGGAATTTTTCAGTTCCCGCTGGCGAAGGATTATCGCGTGTTCCGCGGCAAAAACCAGTTCTCCTAGTGTCCGGTCATCCAACTCACGAAGCGCCCGCAGAACAGGCTGCCTCCACGACGAAGCGTATTCTGGTTCATTCATGCCTATCCTCACGTCCGACGTAGGTTGCTCGCAAGTTCCCAAGGGTGAGTGCGCAGCGTAGAACCGCTGATTCCAGAAAACTGTGCTCTTTTGCACACCGCTCCTCATACGGCGCATGCAACTGCGAACAAAATGCGAATCGAGGGATGTGTGCACAATTGGACAGCAACGCGTTTGGACGCCATTTACTATTCAAGTTGAATGGCATCCTTGCCATTCATCCTGGGAGCAAACTTATGAATTTTAGACCAGCCTTGCTGCTTTGCGGAGCAGTCCTTACCGCCGCGTTGCCGATTTGGGCCGACAGAATCCCTTTCGATGGAACCGCGGATGAATTTCTGAACACTGAGGTCCCCGCGACAGTAACGCGCACTCCCCACACGGCGCTCAAGGCACACGTGACGGCGGGATCCCCACTGCAACCCGACTCACCGGTCGCGCTCGGTTGGGCCGGTCCAATTCCTTCTCCCGGTTTCGTGGAAGAATCGTCGAATTTGTAATAGAACCCGATTCGGCCATGATGCTGGCCGGCGGTTTTGGGACATTCAACTTCCTTGCAGCCGGAGACTTCAGGTCCTCATCAATTCGCGGCACGCTTCTTCCCTCGTTATCGGACTCGGACATCCAGACCGCCGCCCTGATTGACAATGATTCGTCCAAGCGTGCTTCCGCCATTTCGCACGGCGAAAAAGCATGGCATGTAGGAACAACAGGAATTGGCGAGCGCCGCACTGGTGAGCATGAAAGAGGAGGAACCTTGCGCCCATTCTCGTTCCGGAACCGGGCTCTCTCTCGCTCCTGCTGCTCGCGTTCGCCGGCGTGGGATTCTCGGCACGCCGACGCAAAGATCGGCCCACGACGCCGATTAAGCAACTGAAAAACTGAAATGGAACTGGGAGATCGAATGGCAGAGGATTCGTTTGAGAAAGCCCGCAAGGCATTCTTCGGAACCGCAACGACAACATTGAAGCCGAACCTGTCTCCAACCCAATTCCTCAAACCGCCAGACGAGGCACCGCGCTACCAAACCCACCGGTCTCTCGCGAAGCAGGCGCAGGAACAACCGCGACAGAAAGTCTAAGCAAAGGCACGCGCTCTCGCCTGCAGCCACAAAAATGCAAGTGGGCGCCCCACCCTGTCGCCTCTAAAAGGTGGGGCTTTTGCAAACCTGGAGCGCCAATCTCCTGATTGGCGCCTTTGCCGCGCAGCCACTCCTGACTCTGCTCTCCGCCTCTCGCACTCCGGCACTTCGCCCGATCGTCCTCGCATAAAGACGTCACGCCTCCGCACGCACCAGCCCCGGCTTGTCCTGAGATTCCGCCTGCCGCGGGGTCGAAGGAAGGCGCGAAATAAGTTAGCCCGGTGCGTAAGCGCCGTAGGCGCGACACATCCCGCCTCTCCACCCCGCAACTCTGACGCCGATCCTATCCGCTACCGAAAAACTTGCTTTCCGCCCAATCTGGCCTAAAATCCCGTCAATCACATTACCTCCACGTTTTGCCCCTGAAGGACCAACAATTCTCAAGCGCAAGGAGCCTAACAAACCATGGGATCTCTAGCGTTAAGGATGTTGAGCTGCGCCCTCTTGGTTCTCGTCTTCACTCAAGCGCAAACAAGCAAACACGAATTTGACAAGAATAAGCGCTACGTCCAGCCGCCCGTAAAGGCGGGGGACAACGGGCATCTGTTAGAAGTCAACCTGCACGAATCCGCTACCATCACCAGCGTGGACTACGATTGCATCGGAAGCCCCTGCGGCTGGGTCCATCCTTGCGACGCCGCGCAATGCAACGGCCACGACATTCCCGTAGAACTAAAAGGCAATGACGCCATCTGGTGGGGCTGGTCCAACAGCGGCGACAACTGCGTCCTCGTCTTCACCGTCCACTACCAATAACGTCCAGTAGAAGCCGGTTAAGCGACCGTGGTTCCGGTATCGGACTGATGTTGCTCTCGTGCTAGCATCACGCTCGGATCATCGAGATCCAGAAGTCGGGAATCACCAGCTAACGGGAAATTCGGCGAAAGTTGTTGCTTATTCGTGCAGGACAACGCTCAGCAGTGATTTGTTGATTTGCAACCCGCCGTTATATTTGATGAGGCCAAGTTTTCGGAATTTGTTCGTGAAGAAGTTCACGCGCGAGCGCGTCGTGCCAATCATTTCCGACCAGCATCTCTTGTGATACCTTGGGCAGCATCTCTTGCGGCGTGTCGTCCCCGCCATAGCGCGCCAGCAATGGCAGCGTGCGCGCCAGCCGCTTCTCGCTTGAGTTAAACAGTTGATCCACCAAATCCTCTTCGATTCGGATATTCCTCGCCAGCATGAAAGTGATGAAACGATCGGAAAACTCGTGTTCCGCATGGAGCACTCGAATCATTTCCTTCTTCTCGATCACCAGCGCGGTCGTCGGGGTGATTGCCGTGGCGGTGCCGATCCGCAGCGGCTGGCCGGCCAGACAGCCCTCGCCGAAAAAATCTCCTGGGCCCAGCACCGCCACCACCGCTTCTTTTCCGGATTCATTCACAACCGAGAGCCTCACCCCACCTTGTTGGATGTACAACACATTCTTGGCGGGATCGCCCTGCGAGAATACCGTTTCCTTTTTCCTGAACTCCGCGACCTTCCGGGACACACCCGCCGAATCGAGAAAAACTTGCGTATCGAAAGCCTGTTTTTTGGTGGACGTACTCTTGGATTTCTTGTTGTTGTTGGGATTTACGCGGCTCAACGCTAACAAGCCGCCGGCTATACGGGTCATATCTTTTAGAAACCGCACTGTGGCGTTCCAATACTTTTGCGACTCGCGTATTTAATTGTACGACTTGCTACGCTCAGAAAACGGAACATCAGCCGGGCCCTGCATGGCTGTCGGTACAACTTGGCCATGACCGCCGCGAACCCCACCGTTAAGGTCGGAACCGAAACGTGAGTTCGCTTCGCTGGTAGGTGGACGTGCCTTGCAATTGGGACACTCGCGTTCCAGACCATCTGGCGGGAATTCGGGTCGAATGGGAAGATAGTAGTCGGCCAGCGTGTTGGGTATCTGCGAATGCGTGAAAACAGCGTGGCAATTCTTGCAGGCCAAACCCCAGCTCGCCATCGGCTCAAATCCTCTACTGGCAGTATGTAGGGCTTCGAACAAGGCGCCATTGGTGTTTCAGTGTATTTCGAGGCGATGGCCGACATTAGCACCGCTCTGTCTGTGGGCTTAACAATGAAGCGAATGATCCGTGGCCGGCGGTTCGAATGCCCGGCGCTGCACTCGAATCCTAAATCGCCAATTATGTCGCCTCAAAGCGCTCAGCGGCCACAAACTTCCGATCTACATGTGGCTCGCAGCGCGGGCCGCCTGAGTGCAACACACAGCGTTCTCCAGCGGGGACACCACATGTCGGACAAGCGACGGACGATAACTGTTTTGGTGTGAGATCTTTCGTTTTCATTCGGACAGAGTGCGGCAACACCGTCCGAAAAGCTGTACCGTTTTGAACATTCTTCGGTAGCTATCTATCCCGAAAACAAGTACGGTCAGAGTGGTCTCATTAGCATCCTGCCGTGAAATCCTCACAACCTACGGCTCCTTGCGACATCAGACGGCGTTGCTCGCCCCTCGTGATCCTAGATGCGATGCCTCGTCAGGAGCCAAAGTTGTCCGAAAATGGCTGGCAAGAGTTATACAAAGCCGCAATTCTTGAGCTTGACCCAATGCAACTTCATGATCGTGTGAAAGCAGCCGAGAGCGCGATCGCTGCCCGTGCCTCTCTCGGGGTGCAAATTTCCCGCGGTGAGCGAAGAGCGATGGACGATGCGCTATCGGCTTTGCGTATATTAAGGCGAGAGCGCGCCTGCTGACCTTCAGGCGCGGAGCGAATTTAGATCCGTTCTATGCGCTAAAACGCTCAGCCTAAAGAGAGAACGAAGTGGTCATTAGAACCCTACATGAGGGCGCGTTGTTTGTGGGAGAGTGCCTAGGTGGGAAGTTTACGCCGGGCGAAGTTCGATGTTCGAATTGCAACGGGCTGCTCGAGGAAGAAATCGCAAAAGCAGGTGAGGCTTATTTGGTTTGCAACTCGATGCCAAAGGTCTGTGCCAATCCAGTTAAGGTTTTCATAGGTGCGGCCGAGATGCGCCGATGGCGTGATCGAAGTTGGGAAGTCATCGCTAGAATTTGCAAATCGCGGCGTTGAACCACTGCGAAAATGCTATAGGAGTAGCATGACGGGAGACGCACTTAGACGGCAAGCTGACCAGCACGACCGGAATGCTTCGATTATTCTTTCTGTGCAACTTCCGTCCTATGAAGATTTGGAGTGTGCGGCCCGCGAAGTGGAGCACGCGAAGGATAAGCGGGCGCTTGCCGACTGTCTCGATTCCGCGAAAACGGAAGAGCGTATACCGTAGGCCCACGCGCGACGAAGATCAAAAAAGAATCTACACCGCGCTCCTCCGCAGCGCGTCAGGAGAGCTTTTGCCCTCATGAGTCGACCACGGGAGGGAGGCGCAACGGGTGAAAGTTCAAGGCCGCTCTTGATGCACATACAACGACCTAGCGATGCACGACGTGCATGATGACGACCAGAACTCCGAGAACCAACAAGAGCACGAGAAGGAACGGCTCTCCCATTTCCTGCTTTGGTGCATTGCGATTCAATGGCGCGCTCGCTGTTGCGGTCACAACTCTACCGCTTGGAAAACTGAGGGAGGGGTCTTGAAAGTACTCCCGAGCCTGGGCGAAGTCAATCGCAACTGCCAGGACGGGGTCACGCGATTCGCGCGCCACACCACGCGCTCCGCGTGCATCTTTATGCAGAGGCTAATTCCGGCTGTGATGCACGTACTTATTAATTTGCGATTGCCTCTCGAATAAGGATTGAGCCGATGGCGAGCCTGGTTTTGCCCCTGAGTTGCCACGCGGCCTCGAATGAAAGCTAGCTTTAAATCGGGACTTCAGGAATCGCGACCAAACGGTCAGCGCGACGCGTGACACCCATGCCGCAGACCATCATCATTTGTCAGCAATTGTGACCGGGTTCTTGCTCTTGGCTATCGGAGGATGCTACCTCGCGCAAGGTCGAAAGCACAGACAACTGGAGGACCGAACAGGTCCTGACCTCGACGAGTCTAAGCCCCGATAAACGCTCAGTACTCTGTCGGAGGATCGTTTTCACAAAAGCGTGAAGTCGGGCGAGGTGCTCTGCGCTCCGCAAGGCATTGTTCGCAGCGCGTGTGAGTGGCTGGCTCCCAGCCTCCGAGCAGATTGCAAGGTATGAGCGTTGGCGCGCTCGGCGAGGCAGAGAGATGCCAAAGAAACATTAGAGCGGAGTGAAAATCACTTGTCCGGTTACGCGCAACTACCGCAATTTTACTATTAAAGCCAACAAGCTTATGCTTTAATACCAGCAGGGCTTATTAAAGCAAGCTTGCATAGCAACCAATGGCGGACGAAAAAAACTCAAGGCTCGGCACGTATCTCTCCACAACCACGGCGGGCGAGACGGTACGGGCTTTCGTGCCTGCGCCGCTACCTCCGAATCCGCTCGTCGATCTTAGCGGACTATACCAGCAACTCGACCGCGCAAATCAGGCCCTTGGACGCTTAGATGGCTTGACGACGCTTTTGCCAAACACTCAGCTCTTCCTCTATCTCTATGCTCGCAAGGAAGCCCTTCTTTCTTCACAAATCGAAGGCACTAAATCTTCCTTTTCCGATTTGCTGCTATTTGAAAACGAAGCAGCGCCTGGGGTTCCCATCGATGATGTTGAGGAGGTCTCGAATTATGTCGCGGCGATGCAACATGGTCTTCGTCGCATCAAGGACGGTTTTCCGCTTTCGCTGCGGCTCATCCGGGAGATTCACGAAATTCTGCTGCGTGGGGGACGCGGCGCGAACAAAACACCCGGCGAATTTCGCCACTCCCAGAACTGGATTGGCGGCACCCGACCTGGAAATGCTGTGTTCGTTCCTCCTCCTCCGGAACGCATGATAGAGTGTTTGGACCGCTTCGAGCATTTTCTTCACGACGAAAAAGACAAGCTGCCCGTTCTCGTCGAGGCCGGACTCGTCCATGTCCAGTTCGAGACGATTCACCCTTTTCTCGATGGCAATGGGCGGCTGGGCCGTCTACTAATTACACTGCTTCTCTGCGCCAAAGGCACTTTGCGTGAGCCACTCCTCTATTTGAGCCTTTACTTCAAGACTCACCGTCAACGCTACTATGATCTGCTTCAACGCGTTCGTACGGAGGGTGTTTGGGAAGAATGGCTCGCATTTTTTCTTGAGGGCACGGAGACCACGGCACACCAGGCAGCCAGCGCAGCCGTTCAGATTCTTCGCCTCTTCGAAGCCGATCGGAAGAAGATCCAAACATTGGGTCGAAAGACAGCGTCTGCCCTGCTCGTTCACGCGTATATGCAAGGACACCCGCTAATCAAGATTGGCCCGACAGCGCTGGCCCTCAAATTGTCCGTTCCCACGATTACAGGTGCCCTAGAAAGTCTGGCAAAACTCAAGATAGCAAAAGAGGTGACTGGCAAACGCAGAGATCGCTTGTTTGCCTATCCTCGTTATTTGCATGTTCTGAGCGAAGGAACCGAGCCACTACCGAATCGTTGATGTCGATCATTCGCGTCAAGCAACACAGTGCTTTTCGATTTCGGTTTCAACTGCGATACTCTTGGCTGTCCGCGGAGGACCGAAATGCGCCCGCGCATGGGTGCACTTTTTACTTGACAAATCAAGGCGACCTACTGGATTCTATAAATGGCGAGTTACTCAACCGCACGGGTTGCAGAGATTCTTGGTATCGGTACTGACACTCTGCACCGGTGGCTCAAGCAGAAGAGAGTTGTGGCACCTGACCTTCTGCTTGTCGGCGGTGTCAAGGTTCGCCTCTGGTCTGAAGAGCAAGTAAGCGCGGCAAAGAAATACAAGGCAAACCACTATTGGGGCAAGGGCGCTCGCAAGAAGAGAAAGAAGCGAGCCAAGTAAAGCAACGGGACGCGCCGGTGTTTGAGCACCAGCGCGCCCCTGACCACCATCACCTCTAGGGAGGCAACGATGGCTGCAAGAGAAGTTATCCATTTCTCATTTTGCGCGCAACTCTCCTCGCACCTGTTGTTTCGCGCTTTATCTCCTCCTGAGCCTGCCGCTGAATCTCCCCCTAGCTGAAAATTTCTGAACGAGTTTCTCGCATTCGGTTGGCCTTCCAACCGTCGCGTTACCGGTGTGCCTCGACGAATGGAACGGCATAGCCCACGCTCCTGAGCGAGCGAAACGCTTCGATCCCGCGACCGGAATGCCATCTCGCAAAGGAAAGGAATACAGTCCGATGGATGTTCGTATTTACGAAGTCTTCCTTCAATTCAATCTGGGAATCGACCATGCTCTTAGGTCCCTCGACATCCTCGAAAAGTTGGCTTTGGAATCTCCTAGTTGCATAACCAAAATCCGCGTCAATCTGAGCGAACTCCGCTCCTACGCCAATAACTGTTTTGCTTCCAAAATCGCACAGAAGGAGCAGGAGGAAGAGAACAATTTCTACCGCATTCGGCGGAACCGCGAGCAGGCCGAAGAAGGTCCCAATGAAATTTACTTCGAATTGAAATCCCGCGAAGCGCTTCGGCGTGAACAGGGTTTGCCGCCGCGAGCCGTGATCTGCCTTGGACCCAGGCCGATGACGATCGCATCCTGGCCATGCGAAAGGTCGCGTCCTCCTCGCCCGCGACACAACCCGAACAGCCTCGGACCATAGGTGCTAGCGAACAGGAAAACCAAAGAGGAGGTACGCCGACGTGAAACAAACTGCCTACGAACTACTCGCCCTACTCGACCGCACTCTTCGTGAGTCCGTCAACCTTTTCAAGCAGCTTGCCAAGTGTCCGGGGCAGAGGTCCGACGTGCTGATGCCCCTGTCGAACGAGGTGCAATACGTGAGGGCACAGGCCAGCTTCGAAGTGACCACGGAAGCCACCGATTTCGAGCAAGACCAGGCGACCCATTGGAGCCGCATTCATCACAAGTACGAAATGTGGCTCAAAGACCCGGATGACGTGTTCTTGGACGCCGAGGAGCGCGACGAACAGCGTAAGAAGCAGGGCCTTCCGTCGAGGATCGTTGTCCTGCCTTGGTCCGCCGAGGAGGAAGAGAAGCTCCTGGCCGCGAACAGAGCGCAGGCTGCGAAGAAGCGCAAGCGAGCCTCCTCACCGAAGGAAATTGTGAAGAGGAGGAAAAAATGAAAATCCGTCTCTTCCAGGAAGTGCTTGCGTTAAACGAAGAGTTCGGTCACGTCATCCCTGGCCTTGAGCGCATGAAACAGGAACCCACTTATAAGAAGGAGATGATTCGCTGGGCGAAGGCCTACGTAGAGAGCGCGCAAGTGAAAGCGAACCGACAGTTCTCCGACGAGTTTGACGCCATCGTCGACAACGATGCGATTGGGCGTACAAATTCTTGCGCGACCACCGAAAGAGAGTTACCGACCCAGACGATGTTTATCTGGAGATCAAACAGCGCGAGGAAGCACGCAAAGCTAAGGGACTTCCTCCACGCGTAGTAATCCTCCCCGATTGGGACTACAACGACGAGAAATGCTATGAAGAAGAACAGGCTGAGAAGAAGAAACACGCCGCCAACAGGCGTCGAAAGAAGACAAAGGAGCGCGCACCGAAACTCGCGAACCCGCCACAACGGTCAACCGCCGATTCACAACCCGACGCCACGCCAACGGACGAGGAGGGAAATCACCAATGACGAAACGCAAATCACGTGGGAAGCTGCCCCCTCGGGACATCATGCGCGGCAAACAATATCCCGGTGTCCGTGGCAAGGTCGTGGACTGGATCGATCATGCATTCGAGGACGACGTGCTTTATCTCCACGTCCGATTCACGGACAAGACCGAACTGTGCTGGCGAATCGGCACGTCCCTGGTAATTGAAGAAGCCGATCTGAGCGACTGGAAAACGGGAAATTTCAAACAGCTTGCGATATTCGCGGAGCGCGAGCTCGACCCTGACCCCGAGCAATGAAGGCAGTCAAGATTGCACACGCCTGCCCTCTTGTGTTGGTCGCCCGCGGCCCCGAGACGGACTCCAACGAAGAACGCTATTGCGTTCTATGTGTACGTTATACTTGACATATAGGTTTTCTTGACGTACTCTCTGGGGCAGTCTAGGGAGGTGCCAATGCCCCTTGAGTCCTTCAGCGATCGCTTTGCCGAGCGCCGCCGATCTGCGCTCTTCCTCTTTTATGTTTCTTCGCTGGTTTCTGCCGCGGCCTTTACTCTTGTCGGAGAGGTTCGGTCCCTGCGCGCCTTCCTACTCGCTCTGGCAATCGCGGGGGCCGGGGCAGCCATTGTGTTCCTGCTGCGCTTTCTGCGTTCCAATGATGAGCGCGAACAGCAGGTGAACTACGGCGCATTGACCTTTGCCTTCGCCGGAACGCTCGTTTTTTCCATGGTCATCGGCTTCGTTCAGAGCTTCGGATTTCATTCCCTCTCGTGGCTTGGCATCCCCCCGCTCATGATCGTTTTGTGGAGTGTGGGATTGATTCTGTATTCCTGGCGGTATCGATGAAGACCCGCCTACGTGTGCTGAGAGCGGAAAAGGAATGGTCGCAGGCAGAGCTTGCGGCGCAAGTCGGAGTCGCTCGCGGCACCATCAACGCCCTTGAAACGGGCAAATACGATCCCAGTTTGCCGCTCGCTTTTAAGATCGCTCGCATTTTCGGAAAGACGGTGGAAGAGGTGTTTTTGTACACCGAGGGGCAAGACCAGGCTCGTTCCCCGCAAGTCTGAGTTCGCCTCCGGTAAAAGCAACACGATGAGTGATAGCTCGCAATCTCGGTTTCTTGACTTTGTGTGCCGCTCGCAGTCCTTCCCCATGTCGGCACCAAGGTGAAACGAGAGGAGATTCTCCGTGGACCATCCCTATAGCATTTCCGACTTTGCATTCTCGTTCAGAAGACGCGAAGGAACCAGGCGCGATCTGATCGAAAGGAGCACCGACTCCTTGGACCGGGGCGGTTCACACGGTAAGCCAGAACACGACAGGGAGCCAAATTCGGGTCGGTCCAATCATGGTTCTGACCGTTCGCGAACGATCTATCGAGGCCGGAACCGCGAATACTCGTTGCGCGATTCCGAGGTTCGTACGCTCACTGACCTCGGCAAGTTCCGCGTCGTGCCGGCAGACGATCTTGCCCGATTTGGCTACGACGGTGACGTCTCGCAGATGGAAAGCGAAGTTAGAAACCTAGCCCGGCACGGATTGGTCGAACAGAAGACCATCGAAGGCCACGCGTCCTTCTCCACGAAAGTTTTGACTTTGACTAAGGACGGCCACTGGCTCCTGGAGCGAGCCCAGCTCGTCTGTCATCGGCAGGCCACGTATCACGGCCTTGTCAAACCCAGGGAAGCCCGTCACGACGCCGATCTCTACCGGCTGTATCAACAGGTCGCGAGAGACATCGAAGGCTCAGGCGGGAAGGTCCGCCGCGTAGTCCTCGACTTCGAATTGAAGAAAGACCTCTACCAAGCCCTCTCGCGGATGCGGCCCGACAAGGACCCCAGGTATGAACGAATCTTCATCGCGAATCAATTCGATCTCAAGGTCGTAAACGGCAAGATTCCTATCCCCGACCTGCGCATCGAGTATGAAGATGATTGCCGAGAAATCCGCCGCCTCGACCTCGAAGTTGCTACCCGCGACTATCGACCCCAAGGGCTTGGCGAGAAGGCCAAGGCCGGATTCCATCTGTTCGCCCGACAGCAGGAC
>JBAWBE010000322.1:0-1541 GCA_049589635.1 Terriglobales bacterium
CCAGTGGAGGGATCGAAGTCTGTTTTCGATGCGAAGGCGACCCGACCGGAAACCGGTGTGTATGCCAGCGGCTCCGCATGGGACGTATCGAAGCAATAAAGATGCAATTGTTCGTTGTCGTTGCAGCCAAAGGCTGAGTTGTCGTCGCTCCATTGCGCCGGCCCGCCGTCGAAGTGGCCGCTCTCGCCAAAAGCCTTGCGGGAAATCGAGTTCCAATCGTTGCAGTTTCCGTAAGGGCTTAAGGTCCCGGCGTTGGTCGAGCCGGTCCACACATCCGAGCTCTGCGCTTCGCGTATGTCGTTGCCGGACTCATCCAGGTCGATGGGGTTCAGGATCTTGCCGGATGTGAGATCTGACACCTGATCTGCAATCGGTGCTCCGTCGACCCGAACAAACGCGCGCGCATTTCCGAGCCTGCTAACCGCATCCACTGTCGAGGTCGAAAGCCAGGCCTTGTAGGTTCCGGCGGGAAGCCCTGCATTGTTGGCCAACATCTGGCACGCCGAATCTGCGCCACTTAGGCCGGTGCCGTCGATACTGCCGTCATAAACTTCAGAAGTCACGAACACGACGTTAACCCCTGGCGAGGGCGTGGCAGCCGGCGCGATTCCGATCCCTATCAGCTTCACCTTCTGTGGTTTCCTCATGCCCGCTTCGGTGAACTTCAATAGCCCATGTTTGAATTCGCCCTTCCTGAGCGGCACAAATGCCACCGAGACGCTGCAAGTGCCGCCCAATGCTGCGATCACGCCCTTGCATTCGTTGTCTTCGATCGCGAAGCCCGTGCTGATACCCACCGCCGGCGCAGCCAACTCGACGCTGCCGTTGTTCGTCAGTGTGACTGTTTGCAGCGCGCTCATTGATCCCGCCGGCACTTTGCCGAACGTCAGTTTCTTCGGAGATAGTGCGACCGGCAGCTTGCTGATCGACGAAATCGCTGGTCAGGTTGCGGTCTCCATCGTAAGTGAATTTCATGAGCCCTCCCAGAGCGGTGGCAATCGCTGATCGTCCCTACGAAACAATCGATCTGCCAATCGGCGAGCTGGGGAAATCACGCCCGAGGAAAATCCCGAACGGCCTGCGATGGCGCCGGTGACTCTTAGAGCACTAGTCTCGGTACGGGACCCATTTTTGCCCTTGGCGACGGTATAAGACCGACGTGAGCAAGTGATCACCACCCTCATTTGCACGAGCTACGACCTTTCGAAGTTGGGCGATGCCTTCCGAGGAAGTGACGTCGCAAAACGCCATGACGTCGCGGGCGGGTACCGCTGCGACGAAATCGTTCGTGACGGTACTGGCTAACCTCTTTTCCCACAGGTCGTCTATGAGGATGAGGCTGGCCTCGAAATTGCCATCGAGGAAGGCCGCAAACACCCGGCCCTGAGGTTCGACTCGAAGCTTCTCGTTGGCTAGTGCCGCGAGGTTGCACACAGCGTCGTCGTGAAGTTCGCTTTGGCTTATCCCCGAGTCTTCGAGGTGGCGCCATTGAAGATACTGGAAATGGCCGTCCGCATCCAAAACGTAAGCAACGAAAAGCC
>JBAWBE010000323.1:0-3255 GCA_049589635.1 Terriglobales bacterium
CATTTCACCGGTTTATTGCGCCACCAAGGCCGGTCTGCATTCGTTTACCGAGTCACTTCGTGTGCAACTGAAAAACACTGAAGTGAAGGTATTTGAGCTAGCACCGCCGGCGACACAAACCGAACTCCTGGGTGCCTTTAATCCTGAAGACATGAAAGGCGTTTCTATCATGAAGCTGGAAGACATGGTTAAAGTCGCTGTCAAAGGAATGCAAACCGATCGATTTGAAATTCGTCCAGGCCAGTCGAATCAGCTCAAAATGATGAGTCGCGTGGCGCCTGGATTTATTTTGAAACAAATGAGCCGATCAGTCGATCGTATGCTCGGCACACAAAAATAATGCAAAGCTCGTGAGACGCCAGGCGGCCTGAAAGGGAGCCTCATAGATTGCGCATGACAATGAGTTAGTCAACTGACACATCATCGGAGTAGCGAAGCGAATCGAATGACCAACAAGGCCGAAGCAAGCAGAATGGAGCTTTTATGAAAATTGTTTTAATTGGCGCAAACGGAAAGATCGGCGAACTGGTTCAAAAGGCATTGGCGGGCGCTGGCCAGGAGATCGTCAAGGTCGGGCACAAATCTGGCGATTTTCAAGTCGAGATAGAGAACCGCGAAAGTGTCAGGAAGCTTTATCAAGCCGTCGGTTCGTTTGATGCCGTGGCCATTGCAGCGGGCCAAGTCGCATTTGCTCCGCTTTCGGAGCTCACCGCTGAAAAGTGGCAGTTTTCGTTGGGAAGCAAACTCATGGGTCAGATCAATCTGGTTCAGGAGGCGATCCCGTTCATCAAAGAAAAAGGATCCTTCACTTTGGTTTCGGGCATTCTTAACGACGAACCGATCTTCGCCGGCGTCGCGGCTTCAACCGCCTCGGGCGCGTTGGAAGCTTTTGTTCGGGCTGCCGCAATTGAGCTTCCTAAGGGACTGCGTATCAATGTGGTGAGTCCCACGATGCTAAAAGAATCCGAATCTCAATTTGCCCAGTTCTTCACCGGCATGATTCCGGTCGAAGGATGGAAAGTTGGACAGGCCTACAAACGCGCTATCTTGGGGGCGCAAACCGGCCGCGTCTACAAGGTTGATTGAGTTTACCCAGCGTTTATCCGAAGTCTCCAGCTACATCAAGAATCCGGCTTGACAAGAGAATCGATCTGTTTCGGTTTTGACGCTAGTCAGGTGACTGAGTGATACCCGCAGTCATTGGCCGCCAAGTAATTTACGACACCGCAAGCCCCAAGCAGGCAGAACGGAGCAAAAAGATGAGAGCAGCACTCGATAAAAAGAGGTTCGGCCCCTGGGCACTGGTCACAGGTGCCTCGTCCGGCATCGGCGAGGAATTTGCGCGACAGATCGCAGCTTCAGGAATTCACGTAGCTTTGGTTGGCAGGCGAGAGACCTTGTTGCGGACGGTTGGCGCTGAATGCACCCGGGCGTCTGGTGTTCAGCACCGAATCATCCCTCTCGACCTTTCCGAGCCCGACTTCTTCCCGGTGCTTGCCGATGCCACGCGTGATCTTGATGTCGGCCTTGTCGTCTCCAATGCCGGCACTGGAAATCCCGGCGCGTTCCTGAAGCATGATCGGCAGTTGCTCAAGGAGACCTTGCGACTCAACACCATGTCGCATTTAGATATCGCCCACCATTTTGGCGCGAAACTCACCGAGCGGCACCGGGGCGGAATCGTTCTCGTGGGGGCAATGGGTGCGGAAAACGGTATTCCCTGTTTGGCGAATGACGGTGGCGCGAAAGCGTATGTCCACAGCCTTGGCGAGGCGCTTCACCATGAGTTCAAACCTCTAGGCGTCTACGTCACTGTATTGGCAACCCCGTTGACGGAAACACCGGTGCTCGAAAAGTTCGGCCTCGATCCGAAGACCAGCCCGCTGAAACCGATGAGCGTTGAGCAGTGCGTATCTGAGGCCCTCGACGGTCTGCGCAAAAACCGTTCAAAAGTCATTCCAGGCCGACTGAACCGTATCATGAACGCCCTCGTGCCCACTTCACTTGGGCGGAAGATGCAGGCAGACATGATTGGTAAAGGGGTTGCCAGCAAGGCCGTATCTGCAAACGCACGGGCGGAGGTCTGATAAACGGGCTGCGAATGGAGCGAATCATAGAACCAGCAGTCGGTCTCGTCACCGGAGGTGCTGAGGACGCGGGCGATGCCGAGCTCGGGCTCACTCCGGACTCGATGCCGATGAGGCCGATGACAGTGGAGCAATGTGTATCGGAAGGGCTCCAAGCTCTACAGAATAACCGCTCGATGATTATTCCTGGTCGCATCAACCGGATCATGAATGCGGTTGTCCCGGCATCGCTGCTGATCCGCGGACTGATGACGAAGACGGTTAAAAGAAGCGCTTGCAAATCGACTCGTAAAGCGAGAAATAGGAGCGAAGGCCTAGACCCAACCTCAAGGGGCTCAGCCCACGAGGAACAGATAGACCGACGCTGGCACTCCCTGCCTCCAAGGCCGTATCGCCACGCGCAACCGACTTGCCATCGTGATGAGCCTCACTCATTATGCAGGATGCGAAGCCCGCCGAACCGATCTAGTATCCGGGCTAGCTCACTGCAAGGAGTGGACAGGGACTGCGTCCAGCAACCAGGTGCGCTGTACCCCCGAGAGGAGTAAACGTGAGGTGTTTGCGTAGCCCAATCACCAGAAGATCGGCGTGAATCTGCGCCGCAGCCTCGACAATGCCAGCGACTTCGTCGCCGTCTACCAGTACCGCTGTCGCCTTGACCTTCTGATCACTCGCGCGCTGCAGCGCGGCCTTCTGAAGATCAAGTAAATGCTCGCGTTTTTCTTTCTTTAATTCCTGTGGCAGAGACGGATAGACGGCATAGGTAAAGGCCGTATAGCTGGGCAACGGTTCGAGGACCGTCACAACCGTAAGCGCAGCGTCGAATGACTGTGCCAGCGAGATTGCAGAGCTAAGCGCGTGTTCCGATTCCTTCGATCCATCATAGGCAATCATGATGCTCTTAAACATAGTACCCTCCTCGAGTAACTGGCGTGCACGACCGCCATTCAGTGGCGTCTGTGCGGATCAATGTGGTTTTTGTGCTGACCTCTCATCGCAACAAGGGCATAAATTACGCCGCCGAGTGGCAGAAGATAAAAAATCATCAGAATCACGAGCATCCGCGACCTCCTTAGGTGAGTCCGGGTTTCTCCGAATTCACCCGTTTCGGAAGATGCTCTTTGAGGAGGAATTGACCCTATAGTATTCAATGCGCCATGCGATAGGT
>JBAWBE010000324.1:0-3280 GCA_049589635.1 Terriglobales bacterium
CGATATGAAGAAGACGCTCGGCGGGCAGTTTTTAAAGGCACGTCGCGGACGCCCAACGAGGGTCCGGCCCGTCACTCATCCGAAGCCCTAAACGTACAATTCGTCCATTAACTTCTGGGCAGCGAAAGCTCAAATGGCGAGAACAGCCAAATCACTCATTGAGGTCGGTTTGGACGATGAACGCAGGATAGGTACTGGGAAACGCGCTAGGGTCTACAAATGCCAATGGGCGCATTTCGCGGGACAGTCGCTGTCTGGCCAACCGACCCAAATGCCCGCTAGCCAACCCAGATAGCGAATGATAAAGGACGTTGTCACTCTTTCGAGGACAGTCGAGGGCGAGGAGAGGAGAACCGTTTTATCTTCAAACTGGAAACACATAGCCTAGTTCTGGCCTCTGGGGCGTTGGGCACCTGGCGGGTCATTCGGTAGCGGATGAAGTTGCAGGAAGGCGGCTGCCGCTTCGCGGGCGCGTCCCCCAATTTCGCGTGGGTTTGGTCGCTCGACCACGCCGAGCAGCAGGCTGACCATTAAGTCGCGCCAGAGTAGCCCGGTGAATTGCGCAGCCAGTTCGGAAGGATGGCCTGTGAGTAGCCCGAATTCCTGAGCCTGAGCCATGATTTTGCGCAAGGAAGCGCGGCTAGCCTCGCGTCCTATCGAGTTGAGCGCACGCGCCACTTCGGGGGCATGGACCGCCTCAGCGATTGCCAGCCGGAATACCGCAATCACCACGGGGTCGCTTATCTCGCGGACGAGCTTCGTCCCGAAAGAAGCCAGCACCTGCTCTAGGGTCCCGCGATCGCGCACCATAGGCAGGTCAGCCGGCACGTCAAATCGCTTGGCCCGCTCGCTGATGCAGGCGATCAGCATTTCCTGTTTGTTGCCAACTAGCGCGTAAAGCTCTCGCTTCGAAACACGTGCGCGCGTCGCGATCTCAAGCATGCTGGCCGTTGCGTAGCCGTTCTTCATGAACTCAGCAAAGGCCGCCTCAAGGATGCGCTCGCGCACCGCGGGTTCTTCTTTGCCTTCCTGGCGCCTTTTTGAAATCGATGTTTTATTCATTCCGCTCCTTGACGGTTCTGGTACCCGATGGTACCATTTCTTCCACGGTACCCGATGGTACCAAATTACAAAAGAGAATCGAGAGGACGCCACAATGAAATTTATGATCGCTTTGTTCATGGCAGTGTTTCCAGTCCTGTCCTTCGCGCAATCGCAAACCGAGGCTGGCCAAAGCTTGCCCACCGGGGCCATACCTAAAACCACCGCAGTGTTTGTCATTCAGACTCCCAGGCAGGGCGTAACCGTTCAACAAGTCATGGCTCTGATTCCGGACGAGATTCAGGCGACGGTAAGGCTCTATCTCGACGGGAAAATTCGCGAGTGGTATTCGCGCGGAGATGGCAAAGGCGTCATCTCGCTGGTGGATGCCAAGAGCGAGGACGAGGCACGGGCGCTGATGGAAACGCTGCCACTCGCGAAAGCACATTTGATGGATCACCAGTACATTCCCGTCGGGCCGCTGATGGCGCTAAGAATGCTGAACCCAGCTGCGTTCCAGTGACCCTCGAAATGGCACCGCCGCAGGAGGAACCAGCTTTAGAAGGAGACCACCATGATCAAGCCCAGAATCATCGTGACTGGCGCGACCGGGAAGACCGGCAGCGTTGTCGTTAGCGAACTGCTGAAAGCCGGCTATCCCGTCCGCGCCATGGTGCGCACGGAAGATGACCGGTGTGCGCGGATGAAGGCGCAAGGGGCCGAGATCGCAGTCGCCGACATGAGCGATGTCGAGCGCGTTGCCGATGCGCTAAGGGACGTTCAGGGCGCCTACTATTGTCCGCCTCTCGATCCTTACATGATTCAGGGCGCGGTTGCGTTCGCGGTCGCCGCCAAAGAAGCCCGGCTCGAACACGTCGTAGCCCTGACCCAGTGGCTATCGAGTCCTTCTCATCCTTCGCCCATGACCCGCCAGCACTGGCTGGTCGACCGGTTGTTTTCGATGACGCCCGGAGTCGCGCATACGATCGTCAACCCAGGCTTTTTCGCTGACGCGTATCTGCAGACGATTGGGTTGGCGGCGCATCTCGGCGTCTTCCCCTGGCTGTACGGCGAAAGCCGCAACGCGCCACCCTCGAACGAGGACATCGCGCGAGTCGCCGTCGCAGCCCTGATCAATCCGGCGCGGCACGCCGGAAAGAGCTACCGCCCCACCGGACCGGAACTTCTCGGCGCGGAGGACATTGCCAGGGCGATCGGCCGGGCCCTTGGACGATCAGTCAGAGTTGTGCCGACCCCGACATGGCTGTTCATGAAGGGTGCACGGATGGCCGGCTTGCCGATCGATGTCTTGAGCAACGTGCGTTATTACATCGATGATCACAAGCGCGGTACCTTTGAACTTGGTGCGCCGACGACCGATGTGCTCGATGCGACGGGGCGCCCCCCAGAGGACTTCGAGACGATCGCTCGTCGCTATGCGGCGCAACCCCGCAACCAGCGTACTTTTGGCAACTGGCTTCGCGAGTTCGCGCAGTTCATGATCGCTCCGCTCAGCCCTGGCTTCAATTTTGATCGCTATGATCGTGAACTGCGCCGTCCGTTCCCATCCCAGCCGCAGGTCGCGCCCGAATCTAAGGTGTGGCGGCGCGAACACGGCATAACCGACCGCGCCGAGTCTGCAGCGTCAGTCAACAAGAAGGGCACCTCTGCAACCAGTCGCCCTCAATGGTTGGAATCTCAATAGGAGGAATTTATGCAAACCCAACTCGCTTTTTTCATCAGCATCGCATTCAGCGTCGTCGCGTGGGGAATGGTCGCCGCTCGATACATCTGGCCGGAACTCCGCCTGCGGCCACGGGCCGAAGCCTTGCGGCCTCTGCTCATCCTCCACAGCTTCCGCTTCATCGGACTGGCGTTTCTGGTGCCAGGGGTCGTATCGCCTGACCTGCCGTCTGCCTTTGCGCGTTCCGCCGCCTATGGGGACGTCATTGCGGCGATGCTCGCCTTGCTTGCGCTGATATCGCTGCCTAGTGCATCCGGCGTTGTCATTGCGTGGATCTTCAGTCTCTGGGGTACAGCCGATCTCTTCAATGCTTTCTACCAGGCCAATCATGCTGGGCTGATGGCGGGTCAACTGGGTGCCACATATTTCGATGGCGGCGGAATTTGAAAATGGGAAAATTGTCCCGATTTACCCCAAGCTCCTTGCGGCAAATGGCGAGCGCCCTCCCGACAATCGGGAGAGAGGAACTAGCCGGCGTCGCTGGGTGCAGAAAGA
>JBAWBE010000325.1:0-8113 GCA_049589635.1 Terriglobales bacterium
CGCCATAACCAGCCTCAAGCAAGGCTCGGACGATGCCCAATCCCAAGCCTCGACTACCACCTGTGACGAGAACGGTTTTCACGGTAACGATTGAGCGGTGGTACTTTTCTTGCCGCTTGGAGAGAGCGGTACCTGGGTTCTAAAACGCAGAACTCTCGGGATTTGATGATTCGCGAGACAACCACGGATGTGCGCGAAAATCCGTTCGCGCAATTCCTCGGTGTCGCCCGGTTCAGCAGGCACAACTTCTGCCAACACCATCTGTCCGGAGAGTGGACTTGGTATCCCTGTCACGATCGCTTCGGCAACGCCGGGAACTTCAAGAATCGCGCGCTCCACTTCCTCGGGGAGAGTTTTCGAACCTCCCACATTGATTCTCCGATCCCGTCGTCCGAGGAATAGCACTCGATCCTCAATCACGCGCACGAGGTCTCCGGTGTCGATCCATCCGGATATGCGATCGTTACCAGTGCCAGCGTAGGCGATCATGGCGCGCGGGCTGTCGACGTGCAGGACGTCATCCACGAGTTTGAGACGTACGTCCTCAACGCCATCGTGCAGCCAACTTTTCGGGAAGCCCGCAAGGCCGTCGCTCACGCTGAAGAGCGCGCCTGTTTCAGTGGCCGCATAAATGTGAGAAATCCTCGCATTGGGAAAATGGCAGCGGGCCGCATCCAGTGTTCGCTGGTCCGCAATCTCGCCTCCCAGAGTTACCTGCCGGAGACGAGGCAGCATGGCTTCATGAGCGCCAGCGGCAATCAGACTACGCAGAAAGGTTGGGGTGCAGCTCAAATGTGTGATGCCTTGCCGCGCACCGATCGCGAGAGTCTCTCGATGGACCTGGGACGCCCGGACGACTGTATTGGCAGCCACCGCGGCTGTGAGGAGGACCTGTATTCCAGCGAAAGTGGTCGGAAGATATGTCAGCAGCCAGACTCTCTCGTCTTCCGACTTGGAAAGACGGACGCGCGCAAAAAGCGTCTGCCATTTGTGGCGGACGACCTTCGGTTTGCCGCTGGTTCCGGACGTGAGTAAGAGAACCTCGTCTCCCGGTCCGCGAGTTTTACTGATTCGATCAACGGCTGTGACGGCACCAGATCGTATGACGGCGGAGGCTCCCACAGTCTCGGCCAGTGCGGGCACCTCTCGCGAGAGATACTCCGGAACAAAAAGAACTGAAACGCCAATTTCGGCAGGCAGGCAGAGGGACGTCAGCACGTCCTCCGGCTCGCTGCTCGCGCAAACGACGCAAGATCCAGAATGGCCTGCCAGCGCCAGGCTTACCTTTTCGAATCGCGTTAAGAGGTTGGCACCGCTGTAAGATTTTTCACCGTTTACCAGGAGGATTCGGGTGGCAGCAGCGCGAAATGCATCGGTGAGCAGAGGGCTAGGAGGCATACAGTTCCGCAAGCTCACTGACCGACTCAAATGGGACGAGTCCATTTTCGAATGGATCCCGGTTCGTTTTTTCCTGCAATTCGACGACCAGCGCAGCCAAGTCCAGAGAGTCGATCCCGCCATTCAAAAGGGTGCTGGCTTCATTCAGCGAGCGAGGCGGAAGCCCTTTATCTCTTGCCAATTGTTGCACGCGTGCAACGATGAAGGCGACGAGTTCCGGGCGAGAATTCATCGGTCTTAGCTTAACATGCGCTTATCATTGCGCTTATCATTGCCGAGCGAGCCCTTATTGATGATCAAGATTCGGGAGTTGAGCGCGGGAGACATTGAACCGCTCGCGGCTTTTTTTTCGACGCAGACTGGAATGTCTCAACCTCCGTTGCGCAGCCGGCTTGAATGGCTCGCCAGAAACCCAGCATCGACCCCGGACATTCCGTTCGGAGTCGCGGCATATCAGGCCGACCAATTATGCGGGGCCATGATCTATGTTCCAATGCGCTTCAGCAACGGGCGTGCCGTCAGAACCTGTGTGCTCTCGATCTTGTTCTACGTGGACGCTTCCGTCCGTGGGGCCGGAGTTCCGATGTTTCTGGCGTATCGGAGACTGGCAAAACAATACCCTCTCTATGCGGCTACAGCCAATCAATCAAGTGCCCGACTTTGGTCCAGCTTTGGCGCCCACGCGATCGCCGGTTCTGAATTCGAATATGTGAAGGTCTGTCATGCGTTGCCGATTCTTGCAGAATTCATTTTGCGCAAGTTTTCTCGCAGCCAGAAGCCGCAGCCTCCGAGCACTCAACCGCCTGCTTCCACACAGAGGTCAGATCAAAAGTTAGTTCCAATTACCGACCCCGCGGCAGCACTCAAAACGATTGCGCCCTCCGAAACGGGTTCCTATGGACTACTTCGTGATCCGCAAATGGTTCGCTGGAAAATCTATGACCGAGGCCAGACTCTGTATGGCTATCGAACAGAGCGCAGCGATTGCCTCTGTCTATTTCAATGCTCCAGGCGGGGCTCTCGATTCCAAATTGCGGCCGTCGACATCATCGAGGTGTGGGGACACCTTGATCCACAGGATTCTTCAAATTTCATTTCATGCATTCAAAGGCTTTTCTCTGCCGATCTCATCGGCTTTCGGGGTGCTTCGCCATTAGCGGAGTCGGATGCACTGACTCGGCACTTCCGGCGCCGGAAGTTTCCTTGTCCGGCAGTTTGGCTGATGGACCCAAATGCTCTGTTGGAAAACCGATTCGAGTATTCGGCCTTGGCAGGTGAGTAAAGATTTAGATTGCAATTCCTAGCATGGCCATTCGTACTTCAGTCCGTGACTGCTTCTGGTCCGCCGCCGGTAAGTCGGGAGTTGCGCCCTTCGCGAGTCGTTTGCTTCACTCGCCGACGAGCCTCCGGATTCTGATGTACCACGATGTGCCAAGTCAGTTGCTTCCCCTTTTTGAGTCTCACATCAAATGGCTCGCGCAACGCTTCGAATTTCTGAAGCCGAGTGATCTACTGGGCGAGACAGGAGTCGGAAGACGACCGAGAGTTTTACTAACATTCGATGATGGATGCGCGGACAACTATGAACTCGTGGCGCCCCTGTTGGAGTCTCACGGGCTTCGGGGACTGTTCTTCGTGTGTCCCGGTTTTGCGGATCTGAGCCGGCAAGCAAGTTTCGAACTCATGGAACGCTCGTCTCTCCTGCTTGGCGAAACAACTCGCGATGCCCGGTGGCAGCGGATGTCCCGTCAGCAGATCGAGGATCTCGACGACCGAGGTCATGGAATTGGCAGTCACACCATGACGCACGCACCTCTTGCCAAGATCGCCGAGCACGAAGCAATTCGCGAAGTAGAGGATAGCGCGAGAACCCTTGCTGCCTGGCTGGGACATCCGTCTCCCTTCTTTGCATGGACGTATTCGTGGAATGGGATCACGAAAGCATCTTTGACCGCTGCACGGAATTGCCACGCGTACTGCTTTTCGCCATGTAGTGGGCTCAACGAGTGGCCAAATCACAAACCACTCCTGTGGCGCACTGGAGTCGATGTCAGCAAGCCGCTATCGCATCTGCAAACTCAGTTGTCCGGATTTCTGGACTACACCTATAGAAACAAACGCTCGGAACTTCTTTCGCTTTGGAACTCGCGGTGAGCCCCTCAACCTGCCATCCGTAGGATTCTTGAGACGACACCCTCCCATGTTGATGGCCTGCTTTGAGGGCGGAAAGCGATTTGGTTCGCGATCAATCCTTCTACCGTAAACACTGTATATCCCGAATTTGCTAGCACAGATACGATCAAGGGCCGTCGTGACCACGTTGTAGTTCACGGCGGATCTCAGATTTGGCAGGAAGAGCAAGACAAAAACGATTGATCAACGCATATGCATATGACCAAGCCTGCCCAGAAACGTAGTTTGCCTAAAGCGCCTACCGGCATACAGGGCCTCGATGAGATTACCGGCGGTGGTTTTCCGCGCGGCCGTCCTACGCTCATTTGCGGCAGTGCCGGAGCAGGCAAGACCCTGCTGGCCACCGAATTTCTGGTTCGCGGAGCCATCGAATACAACGAACCTGGCGTGTTCATGGCCTTCGAGGAGACGGCCACCGAGCTTGCCCAAAATGTTCGCTCGCTCGGATTTGATCTCGAAGAACTGGAGAAGGAAAAGAAGCTGGTTATTGATTTCGTCCGCATTGAGCGCAGCGAGATTGATGAGACCGGCGACTACGATCTGGAAGGCCTGTTCATCAGGCTGGGCGCTGCCATCGACGCCGTTGGTGCGCGGCGCGTAGTGATGGACACGATCGAAAATCTGTTTGCTGGATTGCAGAATCAGGGCATTCTGCGGGCGGAGTTGCGGCGGCTGTTCCGCTGGCTCAAGGACAAGGGCGTAACTGCCGTCATCACGGCTGAGCGTGGTGACGGCGCTCTTACCCGTAACGGGTTAGAAGAATATGTTTCCGATTGCGTGATCCTGCTCGATCACCGGGTGACCGACCAGGTTTCTACCCGGCGCTTGCGTATTGTCAAATACCGTGGCACAGCCCACGGCACCAACGAGTACCCATTCCTGATTGATGAAGACGGTTTCAGCGTTCTCCCTGTGACGTCGTTGGGGCTCCAGCATCAGGTCAGTGGAGAACGGATTTCGAGTGGAGTTCCGCGACTGGATACGATGCTGGGCGGGGAAGGGTTCTTTCGCGGCACTACGATTCTTGTTTCAGGAACGGCCGGAACCGGCAAGACTAGTCTGGCGGCGCACTTTGTTGACGCCGCTTGCCGGCGCGGCGAGCGTTGCCTCTATTTTTCGTTCGAGGAATCGCCGGGCCAGCTGATTCGCAATATGCGATCGATCGGCTTGAACCTGGAACAGTGGTCGAAGAAAAACCTTCTGCAGTTTCATTCCAGCCGGGCCACGTTCTATGGACTGGAAATGCACCTGGCGATTATTCACAAGGTCGTTCAGGATTTCCAACCAAGAGTGGTCGTTCTTGATCCAATCGGCAGCCTGATCCAGGCGGGAAACCAACGCGATGCGCACACCATGCTCATTCGCCTGATCGATTTCCTGAAGCAACGGGGCGTGACGGCTTTTCTGACGAACCTGACGTCGGGCGGAGAGGCGATCGAGAGAACCGACGTTGAGATTTCGTCCATCGTGGACACCTGGCTTTTTATGCGCGACATTGAATTGGACGGTGAACGAAATCGCGCGCTTTATGTGCTGAAGTCGCGCGGTATGGCGCATTCAAATCAACTGCGGGAATTTCTATTAACGGAGCGGGGTGTCGATTTGCTGGACGTGTACGTCGGGCCGGATGGTGTGCTTACGGGATCATCCCGTTTGTCGCAGGAAGCGCGTGAGAAGGCTGCGGCGCTGGCTCGCCAACAGGAGGCAAGCCGCAGGGAGCGTGACCGGACGCGAAAGCGGGAAGCGCTGGAAGCACGGATTGAGGCGTTGCGCAAAGAGTTTGAGGTGGAGGAAGAGGAGGCCGACACCTCCGGAACGCAGGATGTATTGCGAGAAGAGAGCATTGTTGAGAATCGCGCCGCGATGGCTCGTAGCCGTCAGGCCGATGCGGTTAATGGTCGAAGGGTGACAAAGGAACATCGGGGAGCGAGATGAAAAAATCGGTAAAAGCGTCAATCAAAGATACAGATAAGAATAATAGTAAAGAGCAGCGGCCTCTCAGCCTCCAAGAAATTGGCGAAAAAGAGATCGGCGAAAAGAGGAGTGGCGAGAAGAACGAGCCCGCCGAGAATGAGGTTTGGCAACTTCGGCTCTACGTCGCCGGACAAACGCCCCGTTCGGTGGCGGCCTTCGCCAATCTCAAAAGAATATGCGAAGACCACCTCGCGGGGCGATACAACATCGAAGTCGTGGATCTCGTGAAACACCCGCAGTTGGCGGCGGGCGATCAGATCCTGGCCATCCCCACGCTGGTGCGAAAGTTGCCCCAACCGCTGCGCAAGATTGTCGGCGATCTGCGCGATACGGAGCGTGCTTTGGTCGGCTTGCAGGTGCGTCCCGCAGCGGCGGGAAATTGAAGTTCGAAGCCTGATTTCGATGAGGGCCCTATGAGCAGTGACATGCCTGAAATTGACCGCAGTCGACAATTGATGGAAGAAGCCGAGGAGACGCTGCGCGCGATCCAGTACGGAACCGTCGATGCATTTGTCGTGGAAGAACCTGAAGGCCACCGGGTCTATACGCTCGAAGGCTCCGATCTTCCCTACAGCACTCTAGTGGAGCGAATGCAGCAAGGTGCCGCCATGCTGGACGCTCGCGGATGCGTCGTCTATTGCAACCTCAGCCTGGCGCAACTGTTGGGAGTGCCGCGCGAAAACGTGATCGGGCGCTACTTGCGGGACTTTTTGGCACCCGAGGACCAGCCCGCCTGCGAGAAGTTGCTGAAGGAGAATCAAAGTCTTCCGACCGAAGGAGAGATGCATGTGCGTCTCGCCGACGGCAGGCTAATTCCAGCTAATTTCTCTTTTACTGTGTTGTCGCGCGACAAGTCGGCAACCGGCGTTCTAATCACCGACCTGACGGCAAAGAAGCAAATCATGGAGTTTGCGGCGCGTCTCCAGACTATGCAGGACGAGGAGCGCCGGCGACTGGCTCGTGAGCTCCATGACAGCGTTGGCCAGACGCTGGCAGCTCTTAGCATGAACATCGGCATAGCGCAGGCTCAATCCCATAAGCTCGACACATTAGGAGCCAGAGCGGTTTCAGAGAACGCTCACCTGGTCGATCAGGTCTCGCGCGAGATTCGCACGATCTCCCATTTGCTGCATCCGCCGCTGCTCGATGTCGCCGGCCTTGCCTCCGCCCTTCGCTGGTATGTAGATGGCTTCTCGGAGCGCAGCCATATTAAGGTGGATTTGGAAATCCCCAAAGATTTTGGCCGGCTGCCGGACGAAATGGAAATTGCGATCTTTCGGATCGTTCAGGAGTGTTTGACTAACATACACCGTCATTCCGCGAGTCCCACGGCCACCATACGTCTTATTCAGGAGGGCGACCGTCTCACGATTCAGGTTCAGGATCACGGGAAGGGCATTCCTTTGGAGAAACAGCGCGCACTGATCGAATCAGGACTCGGCGGCGTAGGATTCGCAGGCATGCGAGAGCGGCTCAGGCAGCTCGGCGGCACTTTGGAGATACGATCCGAGGGACGCGGAACCCTGGTCGGCGCGACGCTGAGAGTGGCGTAAGCGTGCTGCATGTGGAACGGCTCTTCTGGAGTCGGGCTGAACGAGTGGCCTAATTACAAGCCGCTCCTGTGGCGTACCGGAGTCGATGTCAGCAACCCGCTGTCGCATCTGCAAACTCAGTTGTCTGGATTTCTGGACTACACCTATAGAAACAAACGCTCGGAACTTCTGTTGCTTTGAGGCTAGGGTTCGGACGGGCTGCGACAAGAAGAAGCATTTTCAATTCCTGGGATCCCTCGAACAGATTTCCATCTTTCGCATATCTCTTGAGTGGGTTGTCCCGTCTGGATGGGCCCTGACGGTCAAAAAGGACGGCGTATAATGTTGCGCACGGCAGCCATGAAAACCCCTTACGGACTTGCAATCATTGAGGATTGCCTAACCTGTCCGGTGCACAGGGATCGTCTCTTCTGCGATCTGGCTCCGGCGGCGCTTCTGGGACTGGACGCGGTATCATCCTCTGCAATTTATCCCAAAGGGGCGATTCTTTTTGTCGAAGGCCAGGACTCTCGCGGCGTCTTCGTGATCTGTAGTGGCCGGGTGAAGTTATCGGCCACCTCCCCGGCAGGGAAATCGTTGATCCTGCGCATCGCGGCCCAAGGCGAAGTGGTGGGCCTGCCGGGTACTCTGTCCGGAAAGCCGTATGAGGTCACGGCTGAGGCGATGGAGCCCATTCAGGCCAATTTCATTCCGCGCGAACCATTCCTTGAGTTTCTGCGGGCGCATGGCCAGGTGGCGCTGCGAGTAGCGCAGGCGCTCAGCGACATCTACTATGCGACTTATCGCGAAGTTAGATATCTTGGGCTTTTGGGATCGGTAGAGGAAAAGATGGCTTGTTTTCTGCTTGATTTTGCGGCCGGGCATGTCTCGGAGAATGGCAGGACGCGCGTCGTATTGACTCTGACGCACGAAGAAATCGCCGAGATGATCGGCTCCACGCGCGAGACAGTGACTCGCCTGTTCGCGGATTTCAAGCGCAAGGGTCTCATCGAGGT
>JBAWBE010000326.1:0-1567 GCA_049589635.1 Terriglobales bacterium
GGCGGACTTCTGCAGGGCGGGATCGATATTACCGCATAGGAGATACGATGCAGCCGGTCGGGCAAACAAAAAGAACCACGTCAAAGTCGCCGAACCAGCGATTAAGAACATGAGCCCTACACTGCGCCGGCTTGCCGTGGGCCGCCTAGTTAGCCGCTCCGACAGCCACCATGCACCGAGCAGAATCGTGAGCGCGAAACCTGAGACGTGGTGGGTGACGGTCACCGCTACGATCGCCACAATAGTGACGATGGGCGTTAGGCGCCCTGTTTGATCCCGCGTCCGACTAAACCACCACACGACAAAGGCTGCAAGCGGAAGTGCCAGGTCCTCATACGAGAACGAGGCGCTCCAGAATAGAAACATAGGATTAGCAGCATAGATAAGGCTGGCGCCGGCCGCCACGAGCGCGGAACCCGTCATCCGCTCCGCGACCAAGAAGAAGCATCCAGAAATTAGAATGCGTGCCGCACCGATCACGAGTAATCCGGATGCGAAGATGCTGAGGCCGGTGAGATTTACGAGTCCCGCGGTAACTGCGGCCAGTCCTGGGTAATAGGGAGCCGTCGGAAGTAATGGGTTGAGCTGGAAAAGATGATGAGTTCGCAGGATATCCAATGTGTTACGCACATGAATGTATTCGTCATTGAATGTAAAAGCGTTGGGAGAGCCAAGGATCTTCACCACATAGAGCACGACACCAAGGATAACAACGAGAATCAGTCGTTCCCGTCGATCGACGTCTCGCATCAGGACGCGAAGGGCAGCAGGAACGAAGATAAAAATCAGGCCGAGGAAGAACCCGACCAGGGCCTCATTATAATTGAGCCCATCAAAGCTCGCGTTGTTTGCTGCCGCTACCAGCGCAAGTCCTGTCGCGGAGCAAAGAACAATAAAGCAAACCCATGCAGGCTTGACACGAGCCGTTGAGTCCATGGCCAGCTCTGACGGCGGCGATACGTCAAGAGTTCTACTTCTGAAACTCTCTGGCATCGCAGTGTTGGCCGACAACTTCCCACCCCAGAACCTAGATGACGCATAAGCTATGCACCTATTGTAATATCACGCCTGACGACGGGCTGTCCCGCCTTCCTAACACTTGAGCATTGAACGCCTTCGGCCGCCCCGGAGTTGTTGGGAGGTTTACTGGCAAAATCCATGCCGGGCTTGACGGGACCGGGCCAAAGCTGCTCGCAACGGGCGAAGACCTGATCACGCCCTGAGGCTGCACCGTAGCGGTGTCCATAAAATGCTTGCCGCCGGGCACGCCCCTGATACGGTACACAATGAAATCTTGCAAATGCCACGCCGGCCGCTAAGCGCGAGTGACTAGGAGATCTAGTGCCAGTAGGAAGGCCCGATTTAGGCCGGAACACGGCGAAGCCGGCCAACGTGGCATACCGAGTAGGCCGGATTGCACCTTACCTGTCGGGCCGGTGGCTCGACTTCGGGTGCGCCGAAGGTGGTTATACCTCCGCCCTGCTCAATAATGGTGCTAAATCAGTAGTTGGCGTCGATGTGGAGCATCGGCGTATCGATGAAGCCATGGCACGACAGATACCCAACG
>JBAWBE010000327.1:0-7738 GCA_049589635.1 Terriglobales bacterium
GGGCTGCTCCAGGACCACTATCTGCTGGCTTTTCTGGAGGGGGACATGACGCAGATGGCGCAACTCGCAGCTTCCGCCATGGGCAAGCCGGGCACGGAAGACCTGTTGCTGGCGACGGAAGCGGACACGGAAGCGTGGCACGGGAAATTGAAAAAAGCTCGCGCGTTGACCCAGCGGGCGATCGATTCCGCACAGCGCAACGATGCTCAGGAAACGGCCGCAACCTATCTGGCAGCGGCGGCGCTGCGCGAGGTGGAAGCGGGCAACCGGGAGCAGGCACGTGCCGAGGCCCATACAGCATTGAAGCTCGGTCCAAGCCGCGATGTTCTGGAATTTACGGCGCTGGCCCTGGCGCGTGTCGGCGATGCGGCAGAGGCGCAAAAGATGGCGTCCGAACTCGCCAAGACATTTCCTTTGAACACGACGGTCCAAAAGTATTGGCTGCCTACGATCGGGGCGGCAATCGCCTTGCGCGGCAAAGATCCGAACCACGCAGTCGAACTGTTGAAAGTTACGAGCGCGATCGAACTCGGCGGAAACAACAACACCGGCCTCAATGTAGTCCTGATTCCGGCTTATTTGCGTGGAGAGGCTTATCTCATGCTGCACGACGGCAACGCCGCGGCAGCAGAATTCCAGAAGTTCGTCGACCACTACGGGCTGGTGGTGAATTTTCCATTGGGAGCGCTGGCCCGCCTCGGTCTGGCCCGCGCCTTTGTGTTGCAGGGCGACGCCGTCAAAGCCCGCGCCAAGTACCAGGACTTCCTCACACTCTGGAAAGACGCCGACCCGGACATCCCCATCCTGAAAGAAGCCAAGGCCGAGTACGCGAAGCTGCATTAGGTCAAAGCCCGGCAGTGAAGGCGCTGGAGCGAACCTCGCATGCAGTACACGACCATCTCGCGTACGACGCGGGCCGAACCCACTCTATTACACTAGTTGACCGCTTTCCCGTCCGCCACTAGCCGACCCCAAGTCGGCGGAGGATTAACCTCAACAGTTCCTGGTTCCTTCTCCGTGGACGAGTCAGCCCAGTAATCGTTCGCAGCAGCATCGAACGGGATCGGCCGCTGAGCTTCACTAGGGCTGCTACCGGAATCTTCTTCAGTATGGGCAGGATTCTAGTCTTCCACTCTTCCCGGCGAGGGTCTGGATATTCTGTGTAGACGCTTTCGGGTGAGTGAATTACGCCCGCTTCAATTTCTTCCAGCCGGTTCGATTCCTTGCCGATATAGATGATTCGTTCGACCCGCACGTGTCGTCGGCTCAGCAGCCCGAAAGTTTGCTTGCCGCTGGGCTTTCCCTTCGCATCCGCGCTCTTCGCGCCGAGGTGGAATTCATACTCGCGCAAAACTTCGCCGTAGGTCTTCACGCGCGCGACGCCACGACTGCCGTGGAAGCCCTCCGTCGCGATCTCATATTGTGTTCCCGAGTATTGGTCAATCCATGGCAAATCCAGCCAGCAGTCAGGATCGAGTACGTAGGGCCCAACCAGATGAAAGTTTTCGGGATCAATGTCCGGCGGATAGCCAAACTGTTTCACATGGCACGACAACAACGAGTCAAATGGTTTTATCCGGTCGCGATATTTCTTTCCACGATTGAGTTTTGCCAATGAACGCAGAGTAGATGGACTCGTAATCGGCACCCGCCCAACAGCGGGCAGATGCTCGAAGCCAAGCGGTTCGACGAGTAAACCTAAAGTTCCACGGATGATATTGATCCACGACTGCCGAATCCAATCGCGATCTTCGCTGTCGGGGGTTTATGGGATTTCTGAGGTGACCGAGACCATGCTCAGACCAGCGGTCTTCGTGATTGTTGACGGCCTTCTGAAGAAGGACGGGATCGCCGTGCTCATCGCGCAAGAACAGCGCGTATCGTTTGGCGGAAATTGCGAGGCAGTACACCTGCCGCTGTTCGCCCGTTTCCGGGTCGTAGTTGTCGCGTTCAATCTTGAGGATCGAGCGCGACTTGTCAGCGTAGGGACTGAGTTTCACAAAACGCGCCGCAATCTCATCTACTTGTTCCGGGACAACGCCCTCTCGACAGCGTGGCCGTCTGGCATCTCGAACGGACCACCCGGACAAGGAACAAACCCTCCATTCTCAGTGGCGACGATTGCCATCGAGTCGGTGTCCTCCATGACATACGTTCCGTGAAAGTCGGAGACGCAGTGCCCAACCAAACCGTTAACATCATGTGTCATTTCATTGCCTCTATCTCCTATCCCGTCAAATCGCCTTTCGGGAGCGGGATTTCGGCCAGCTCATATATTGTCGTTTTCCGTGAGAATGGGCAGCTTTCACGAGGGTCTTTCCCGAGGATTTGCATTGCGCTTGCGCAGAGCCCCGATCATCCGAATAGAATCGGCATATGGCGAACACCATCAGCGCGAAGCTCGCAAACATCGTGCTGCCGGAAGCGGCTGGCAGTGAGGTTCGACTCGGCTCGCTCTGGGAGAAAAATCCCGCCGTAGTCGTTTTTCTGCGCCACTACGGTTGAATCTTCTGCCGCGAGCATGTTGCGCAGTTGCGCGGACACGAGAGCAAATTCAAGCAATCCGGAGCCACCCTGGCCGCAATCGGCCTCGGCGACATGAACTATGCGCGCCTGTTTCGCGAGGAGGCCGGCATCACTTTCCCGCTCCTGGTCGATGCCGAGCGCACCGCCTACCGCGCTGCGGAACTAACATCCGCGAACCTGTTTCATCTCCTGCGCCACGAGAACGCAGAAGCGCGCGCCCGCGCCAAACGAAGCGGCCACCGTCAGCATCGCCTCGGCAAGAATCCTTTCCAACTCGGAGCAAGCTTCATCTTCGCTCCCGGCAATCGCGATCTGTACGTACACGTGAGCCGCACCTTTGGCGACAACGCCGATCCGGAGATGCTGCTGTCTGCCTTGTCGGGGATGGCGAAGTAGATTGTGCGAAACCCAGTTTGTCTGCTCCCGCTGCCATGTTCAAATTAATCAATAGTTTAGGGGTACATCTCGACGAAATGTACATTTAAATGTACATTACAAATAGAGGAGGGCACACACCATGGCATGGGGTCGCGCGGTCAACACTCAAGATACTCAAACTGCGGGCAAGGTCCGGGCGAGTCTGGAAGAGGAGCTGGAACTTTCAACGGTCACCGAGCTTCGTCAGAACCTTTTGCCGGCTATTGATCGAATCGAGAAAAATCCCTCCCTGCGATTCCTGATCCTCAAACATGGAAAACCGCAAGCCGTCCTCATGAGCGCGCAGACCTATGAACTCGTCAAGACGATGATGAATCAGGTAGCCAGTCAACTAGCGGCCATACCGCGCGAGCAAGCGGTAGAGGATGCTTTTCAACGCTTCCGCAGTGAGCGGGGTCACGCGGCTGCGCAGGCGGCCGTGGCTTCGGGTCTGGCGGCGCAGAACGTTTCCAGCCAACTCGACAGTGTAATCGAGGTCCTGAAGCAAGTTCGAGAGGAGATAGCATCGACTAACTCTGCCTCGGCAAATCAGGCAATTGCCGAGTAACTTGTGCCATGTTATAAAGGCCTCCTTCCCAGGGAGGCGTTCTGTTTGTAAAGCTAACCTTCGATTTCTGCGATTAGGATGAACAAAAATCCCGGCTTTACAGGCTGCGGAAAAAGTCGGTGTTGCAATTGATTTTGGATGGCGCAGCGGTTAACCGCTGCGATAACCGGCTTCTTCTCAGCGTCGGCTTTAGCCGCTGAGGTGACAATGCTCGCAGCATCCCCAGTTCGGGACAAATCCCTTCCAACTCGGAGCAAGCTTCATCTTCGCCCCCGGCAATCGCGATCTGTATGTACACCTCAGCCGCACATTCGGAGATAACGCTGATCCGGAGATGCCGCTGCCGGCGTTGTCGAGCCGGGCGGGGTGAAGCCGCAAGGCGGAGCGTGCTTTATCCTGCTGTCATGTTCGAGGGAAAGCTTGAGTTAGGCCACAATCCGGAGAAAGCCAGAGCACGCAGGTCGGGATGCCTTGATGAAAGCGGGATTTGCTCTACAAAAGTTGTAGGAGTTGAATTGTACCGTGCTAATATGCTCGCGTTTCCCGCTAAGTGCAGGAAAAGTTGAGGATTCGTATGAGGGACGATATGTATCTTAGAGCTTCAGTAACGAATATTGTGCTGGCATCGATTCTATTACTTCTGGATTCTCCGATTGGTGCCAAAGTTACTCCTCAGTTTGTGTTCAACCGGGCTGATTTTCCCACCGGTAAGTCCCCGTCATCGGTTACTGTTGCGGATGTTAATGGCGACGGCCGACCTGATCTAATTGTGACCAATGAGCGGGACAATACCGTCTCCGTATTCTTAGGGAAGTCGACGGGCGTCTATGGCAAGAGCAAGAACTTTGCCACAGGCGAGGGGCCGTCCTCTGTGATTGCTGGGGACTTTAATCATGACGGGAAGATTGATCTAGCGGTGACCTCGGTTTCGGCGAATACGGTCTCCGTTCTCCTGGGGAACGGAAACGGCACCTTTCAGGGGCACACGGATTACGCAACGGGGGATGAACCTCTGGTGTTGCAGGCCGGAGATTTCAACCACGATGGAAATGTCGATCTGGCTGTCCTCAATTTCGAGAGCAACAGCGTTTCAATTTTATTAGGAAAGGGGGACGGAACATTTCAGCCGAAAGTGGATTACGTCGTCGGGACTATGCCAACTGCGATGGTTGTTCAGGATTTGAATGGCGACGGCAACGTGGACCTTGCGGTTGCGAACTCGGGAGGAAGTTCGATCTCGATTTTGCTGGGAAATGCAGACGGGACCTTCAAGCCTGCGACTTCGGTGAACACGCAATCGGCCCCGTGCGGTATTGCGATTGGGGACTTAGATGGCGATAAGATTCCGGACTTGGCGGTGACCCATCAAGATGTGCCTTGGGGCTTGACGGTGCTGAAAGGAAACGGGGACGGGACGTTTCAGGCCGAGCAACAGGTGGCGCAAGACGAAGACACTTATCAAGTGCAGGCTGCGGATGTGAATGGCGACGGGAAGGTCGACATCGTACTTACCCTTGTAAGCGGCGGCGGCGCGATGGTGTTTTTGGGAAACGGTGATCTGACCTTTCAAAATGCGGTCAATTACACGACGGGGGGGTACCCGGGGGCGTTCGTGCTTCAGGACGTGAATGGGGATGGCCATCTTGATCTGGCGGTGGTCGACCAGGACGCGAATATTCTTACGGTTCTGCTTGGGAACGGGGATGGAACATTTAGTCCCGCGCACAGCCTGCCGACGGTTGTTGAGCAGGGGTATACGGTAATACCGTGGGCCGGCACAATGGGCGATTTCAATGCCGACGGAATTCCTGACCTGGCATTGGCGGAAGGGGCTTATGGCTATCGGGTGGGAGGGGTGCAGATGTTGCTGGGCGCCGGGAAGGATCAGTTCGAGCCGCCGATTTTTACCGACACAAAGGGTTCGTACAGCATCGCCGCCGCCGACTTCGATGAGGACGGACACCTGGATGTGGCGATTTCGACGGACAGTGGTACGGAGGTCTTGCTCGGCGACGGCAAGGGCGGTTTTGGTTCGCCGATTCAGGTACTGTCCCTGCCGGCGCAGTCGCCCGAAATCCTGGTTGGGGACTTTAATAACGATGGACATCAGGACCTGGTGCTGCTGGCGAATGGTTTCTTGCAATCCGATCCAATCTATGTTTTTTTAGGCAAGGGAAACGGGACATTTGAGTTAGCCAACCAGTTTTGGAATTCTTCGAGCATTCCGGGAAGCATCGCCGCTGCGGATTTCAATCATGACGGCAAACTGGACCTTGTGCTGACGATGAATCCGAGTGGGATCGCCGTCATGCTCGGAAATGGTGATGGGACGTTTCAGGCACCCGTCACTTATGCGACGGACGATATTCCGGGAGGGTTGGCAGTAGCGGACGTTAACGGAGACGGTATCCCGGATGTGCTGGCGACCGGCGATTACCTGGACATCTTTATTGGGAAAGGCGATGGCACTTTTGCCCAGGCAGTGGACCTTGTTGCGGGAAACTTTCCTGGCAATGTAACTACTGGCGATTTTAATGGGGATGGAAAACTCGATATTGCGGTTGCGGCAGAAGGAACCGGTGCGATGGGAAATCTGGAAATCCTGCTCGGGGAAGGTGGTGGGAAGTTCCAGGCCCCGGTGGAAATAGCCTGCCGCGGCTGTTACTCAGGCCTCTTCGTGGCCGGAGATCTCAATCAGGACGGAACGACCGACTTGGTCGGCGGCCAGGGAAGCGGGCTTTTGTACTTGAGCGCTCCGATTGCGACGATTGCACCCACCGCGTTGAATTTTGGCATGGTGAAAGTTGGACATGCGAGCGCCGCGAAAAAAATTTCGATTACGAACAACGGGAATGCTCCGCTCGACATTTCTGCGATCACTGTGCCATTCGCATATCACGTCGTCGACGACGACTGTGGAAGTTCATTAGCTGCGCGGGCTTCGTGCACGCTAAAGGTGAGCTTCAAGCCGACCTCGACGGGAAGCGATCCGGGCGTGCTCTTATTCAGCGACAATGCGCCGGGGGGGCAGCAGAGTATCGTGCTGGCGGGACAGGGAAAATAGGGGACTCGGGGGCCGACCTTTCGCTGGGCTGTCGCCCCATGGAGAAAGTATGTCAAGTTTGAAGGAATTTCAGTGCGAGATTTGCGGGATTACCAGCGATAACCCGATTCACTGGTATGTGATCGAATGCGGAGACGAGAAGCTGGCCGTCATCAAGTGGGACCTGGCGGCTGCAAATAGTCCGACGGCCCGCCATTTCTGTGGTGAGGCGCACGCGCAGGTCTATATCAGCCGCTGGTTTGAGTCGATTTGCACGCCGCGCAAGCCAGTGGCAAAGATTTCGTGAGAAGGAGGCAGTTCGACGCCGCTGCACAAGTCTGATTGCCAAGTATCACGCTGGGAGGGCCAGATCACCAACCCAGCCAAGTTACTCAGCTTCCGGAAGCAAGTTCCACGGCGCCCCCCAGAATCATCCAAAATGCAGCTAAACCACGACGCTGCTTAAGTTTGCAGCGATATTAAATACAAATAGGTACATACAAAATGGTCAACTGTTCCACGTGGAACACTATGCCAAAGGTTCCACATGGAACATCCTCAAAAAGAAAACCCCGCCCAAGCCAAGCTTGGACGGGGCCTAACTGCTTCAGCTGACAGCTGATGGCTGAGAGCTGTTCTTAGTACATGTCTCCCATACCGCCGCCGCCGTGGCCGCCGCCCATGGGAGCTTCCTTCTTTTCTGGAATCTCCGAGACCAGGGCTTCGGTGGTCAGCATCAGGCTGGCGATCGAACCGGCGTTGGTGAGTGCGGTGCGCACTACCTTGGTCGGATCGAGGACGCCTGCCTTAACCAGATCTTCGTACTCGCCCGTCTGAGCGTTGTAGCCGAAGTTCGGGTCTTTCGAGTCGTTGACCTTGCCGAGAACAACCGCACCTTCTTCGCCGGCGTTTTCGACAATCTGGCGCAGAGGCTCAGTGATGGCGCGCTTCACGATGTTGACACCGATCTGCTCGTCACCTTCCAGCTTCAACTTGTCGAGTGCGCCAACGCAGCGCGCGAGCGCTACGCCGCCGCCCGGGACCACGCCTTCTTCGACGGCTGCACGGGTCGCGTGCATCGCGTCTTCGACGCGGGCTTTCTTTTCCTTCATTTCGGTTTCGGTGGCGGCGCCTACTTTAATTACGGCTACGCCTCCGACCAGCTTCGCCAACCGCTCCTGCAG
>JBAWBE010000328.1:0-15789 GCA_049589635.1 Terriglobales bacterium
CGCGAGCGTCAACTCAGAGTGCTTTCTAGAAGGGCGTGCGCAGTATAGAGTGCGTTGATGGCGTGTTGGCCCCAGTGAGAGTAGTAGCCGAAACGCCATCCCCAAACTGCATCTCGCTGCAAAGGAAGGTCGGGATCGCGAAGGCGAAGCCCTTCTTTGATGTCACGATAGATGTCAGCAATGTCATCGGCCAGAGATCCATGAACGGCTTCCGAGTCCTTCGTGGGATCAAATACCTGCCAGTAGAGATTCCAGTCTCCCAATTTTTCCTTGAGCGATTCGTACAGTTGTCCCCATTCCTCTTGTTTCACCCGCGACCGCTTGATTTCCTCTAAATCATCGACAGCGGTCGGAGACACGACAGGCAGCACAATCCCTTGGTGGATCAACCGCGGAAGTACTTCATAGATCCGGGATAGGAGCTGAACTCTCTCTAGACGGGGCGTGGAGTCGACAACGGTGCAAAACTGAGACGCGACAAGACTGAACTCTCTGAATGCTGACTCGATGTCGTTCGGCCGGACCATTGAAATCAGCTTCTCCACCTTAGCGTAACCGGCCCATCCATCGGATGCCGAAATTCCCCGCCACTCTTCTTCATCTCTAGGTAAGCATTCTTCAGCCCGAAGTACCACTTCGCCGGACGATCTGCATCGTCAATCAACATCAGGTGCGGATTATGTTTCAATCCCTCCGACTGCATCTCCATCGTGCGCCGGTCCTGCTCTACAAATTTCGCGAACACAAACTTCAGCAGCTCGGGTCCAAACGGCATCCAGCGAAAAAGGTTCCACGCCGCGACCACGTCGATACGGCATCGGCTCCGCGTGATCGGCGTCACCGTCGTCAGGCTAGCGAACCAATACCTGCCCGCGCGAATCACCTCCGACCGCATATTCGGTAATACAAAATCAATCGTCGTCGTAATCGAATCCGCCTTCGCGTAGAGCCGCAAAAGCTTGTAGGGAGCGCTGTTTGAGCTGGGCGTATGCGCGCTCATGCGGAAGCCGTACGGGATCGGCTCAAAATTCTTCTGCTTCTCGTGGATCGAATGCCGCGAGCGCCACCACCACGCCTGATGCACAAATGGCCCGTGCGCCGGATCCATCAATCCGATAATTCCGTGATCGACCGAGCAAGGCAGATCGGCGGTAAGGTACGCCAGCTTGTAAGCTTCGCTGAATTTCGGAATCTCCGGCGCAAGTATAGATGCGGGCGCAGCCTTAGTGAACCCAGCTCCCGCGGGTCCGGGATCAGGAACAAATACCCAGATAAAATCGTCATGCTCTTCGCACGGATAACTGCCGGCATAAATGCGATCAATTTTTAGCTTTTGGTCTTCGACAAGTGAAGGCACGGCGGTGCACTGCCCTGAGTGCGCCTCGAATCGCCAGCCATGATACGAGCACTCGATCTCGCCCCCATCAAAGCGTCCGCAGGAGAGAGGCATGCCGCGATGCGGACACGCATCGCGCAGCGCAAACGCCCGTCCCTGCTGGTCGCGGCCAACCACCAGCGGCTGTTCGAGAAGCATCGCAGCCCGCAGTTCGCCGCGCTTCAGCTCGTCGCTCGGCAGCGCGCGATACCAGAAGCCGAACAGCATCACCGCATCAGGCGTTTGTTGAACCAGTGGAGATTCGTCGGGCATCGGACAGGTGAGAATACCGCAGCCGCGCCAAAATCAAAACCTTGATCCGCGATCTGAGCAGGGGCATCTCAGCAAACTCAGCGGCCTCAAATAGGCGAAGCCCTGAATGCGCAACCCGTAGTATCCACGTCATCCCTGCGGCGCTGCCGCGCGCGCTGCTGTGATGGCGGCTACGTCGATCTTCTTCATCGTCAGCATCGCCTCGAAGGCACGCTTTGCCTCACCGCCACCCGCCGAAAGCGCATCCATTAGCACGCGTGGGGTAATTTGCCAAGAGAGGCCCCAACGGTCCTTGCACCAGCCGCACGCACTCTCCTGGCCGCCGTTGCCGACGATCGCGTTCCAGTAGCGGTCCGTCTCTTCCTGATTATCGGTCGCGATCTGGAAAGAAAAGGCCTCACTGTGCCTGAACGCCGGGCCGCCGTTGAGACCGAGACAGGGAATGCCCAGAACCGTGAACTCCACCGTCAGCTCATCGCCCTTCTTCCCGCCCGGGTAATCACCGGGCGCTTTGTGAACAGCGATCACTTCGCTGTTCGGAAAGGTCGCCGCGTAGAAGCGGGCCGCATCATGTGCGTCCTTGTCGAACCAGAGGCAGATCGTATTTTTCGGTTTCGAAGTCATAAGGTCTCCTTGCGTGTATCGGATCAAAGTGCGAATCAGGTCGAACGCCGATGGCCGGACTTCTTCTCAGCTCAACCGTTCAGGTCAATTCCATAGAGTAATGGCAGTCAGATGAGGGTACCAGCGTGAGAGTTGCGCGCCGGAAGTGCGGAGATTTGGAGGCCTCTTTTGTCGCGACTATGCGCGTCCCGTTACCGAACCCACTAACCGTTGGTATTCGGAGCGGGCCGCCCCCGGTTCATCGATGTGCGTCAGGAAAAGCTTGCGCAGAGCGGCCGGCGTGAATCGCCCTTCGACATAGGCGTCGTAAAGATTATTACCGGCCAGATATCCCAGCAGCTCGCCGAGGTATTCAAGTTTGCGGCCTTCAAACCTGAGGGCGTCCGACACGCAATCAACAGCGCCGGAACGGCCCTTCGACTTCGAATTACCTTGGCTCTGGCGGCTGCGCCCACGCCGGTCAAACTCCCACAACCGGTCTAGCACTTGGAGCACTTCAACCGCGTCCGCGAAGGGCAGTCCGGTTTGCTGTTCGAGATCTTCATGCGTCAATTCATACAACTCGGCCAAATCATCTTCACGAAAAGCCGCGCGCGCCGGATGAAGAATGCGCGATCCCAAAAAAGCAAGTGCATGTTCAAAGACAGCCGCATAAAATGCGTCCTCTCGCGCCTGTCCATTTCGCTTCCGGCCAATGCCATTCGAACCGTTACCATTGCCCAAGCTTCGATACGGTAACCCCCGGCAGGCCTGATGCAGAAAACGGGTAGCATCCTCAGCCGCCGAGGTCATGCGAAACTCCCGCACATAAACAACATTCAGCCGCGGCAGATAAATGCTGCCCCGCTCCCGAACGCGACGCACCACGTATCGCTTATCGGTGGCGCTGAATTCTTTCCGCGAAACGAGGCGGCGCAGTAACGCATCCGAACGCCGCGAATAAACCTCAGGCATCAGATCGACCAGCAACCGCGGCTGTGTTGAATTGTGCGGCGAATACTGGTTGATTCCCAGAAAGCGCACCAGGCTCCCAACCAGGTTGTAGAGCGTCGGTCCAAGGTCCGGCCCGCTGTCATCACCGCGTCCCCACCGGTCGAGACACAGCCGATAGTTCTCATATTTTTCAAGCGGCGTAGCGTTGAACACGCACAGCACATCCGGATTGACTTCCACTGCCTCAATGCAGTCGCTCGCCTCACCGGCAGCCCGCCAATACAGCGCATCGACATTCTGCAACACCGTGAGCACTCGCCGCCGCGAAGCAAGTCCGGCCGCATCCTCGCCAAAACGCTCCGCGATACGCGCCGGCAAATGCTCTGGAGCAAGATGCGATTCTCCAAAGAGCACCAGAATCAGCGCCTCTGGATGGCAGTTTCGTATCTCGGCAATCTTGTCGGCCGCATGGCGATCGCGAGCGCCAATCTTCCGCAGGTCCTCGCGCGGCATGCAGTCAAGCCCATAAATCCAGGCGCCCTGCTCGCGCGCGGCCGAAAGAACATCAAAGAAAGGGGCCCAATCGTATCCCCAGTCCAGATCGAAGCGAATGCGCTGGCGAAGCTCGCACTCGTCGATCTCTCCACGCAGCCACTCGTCGACGATATGCTGATCGCGGGCAAAAATCGTTTCCACTCCAAGCACCAGCGGCCGATCGTGCAACGCGGGCTCACGCAGAAGCGAGGCAAGATAACGTTGTGATGTCGGCAGTGCATGGTAGTCGCCGATCAGAGCAATTCCGGCCGAGGCAATCTTGTCGCGGACATCCTCGGCCGACAGAACTCTCTGATACGAGCGGTAAGCGTCGCGGAAGTCGCGAACATACTTGCGCGTGAAAGAGTTGTCGTTGGCGCGAATCTCGCGCTCTACGCCCGCCACTGCATGGAGTTGAGCCACGCTGCGCCGCGATCGTAAGATGCCGGTAGTTGCCATTAGAAGGTTGCTATTAGAAAGTTGCCGTCAAACTTTTTCCCTGGTCCCGTCTCCTTACTTCCTTGCTCGATTCCCTCGCCTTGACTTGCCTTGGATGCATCCCTATGCTCAAAACGTTTGCGAGCTGCAGGCCGTTCTAACCCTAGGGAGCCCCAACCGTGACTGTATCGCCGCCGGAAAATCTCACCATCGCGACCACCGGCGCCAGTGGATCGCTGTTTCTAAAGCACTTCCTGCTCACCGACGAACGGGATGCGCGCGTCAAAACAGTCAACTTCATCGCCTCTGACAGCGCCTTGCGTGTTCTGGCGGAAGAGCTCGCCATCGAAGGCCGTTCCGATCTCATACGTCAAATCATCGGCGCGCCTTCCGCCAAAATTCAGCAACAGTCGAACACCGACATCGGTGCGAACGTCGCCAGCGGGTCATATCCATGCGACGTGATGGTCGTCCTCCCTTGCAGTGTCGGAACGCTGGCTCGCATCGCCAACGGCATCGCTTCCCAGCTCATCGAACGCGCCGCCGATGTATCTCTCAAAGAGCGTCGTCCACTCGTTCTCTGCGTGCGCGAAACGCCGCTCAACAAAATCCACATCCGCAACATGTCGCTCGCCGCCGACGCAGGCGCGACCATCTTTCCGCTAATTCCCACGTTCTATAACCATCCATCCAGCACCGATGCCATGTCCCAGGAATTTGCGAATCGCGTCCTTGCCCACATCGGCCTGCCGCAGCCGGATGCCTACAAATGGAAAGGGTGAAACAGTTGCCAGTTGTCAGTTGTCCAAAGTCTCAGTATTCCGAGAGGCTTGAAGGGTTTACTGAGAACTAATAACTGAGAGCTGAGAACTGCTTTTTTCAGTCTAGGGACAGGTCACCGACGAAGGTAGGTATCAGGCGGGCATGTACGCCAAGAGGTCGCGCGACTAAAGTTCATGGCATGGGCGTTGTGTTTTCCAATTTTTGAAGCGCGGCAACGGCGGCAGCGTTGTCTGGATGCTCCGCAACCTCCAGTCTGAACTCTGCCATGGCGCGCGGGCGATCTCCCGCCGTTTCGTAGACCAATCCCGCAACCGAGTGGTATCCACGTGCATGCGGACTGATCGTGATGGCGCGACGGGCATTTTCGGCCGCTTCCGGAAGCCGCTTTAACTGAATCTGGGTCAATGCAAGGTAGATGTACTGGTCGGAATCGCTGGGATCGATGAGAATGGCACGCCGAAGATAATCCTCAGCGGCCGCGAAGTTGCCGGTCTCGTAATACGCAAATCCCAGGTTGTAGTTCGAGCGCCAAAACGCAGGGTTGCGACTGATAACCTCGAGATAAAGCGGAATCGCGCGTTCCGGCTGGCTCGCATCCAGCAGCGCATTGGCAAGATTGTCGCGAACCGTGAGGTTCGCCGGCGCAGATTCCAGCCCGCGACTGTAGAGCAGAATGTCGCTCGCCCATTGCATCTGCTGCGAAAAAGTGAGCACGGCAAATAGGCCAGCAACAGCGGCGACCGCAACAACTGCCACAAATCCGCGCCGCGCTTCAGGCAAGCATCGCCCGAGTTCCCGGATCAAGAGCGCTACCAGCAGCGCAAATCCCACCGATGGCAAATAGAGATAGCGGTCATGAACAATGTCGCCCGCAGTCAGCGAGCGCAAATCGAGCACCGGCAACAGCGGAACAATCAGGAGCACGAACCCGAAGCGCGCAAGCCTCTTTTCAAATCGTTCGCGGATGAAGCGAACCACCACCGCCGCGACGATCGCCGTAATCAAAAGATAGGCGAGAGGCACAAAAACCGCACCCGCCGTGGCATGAGAAATATAATCGAGCGAGTAGAACTCACTCAATCTCGCTGGCCAGACCAGATGCGTCACGTAAAACCACACCACGGATGGCCAGCTAAAAAAAACTTCCTTCCAGCCAATCGTGATCGTCGAGTGCGACCACCCGCGCAATGCATAGAAGCGCACAACGAAATACCCGAGAACCACGGCAACCAAGCCAACCAGTAGACCGAGTGTCCCGACCCCGACAGACCGTAGCGCCGGCGTCCCGCCGGCTGCCGAGGCGGCATCGCGCCCGCCCTCCGGCCCGCTACCCCATTCTCCGTCCCGTCCAAGAATCAGCAAGTACGCGAGAATCGCCGCTGGCAGCACAATCGCCGTTTCTTTTGAAAGCAGCCCCGGCGCGAAAAGCGCAAGCGACAAGGCCGCGCGCCCAATTCCACCGGAGCGCCGAAATTCAAGAAACGCTGAAAAGCTCCCCAGCACAAAGCACGCCATCAGCGGATCAGTCACGCCAGAAATCCACGCTACGTTCTCGATATGAGCGGGATGCAATCCAAAAATAAGCGCCGCCACGAACGCGATCGCCCGATCCCTCGCAAGCTGTCGCACGACCCGAAACACCAACCACGTTGCCAGCACATGGCAGGCGAGGCTAGTCAGGTGCCAGCCAGCGGCAGAGGCTCCAAACAACGCGTAGTTCATCCTCAGCCAGAGAAGAAAAACAGGCCGGTAATAATTCCCACTCGTATTCGGATAGATCGCAGCCCACACGTGCGACGTGAAATATTGCGGAACGAATCTCCACTCATGCACGGCAGGATTCTTAAGGATCTGCGGCACATCGTCATACACGAATCCAAACGAAAGCGTCGCCAGGTAGACGAGCGCGGTGATCGCGCACACGATCGTCTCCGCCACTCCCGCCCGCTCGATCCAGCTTCGTGCCGACGAATCCGTGTGCTGAATGTCCATCTCTATGCTGAGCTATCTGCCGCAAGATTAATGACTTGCGCCGCCACCAGCAAGTGACCCTCGTGCCCGGAGATTCCCGCACCCGTGCCGACTGACGATGATTGATGGCGATTACTGATAGCGACCGATCGTGACCAATCCGGTTCCCCCGAACGCCCGATTGACTTCCATCTCATTTTCGTACTAGTCTGCGATTACACCGGAAAGGAGGTGGTCGGATGACAAGTTCAGATTCTTGTTGTAGTAGTACCAGACCAGGTGAGGTGGCTGAGTCTTAGGGCGGTTGCTCTAAGCGGAGTTCTCGAGGATCCTTTGGTCGGGGGAATCGGGAACAATCTCTCGCAAATAAATCCGTGAGTTTGGGCTGATCCTCCTGTCGCATGTCGGCGGGAACCGGAAAGAGCGAGGGGCCACGAGAGTGACCACCTCAGTCAATCCCAAACAGTCCACCGGGCAGCCCGCAGGCGTAAAGCTTGCGGGCTGTTCTCTTTAGAGCGATTTTCTCGCCGCTCTGCGCCAGTCTTCAGTAACGCATTTCTGTTGGTAAATATGTTCCACGTGGAACAGTTGACATTATTGTACTTACATTGTCTATAACTCATCCTTATTGAGGCCGAACCTTTTGCTTTGCCTTTCTCCTGGGCGCTGAGCCGCTTTTCTTGGTTGCTTCCTGTTGCAGCAGGGTTAGGGAATCGGCTGCGTTAAAGGGGTATTCCCGGACAGACTTCTGCCCCGTCGTGCTCAGAGTGACGTCTACGCGACGGTTACTTGCCAGCAGGATCGTTTCGAGGTGGAGGAGCACCCGCTGACGCTGTTCTGGACTCAGCTCTGGGTTTTTCTCGACTGCGTCTTTTACCTGGTCTTCGGTTAGATTTTTTTGCTCACCAAAAGCCTTTGTTTCCAGGTTGGCGACGGGGACGCCGTGTTCGACCAGAAAGCCTCTTACACGCTCAACCCGCCGTTCGGAGAGCGCCTGATTGTATTCCACCGAGGCTCGCGGGTCGGCATGGCCTTCGAGGGTCAAGTGGGCGTCTGGCTTCGAATCGAGATACCTCCTGAAATCGTCTGCCAGCGCAATGAGCGTTTGCTGCTGGCTTTCAAGCAAACCGCCTTCGGGGTTCGTGGCTCTGGGCTGGGCGGTCGCAAAGTAAATGCTGTGGAGTGCTAGTCTACTTTCCAGCTTCAGGAAGTCCGGCGATGGCGGAGGGTTCTCAACCATCACCTGGGCGGTCGCGGGAGCATTCAAGCCGCGTGAGTCGGTGCAGGTCGCACTCACTGTGATCGGGCCGGGTGAAACTCCGGACGTGTCCAGAGCTTCTGTGTTGCTGCCACTATTGGAGACGCCACCGCCGCTCGCAGTCCAACCACCTACTGCAACCGGGACGTTGTCAGGACTGGTGCAGGTGCAACTGATGGTGGACGGCGTACCGCTTGGGACTGTCATCGGATCAGCCGAACATGAAAAGATCGGTGGATTCCTGGGCAAGTCCTTCACGATGAAGGTGGTCATGCAGCTTGCCTCGCCACCATGCTTCATCCGGGGATCAGAAATATTCGCTGTAACCTCGTAATTGCCTCCCGCCACACCGTTGGTGCGGATGGTCGCGGTATCTGTATTGCCGGTGATTTGTCCGCCGGTGCTGTGCCAGGTGTAGTTCAACGTGTGGTTGGGATTGAAGTTGCCGCCTACGGCGGTCGCCGTCGCGGGTTCGCCCGCCATGACCGTACTTGGGTTGATCGTACAGCTTGCTGAGACTTGCGGCTCAGGCTGTGCACCTCCAAACATAAATACCAGGCCAGTTTGCAGTCGTACACCTCTCACATCAGTGGGCGGAACGATCGACGACGGACCAAATTGATGATTGGACAATACGAAATCGGCTCGGAACACGCGCCAGGCGAAATGCCGGGTCAAGTTCAGATCGAGGCCGCCACCGGTCATGAAGCCGAATTCGTGGTCGTTCCCGAAGACTTCCGACGCAAGGCGATGTTCCCCGAGGAGGGCTTCCAGAAACGGGAAAAAATAGTGTGTGCGATAAGTTATCTTGGGCCCGGCCGAGAGGTTGAAGAATTCGACTTGGTCGATTCGAGCAGCGATCCCGGAGTTACCGCTGCCCCACTGCCCGCTGCTGTCGACTGACAATCCGAACCAGCGGTTAAAGTCAAAGGTGACGCTCGCGCCCACGCCCCGTGGATCCCATTTCACGCAACTGGATACCGGAACTGTTCCTCCTGGAAGAAGGCCGTTCAGATCGCAGCCCGGGTTGAACGCGGAATATCCGCCGTAAAGTTCCCATTTGGGAGCAGGCGAATCCTGCGCGGCGAGCATGCCAACGCTGCACAGGAGAGCAATCATTGCCAACAACATAACTGCAACGTGGCCACGGGAGTTATGGGAATGAGATGACATGTGCCAAATTCCTCCGAGCTTCAACAACGGGAAATCATGTTTCTGGTTTGTCCGGTAGTGAACCGGTCTCAAGCCGATCTCACTACCGAATACGTCATTGACAGATACGTCATGGACAGACACCTCACGGACAGGGCGGCACATTCACCGGATTGCTTAGCAATGAGACTGCGCCGGTGCGGGCCAGGGCTCTGCCGTTCAGCGTCGCGCCGGTGTCAAGCGAGACGGACGCCTGGGCCATGATGGTTCCCGCAAACGTTGTGCTGGTGCCGAGCGTGGCCGAACTGCCGACCTGCCAATACACGTTTTCAGACGTGGCGCCGCCGCTCAGAATGACATCGCTGTTGTTGGCAGCCGTCGTCAGTGTGGAGACGATCTGGAAGATGTAGACGCCGTTGCCGCTGAGGGTAAGGTTTCCGGTGATCCCCAGCGAGGGCTGGGCGCTGGTCGTCTTATAAACACCGGGAACAAGAGTTTCCCCTCCTATGTCCGCGGGGAGGATGATTCCTCCAGCCGCTCCCGTGGCATAGTCATACGCGGTGGTCAAGTCACCCTGAGCCGTCTGGGCAACCGCGTCGCCGGCATGTTCCGTGCCGCTATAATTCGACGGCGTAAATCCAGTGATCGCGGTCCCAGGCCACACGCCAATGTCCCCGGAAACAAACGTGGATACTCCAGAGTTGGTGACGGTAGAGCCACCCAGAATTCCGAACGTGCAGGCCGATCCGAGGGGTACACCGGCGGAACAAGCTGTGGCCGAGGTGGTGAACGTCCACACATAATCAGCGGCGAGCGCGTTGCCATCGAGGTCCTGGGCCCCGGTGGTAATGGTGGCCGTATAGAGAGTGCTCAGTGCGAGAGGGTCGGTGGGTGTGAAAGTTGCGACGTGGCTTGGCACATCGTAGGTAACTACTCCTGCCACTCCTACGGGTGGAGTACCTGCTGTCAAGGTAAAGGTTGTGCTATTGATCGTGGAGGGATTCATCGCCTCGCTGAACGTGGCAACAACCACGGTGTTGGGACATATACCGCCAGTGCCAGTCGGAGGGGTTACGGAATTGACGGTGGGTGGACCTCCTGCACACGTCGTGTTACCGGTTGTAAAATTCCATACAAAGTTACTTGCCAACGCGATACCCTGCTCGTTCTCGGCACCAGTTGTAATGGTGGCATTGTAAGTCGTGGTCAGGGCGAGAGCGGCGGACGGCGTAAAGGTCGCGGTGTTGCTGGACGCAGCATAGGTAACTACTCCATCGACGGCTACGGGTGGAGTGCCCGTTGTCACAGTAAAAGTTGTGCTATTGATGGTGTCAGGATTCATGGGCACGCTGAAGGTGGCGGTCACTACTGTATTGGGACAGGCGCCACCCGCACCGGTCGGAGGGGTTTCGGAGATCGCGGTGGGCGGAACTAAAACTGGGTTAGCTCCTGAATTGCAGCATCCGAGGCTGAAGATGAGCAGCAGGAATGATATGAACCAGATCTTGTGACTATAGTATCTACGCATGACCGTCATCCTTCTTCCTCTCGATCTTCGTCTCGATCTTTTTCTCGATCAACCGCTGTGGCACGGGAACCTTGTTACTCGGGACAACTCCAGCAATAAGATATGTAGGGAGTTTGTTCACTATTACTCGCGTCGCAATAGAGCATGGTCCATTCTCCATGTTACGTTCTTCTTTCCCGGTGACTCCTGACCGTGATCTCTATGTCGACGAGAAGATGAATTTTGTTTCTCTTACACTCCGAGTCTCGCTATCCGACCATTCTCCTCGCTGCGATGCCGCCTGCGATAGTCCTCTTATGGACCTACCCTTTAGTAGTCGGTATGTCTAGGAGTTTGCGGCTAAGGCGGGAAGTCCGCGTGGGCCAGTTTGTTCGAATTCACAGCTTCTATGATTTCGACGTCTGTACCTTGCGATTTGGGAATGGCGCGCCCACGAGCAAGTTCTACGCTCGACTCAGGATGACAATTCGGGGAATTGGGTGACGCGCGGCAGAGCGGCTAAAGCGGAGATATCACGACGAGCTCAGGGCAGGGCTGAAGCCGTGCCCTGATACTATTCGTCCCTACATGACTTGGTATTTGATCCTCTGGCACTTAATCACTTCGTATTTGTCTCTTGGTTCCTTTTTTGCATTAGCGGTGATCAAGACGACGCCGATCGCCTGCGACTAAGCCGTCGAAGAGCGAAGCGCCTGATTCAGGTTCGCGCTGGCGAGCGCCAAGTGGGGATGGTCCGGTGCAAGACGTTCCCGAAGAATCTGTACTGCGCTCTTGAGCAGGGGCACGGCTTCATTTGGCCGTCCGAGCGTGTTGAGCAAAGCGCCAAGATTGTTGCGCGTTAGAGCTGCATCCGGATTTTCCACGCCCAGTATTTTCTCTTTGATCGTAAGTGCCTCCCGGTAGAGCTGTTCGGCCTCTTCAAGATCGCCGCGCGCGCAAACCACCGCGGCAAGGTTGTGCAGGCTCGAAGCGACTTCATAGTGCTCGGATCCGAGGGTCTTTTCGAAGATCGCGAGCGCTCGCCGGTAGATGGGTTCGCTCTCGTCATATCTCTCAAGGCCATCGAGAATCCCGGCATAGGCGACGGCGTCGCAGAGAGTTTGTGGGTCGTCTTCACCCAACAGGTATCGAGAAATTTCCCAGGCTCTCCGTCCTGGGCGCTCAGCCGAGACGAAATCACTTTTGGAGTGCAAGATGCCGCCGATGTTGTGATAGATGACACTGCAGGCTAGGCAGTCCTCGCCGTGGATCATGGTTACAAAGCGCAACGCTTGTTCGTACAGCCGCAAGCCGTCATCGAAGCGGCCCTGGCTCTTGTAGAGCACTCCGAGATTATTCCGTGCCTCGGCCACTTCTTCCGAGGCTTCGCCGAACTCCACGCTCACGATCGACAGGGCGTTTAGCAGACTGATTTCCGCGCGTTTTAGCTCGCCAACAATGCGGCAGACTTCACCGATTAGTTGCAGAGTCCGGTAACGCACGCGCGCAGCGGACTCGCCGGCGAATCGATCGCCCAATGCGTCTTCGATGGCGTGGGCCCGTTCGGCCAATGACATGGCCGTCTGAAAGTTCTGACGTTGCATTTGAATCTCGGCGAGATCGTTGAGGAGATTTGCCGCGTCAGGAGAATCTTGGTCGCCGGACGCATCCAGCAACTCTATTGCCTTCTCGCAGGCGGCCGCCGCTTCTTCCAGTTTCCCTTCGGCTTGCAGATTCCAAGCCTGCTCTTGAAACTCGACGGCGCTCTCTGTATTCATGGACGTGATTTCCTGACAGCGATCCGCGACCTCTTTCTCCGAGGCCGCGGATTGCTGCGGTTAACGAACGGTAGGGTTATGGTTGGCAGCGAGCCTTCCAGCTTTCAGTTTTGTCTTGAGTTTCATATCGTCCTCCTGCGATTGTCCTAAGTCCTGACCAAATCCGCCGACATCGGAGGTGGATCAAGCCAGACCTCTATTAGGTAATATCGAAAATGCGGCAGAAAAGACGACAAGGCCGAATACAAAAAACCAGCAACCGGTTCTCGCTACGGCGCCCGCGACCTCGTTTTCCGACGCCGCGGATCGCCGTCAGTTAACGAACAGTGGTGTTGTGGTTGCCAGCCAGTTTTCCAGCTTTCAGCTTCGTTTTGAGTTTCATGAGATTCTCCGAACGGTGGTGTTGTGGTTGGCAGCGAGTTTTCCAGCTTTCAGCTTCGTCTTGAGTTTCATGGTGTTTCCTTTCCTCACAGCGTTGTCACAGTGGTGCTGACCGGCAGATGTTTGCTCCTCTGCGGTTAGCGAACAGTGGGGTTGTGGTTGCTCGAGAGTCTTCCAGCTTTCAGCTTCGTCTTGAGTTTCATGGCATGCTCCTTTCCTCGCGGTTGGTGGTTTGAGTTCAACAGAGAACCGAGCTCACCGAGAAATTTGTCCTCTGTCTCTAACAGCGCAAAGTCGAAGCAAATCTCGTCATGAATTGCGAAAACATTTACTTGGCACACAAAGTCGCGTTAAATCCCTGATATTTCAATGGGTTCAGGTCGAGTCCTCACTCCAGGCAACCTGCGAGTCGCAAGAAGCCATGGCTCGGTATCGTGTCGGCTGCGGCCATTACGCCTCTGAGAGCATCCGCGACCTCGTTGCCGCGAGGCCACGTTAGTTCACCTCAAGTCTGCTGTGGAATTGAGCGAGTGGGTGATTGCGGCGAATCTCCACCCCGCACCGAGCAGGTCCACGCAACTGGACTAGTGATTTTGTCTGCTTAGGGTCGCAACTACTGGTAGTAGTGCAAGAAGGGCGTTGGACGTTACAAGATTCTGGGAGCCCCGGCCAGCCTTTGGCGTCGGCCAGAGCAGTTCTCTGGCATCGATTGCCGGACCTCAGCGGCTAAATCCGCAATGCTTTGGGGAGTTGGTGGCGCCCTTCCAAAATCCGGTTGGATCCCACTCAAGCCAGAAAAGGCTTGAATGGGCCGCCCGCCGGTCGGTATCTGATCACTTCGTACTTATTCCGATCGCGTCCAGGATCGCGTCGTTGATTGCGTAGGCTGTGCCGTCTGCGCCGATTACGGTTGGCGTGTAGGCTTCTCCGATCCCGGTCGAAAGGGTGATCATTTCTGTGAATGTGTTTGAGGTCAGATCCCAGCGATAGAGTTTTCCGTCTTCGCTGTTGGCGAGCACTGACTTCGTGAATGGATCGATGGCGGCCGTGTTGATGCACCATTCTTTTACGCCGCCGGGGCAGTCGGGATCCGGAGTTACGCCGATGTGGGTCAGGACTTCCTTCATGACCAGGGTGCTCGGAATAATCGGATCGTGTTCGCTGGCGTTCGGATCGAGAATTGCAATTTCATTTTTCCCGTTGCCGGAGCCGGAGCCGCAATAGTTGTTGTATTTCGTCATCAATAGATAGGTGGACGATCCTGTGTAACTCGGCACCATGGTCGACGGGACGATCGAGGCGGTGTCGTCCCAGCCAAAGCTGCCGGGGGTTTTGGTCTGGGTGAGGTCGGCGTTGAAGTGCAGCATCCATCCACGATCGTTGTGATTGGGGAATGGGTTTTCGATCACGCCGAAGTAGACGTCGCCATCCGGACCGACGGTGGGCGTCGCAGAGCTGGCGTCGAAGATGATCGCATCGAGGCCTGATGAGGGATCCTTCAGCAGCACTTTGCCGATTGGAGCGAGCGTCACGCTGTTCAGGGCCAGCAGGTAGCCATCGTTGCCGTTATCGACTGCGACATACAAAATGCTGCCATCTGGCGAAAGCGCGGGCGCGGCGCTGATAGAAACTTCGAAGACGGAGGGATCGCCGCTGAGGGTCGCGGCCGATGCCCAGGTGCCTGTGCCATTGGCGGCAATCCTGGCAATTCCGCCTTGCAAATTCAGGGGCGTCGAGCCGAGGGACAGAAATCCGAAAAAAAGATCGCCCGCCGCGTCCGTGGTGAGCGGTGTGTCGATCTGGATGTTCTGCTCGTAGGCCGTCGGATTCTTGTGAAAATTCTTTGCGCCGTAGAAATAGAGCTTGGCCATCTTCTGCGCCTTCAGGTCGGGATTCTGGCGCGCGATGACGCGACCGGCGATGTCGGGGATATAGAGGGTGCTGCCGGAAATGGTGGGGCCGAGACCGGGCACGAAATCCGCTCCGGGGGCCTGCCACTTGGTGTTGAGCTGCCAAACTTTTTTGCCGGTCGCTGCGTTGATCGCTTCAACGCGGAAGCTGTTATCGCCGGTCTTCACGGGAACGATCACCGTGTTTGCCGCGGTAACCAGCGGCGATCCGTAATGAATAAAAATCTCGCCTCCGGGAGGATGGAGGTCGACCGGGGTATGCCAATGAATGGAGCTGAGCGATTGCGACTGAACCGTCGATAACCCTGTGTGCTGCTCGTCATGCGAGTGCGTGAGCCAGGCTCCGGTTTGAGCGGTTGCGCTGGCGGCCGAGAAAAGTGCACAGGCGGCGACTACAAGTAAGACAAAAACTGTTGGCAGCTGTCTTGTTCTGCGCTCCACTTTCATTCCTATCCCCCGTTTGGCCGCATTGGACGCGGGAAGTCACCCCGCTCGGCCAGCGAATCAGCGTAGCAGTGTAACCTGCGGGGATTGTCAACGGAAGGTAAAAAGGCGAAGTCGGAATTTATTTCGGGAAAAAGTTTGCACACCGCGAGAGGTCTACTCACTCTTGCTCGGCGGGAGCGAAAAACACGAGCACTTCCAATTCTTCGGTGATGTCGTAGAAGCGATGCTCGCGCTCCGCCTCAACGAAGATCACCGAGCCCGCTCGCACCTCGGAATGTTCGACGGGGGAATGTTCGACGGGAGAATGTTCGGCCGACTCGCGCGCTCCGATCTGCATGCGAGCACGGCCGCGCACAACGTAATAGAGCTCGTCTTCGCGATGCGGCTTCTGCGGGTCGCGGGCGCCCGCTCCCAGAACATAGACT
>JBAWBE010000329.1:0-5221 GCA_049589635.1 Terriglobales bacterium
GCGCGCTTCAACCAGCGCGATTCGATCGCCACTATTCTTATCACCGCCATCAACATTCTCGCCGGCTTCCTCATCGGAGTCTTTCAGCTCGATATTCCTTTTCGCGAGGCGCTCAAGACCTACACCGTTCTCACCGTCGGCGACGGCCTCGTTACCATGATCCCATCGCTCCTCGTCTCGATGGCCGGTGGCATGGTGGTGACCCGCGCCTCGTCCGGTTCGACCCTCTCGGTCGATCTAGGAACGCAGCTTTTTTCGCGCCGTCGTCCCTTGCAGATTGCCGCGGGCGTGATGTTCTCGCTCGCTCTGATTCCAGGGCTGCCTAAATTCTCGTTCCTCGCGGTGGGCGCGCTCGCCACTTTTATCGCCATGCGGCTGCCGGCTGCTTCGAAGGATGCGGAAAAAGAGTCCGCCGTGCCCGGTTCCTCCGCCGCGCTCGGAGACAAAGACAAAAAGGGTGGCGCTAAAGCCGACTTGCTTGAAGACCTGCTCAAGCTCGACGATCTCTCTCTCGAAGTTGGTTACGCGCTCGTCCCGCTGGTCGATGCCGCGCAAGGCGGACAGCTTCTCGCCCGCGTCAAATCGCTGCGCAGCAATCTTGCCGTGCAGCTCGGCTTCATCGTCCCGCCCATTCATATCACCGACAACGTCCGCCTCAAGGCCCGCGAATATGTCATCTCGCTGCGCGGCGTCGAAATTGCCCGCTGGGAGATGCTTGCCGACCGGGTACTCGCCATCAGCTCCGAACTCTCCCCGCCGCCGCTCCCGGGCACGCCTACGCGCGAGCCCGCCTTCGGAGTCGCCGCGCTTTGGATTGGGCGCGCCCTCGAGTCCCAGGCGCTGACCAGCGGTTACGCCGTCGTCGATCAGACCTCGGTCCTCTCCACCCACCTTTCGGAAGTACTCCGCCAGCACGCCTACGAATTGCTGACGCGCCAGGAAACCAAGCGGCTCCTCGACCGGCTCGGCGACGGCCATCCCAAGCTCGTCGAGGAACTTGTCCCCAAAGTACTCTCGCTTGGCGAGGTCCAGAAAGTTCTGCAACAACTCCTGCGCGAGCAGGTCTCGATCCGCGATCTTGGAAGCATTCTTGAGGCCCTGCTTGATGCCACGGCCTCGACCAAACATCCCGTCCTGCTCGTCGAAGCGGCGCGGCAAGCGCTCGGCCGCGCCTTGGTTCGTCCACTGCTCTCTGACGATGGCTCGCTGCGCGTGCTCACCCTCGATCACACCATCGAAGAGGAACTGAACCGCGCCTTTGCCCCGCAGGCTGCGCCCGCCACCAGCACCGGACTGCAGCCCTCGTTTGTGCGGCGCGTACTCGACAGCCTCAAGCGTCTCGCTGGGGATCAGGTCGCGCAAACCGCGCCCATCCTGCTTTGCCCCACCCCGGCGCGCTTTCACCTGCGGCGTCTGCTCGAACCCTTTCTCCCCAAAGTGGTGGTGCTTTCGCCGCTCGAAATTCCCTCCCTTGTCCATGTGCAGTCCCAGGGGATCGTGCGATGAGATCGTCCGCTGAACGCCCGATGAACACCCGCGTGATCCGCGGTTCAGACAAGACACAGCGGCAAGAAACGTCGCAAGAGTTGCTGCGAAAGCCGTCGGCACGACGGCGGTGAGTGGCGAGAGCGCCTCTGGAATTGAAGGAGCATGGCATGCAGAAAAATCCCACTGACGCCTACCACGGTGTCGCCAACGAAGCTGAGCGCGAGCGCGTTCTGATGGAGCAGTTGCCGCAGGTCCGCTATATCGCGCGCCGCATTCACGAGCGTTTGCCTCGCCACGTTCCTTTCGAGGATCTCGTGCACGCGGGCGTCGTCGGTCTGATCGATGCGCTCGGCAAGTTCGATCAATCCAAGCATGTTCAGTTCAGCTCTTACGCCAAGTTCCGCATTCGAGGCGCGATCCTCGACAGCCTCCGCGAACTTGATTGGAGCCCCCGTGAATTACGGCGCAAGGGACGCCAGGTTGAGGAGGCCTATAACCAGATCGCAGTCAAGCTGGGACGTACTCCGACCGAAACTGACTTGGCAGGGACCCTCGGCATTCGGCTCGAGGACTTGCAGAGTCTGCTCGCTGAGCTTGATTCACTTGAAATCGGCAGCCTGCGCATCGAGTCCGCGCACAGCGGCAAGGAAGAAGACCTCTCCGATTCAATCGCCGCCAAGGTAGAGGAAACGCCGTTCTTTCAGTGTCTGCGCTCCGAGATGAAGGAGTTGCTCGCCGGTGCCATCGCCGAGCTGCCCGAGAAAGAGCAGCGTGTGCTCTCCCTTTACTACTTCGAGGAATTGACCATGAAAGAAGTTGGGGTGGTGCTGGGTATCGGGGAATCGCGCGTTTCGCAGATCCATTCGCTCGCTATGGTTCGCCTGCGTTCCCGTCTCAGCGTACTCGACGTGAGTGCACAACACCAACAGTCCCGCGCCAAAAGTGCGGGAGCCAGCTGAACCAAACCGGTCGCGGCCGGACTTTAAGAACCACGAAGGACCACACAAGAGAGTATTAGGGAATATGGAAAAAGTTCTCAATCAAGGCGAAATCGATGCCATGGTGCGAGCCGCGTCGGGCGGCGCCGGCGCCAGCCGTTCTACCGGGCCCGTCGTTCAGCCGTGGGATATACGGCAGGCTGGGCAAATTGGACGCGAGCAATTGCGCGCCATCAACCAGCTCCATGAACTCTTCGCGCGCAACCTCACCACCTCGATCGGCGGATTTCTCCGCGTTGTCTTCGACTGCCACCTGGTCTCCGCCGAGCACCTCACTTATCGCGAGTTTTTCCAGCGTGTGCCCGAAAAGACTTACCTCGCATCCTGCGATCTCGCCCCATTTGGCTGCGTGAGCGTGATGCAATTTGACCTCGGCATTGCTTCCCCCGTCATCGACATCATGCTTGGAGGTGAAGGTCTATCCGACGGAACGAGCCGCGAACTGAGCGAAATCGAGGAGCAGATTTTCGAAGGCATCGTCCGCATCATCTGCCGGGAGCTGCAGACTGCCTGGCAGGCCATCAAGCTCGAGTTCAATTTTTCGGCCAGCCAGCACATCTCGCAGGTCCAGCGCCTGATGCCGCCCGACGAAAAGAATCTCTGCCTGAGCTTCGAAATCAAATTGGCGGAGTCGAGCGGCACCCTCAACGTGGCCATTCCGGCGCTGGTCTCGAATGCGCTTCTCCGCAAAATTTCCACCGAAAATATCTATCAGCGTCCCCGTGTCGGCCATGAATCCCGCGAACAGATTTGCAAGAAGCTGCTCGACTGCCCCTTCTCGGTCGAACTCACCATGTCCCATCTCGAGGTTCCTCTCGAGAATCTCTCCCGGCTTACGACCGGCGACTTGCTGCCCTTTCAGTTGAACGCATCCGCTCCCGCCATGATGGAGGTGGACGGCGTTCCACTGTGCTCGGCCACGCCGGTGCGTGTGCAAACCAGGCGTGCGGCCCGGGTTCTCGCGCTAGAACCACAGCTTTCGTCCGCGACTGGACCGTGATTGACGAAGGATGACTAACAGAAAATGACTAACGGAAAAAAAGCAAACAACAGCCAACAACAACGCCCAGACAACGGCATTAAGCCACGACAGTGAGTAGGAATGACCAAACCATGACGAGCAACCCATGACCAACGTCTCCGCACAAAATTCCCAAGCGCTGCGTGCTGACCTCTTGCCCTGGTTCGACGCCTGGAGGGCCTGCGCGCAGAATGTGCTCTCGCAAATCTCCGGCGAGTCGCAGTCCTTCGAGCTGAGCACAGAGCCCTTCCACGCCGCCGCCTCCGACTTGCGCTATACGGTTGCCGCTGCCGGCGCCATTCAGGGAGAGATGGCGCTCCGCCTATCCGTTTCATCGGGCATTCTTCTCGCTCATAAGTTGCTTGGGGAGATCGCCGCGCCCGCCGACCCCGCAGCAGCCGGCGGACCTCCCGAAACCGTCGCGAAGATTTCCAACGAGATTTCAAACGACGACCGCGATGCGCTCGACGAACTCTTGCGCCAGATCCTTGGGCTGGCGGCTACCGCGCTCAGCGCTGCGGCCGGTGGGTCAGTTCAGCTTCAACTCGCTCGCGTGGAGGCTCCCTGGGCATGGGCGGCCGACGCCGTCGCTACGCTCCGCACACGCGAAGAAGCCGGTGTCGAGATCGCACTCGAAATCGGTCTTAGCCCCGCGCTCGCTGTCGCCTTTGCGTCGCGCTCTTCGGCCGCTGCCGAAACTGCTTCTCCGCCGGCGCCCGCTGCCGTTTCCGAACCAGTTGCCATTTCCCAATCTGTCGCGCTTCCCGCGAACGCGGCCGGCTATCACCGTTTGCTCGATGTTGGACTGGGCGTCAAACTGCGCTTTGGAACCCGCCGCATGCTGCTCCGCGATGTGCTCGCACTCAGTTCCGGCATGGTGGTCGAACTCGAGAACCAACTCAATTCTCCCGTTGACCTTTTGCTCGACGGACGCATCATCGCGCGCGGCGAAGTCGTCGTCATCGATGGCAAGTATGGATTACGCGTGACGGATGTCGTCGATTCCGCCCCTGTCCGCGCAGCTAAGCCCGCCTGACTTCGGGCGGCAAAGATTATTTTCAAGAAGGATTTGCGACATGTCTTTTCACCAGCCCCTCGCTCGATCCGCCGACTGGATCAAACGCCGCCTCGCCTCCGCTTCCAATTCCAATTTCAACGTTGCGAGCTGTACCTCGCCGCTGTGTACAGCATTGAAAACCCGCTGGAGACGATTCCGCCGCGACCCCAAAATATTTCTCGACGGCAAGTCCTATTGCCAGACGCAATGCCTTGAGCTGGCGCTGGCCGCGGAGTTGTCGCGCCTGCTTACGATGAACCCGCCGCTTCCGCCGCCCAACCGTATTCCTCTCGGGTTGCTCATGGTCGCCCGCGGCAAGCTCACACACGCCGAAGTGCGCGCCGCGCTCGATGCCCAGAGTCGCGCCCAGACCCGCGCCCAGAGTAGCAACCAGAGCAACGACGGCCGCGTTGTCAAAATCGGCGACTGGTTCGAGAAACTCGGCTTCGCCACCGAACAGGATGTCACCGCCGCTCTCGCCCTTCAGTGGGGATGCCCGGTCGTCTCTTCTCTCGATCTCACCGTTGTAAATTCTCCCGGCAGCATTCCCCTTTCCATCCTCGAAGCGGTTCAAATGCTGCCCGTCAATTATGCGGCCGCCACCAGCACGCTCTATCTGGCCTTTGGAGAGCGCGTCGATCACGCCGCCGTTTACGC